>NZ_JBSKHS010000004.1:0-323161 GCF_057128685.1 Pseudomonas artemisiae
CAGCACAACGGCTTCGTACCGCCGGCTGTAGCAGAAGAAAAACTTAATTCTGTGTCCGGGAATTGTTGACCACTACAGGGTGCCCAAGTAAAGGCCAAGGGCAAAGCGTCGAAAACCAAACGGGCAAACATAATAAAGCTCCTAACGTTGAAAGGAGCCACCAGCCTTCATCGCCAAACGAATGAGTGGCGGCTGTACGCAGGTTGGCGAACCGGGACGTTACGCCCCGGCAGGCCCGAGGGCCTCCCACGCACAGCCGCCATAACACGCAAAAGCTGTGCGCCTGGGCACCTGCTTGCGCAAGAGTTGCACTGTTGCGCCTAACGTGTCGGGTCGCCAAACCCGGTCGCTGATGGTCAGCGACGGCGCAAGGCCTAAGGCAGGCCTGGACAAGATCAATCAGATAATCACAGCCGTCATCAACCTGCCTGCCCGCACTGACGGGCGCCTTCGACGGAGCCGCCCATGCCCCCCAGCGGCATGGGCGCCCCAAAGCCCTACTAAAACGGCACCACCACCCTCACAGTCCCCGCCGCCTCGTTATAGTCACTCCGCGTCTGCGCGCTATAACTCACCGACAACTCCGCTCCGCTGGCTGTCAGCGGCGTCACCAAACTCAACCCCGCGCGCATCAACCAGGGATCTGCCTCGTTGACGGTTGCGTTGAAGCGTTGGGTAGAGGCGCTGGCGAAGCGGGCGCTGACGCTGCCGGGGTCGTTGATCAGGTCGTAGCCCACGCCCAGGCTTAGTTGCAGGCGGCTGGCGGTGCCGCCGAGGGCGTCGGCGAAGCGGTGCTCCAAGCGGCCGTCGAGGCCGGCGACGAGCTGGTAGGTCTCGCGCGCGTCCACGGCCAGCAGCAGTGGTGACACGGCGCTGCTGCCGCGTTCGCGGTAGGCGTCTTCGTGGATGTGGTTGTAGTCCAGGCGCAAGGCGGGGGTCAGCCGGGTGCTGTCGCTCAACGTGTAGGCGTGGCCAAGGCTGGCGCCGACCGTGGTAGCCAGGCTGTCGTACTCGGCGCGGGCTTTGCCGCTGGCGCCGCCCAGGGCCAGGCTGCGTTGGCCATTGACCGTGCCGTGGCCAGCGCCGGCGTAGAGCATCAGTTCAGTGTCGGGCGCCAGGGTGTAGGCGTTGTAGCCGGTGAATTGCCACAGGTCGAGGCGGCTGTCTTGGGCGGCGCTGAGGGCATCGCCTTGGGTGTCGCCGTTGGCGTAGGCGAAGGCCAGGCCCACGCGATGGCCGGGGGCGACCAGGCTGTCGAGGCCGATGACCTGGCCGCTGTTGCCGCTGCTGCCATGGCCGCCGCTGGCCAGGCTGGTGAAAGGCTTGGTCCAGAGGCTCGCTGTGGGCCGCAGGCTAAGGGTTTCGCCGGCAGCGGGTACCAGGCGATCTTGCAAGGCCTGGCTGATTTCGCCCAGCGCAGCCTGGCTGGCGCGCAGGCTGGCATTGCCCATCGGTAAGGTCTGGGTCACCGCGCTGGCGACCTGGACGCTGCTGCTGGCGGAGACGAAGTAGGGCGTGAGGGCGCTGGCGCTGCCCTTGGCGAGTTCTGCGTCCAGCACCCGCGCAAGGCCTTTGGCCTGGGTCAGGCCAGCGGCGCTGGCCGCGCGGCTTACGCCGTTGGCGGCTTTGGCGGAGAGCGTGAGGTCCACGGTGTTGCCGTCCTTCACCGCGCCGAAGTCGAACAGCGCCGAATTGCCGCTGACGGCGAAGGTGCCGTTGGAGGCGAGAGTGCCCGCGCTGAGGACGTCGGTCAGTTGGCTGACCTTGAACGGCTGGTTGGCGTTGGCCACGTCCACGTCGAAGCGGGCATTGCTGGGCAAGGTGGCGGTACCGGTGACCACTAGCTTGCCGTAGTGGGTCTGATCCAGCACCTGGGTACGCAGCACCGCACCGGCGCGCTGGCTGTAGTCGCCGTTGACGGTGGCCGGGGTGGCCGCGCGGGCCGAGGGTGCGGCCAGGTTCAGGGTGCCGCGGTTGACCAAGCTGGCCACCGTCCACTGGTCCCGGGCCGCCAAAGTGTAGGTGGCATTGCTGTAGAGCGTGGCAGTGGTGTTGGGTGCATAGACCGCGCCCCGGAAACGGGCCGTGTCGCCGCCAGCGATGTAGAGGTTGGCGAGGGCGCTGGAAGGGTCCACGTACAGCGCATAGCTGCGCCCCGACAAAGTGCCGGCGTTGACCAGGCCACCGGCCAAGGTGCTGTCGGTGATACGCAGGCCAACACGGTTGCCGACGATTTCCCCCAGGTTGCGCAGTGGCCCGGCGAGGGTGGACTGTTCGACGCTCACGGCGGTGGCGCTGGAGGCGATGCGCCCGCTGTTCACCCATTCGCTGCCCAGGGTAGCGTTCGCCAGCCGTAGGCCGTAGCGGCCGCCGGCGCCGGCTTGGATCGTTCCGGCGTTGCGCAGCGTGCCGGTGACCTGAGTGCCATCGAGCAGCAGCGCCGTATCGCCGCCGCTGAGTAGGCCGGCATTGACGATACCGCCATCGACCTGGCCGCCCAGCAGGCGAATGGCACCCGCCGCCCCCGCCAGGGTGCCGCCGGCCTCGTTGGTAATGCGGCCGATGAAATGGCTCTCTTCGAGGTTGAGCCCGTAGCGGTTGCCCTCGATGCTGCCGCTGTTTACCAGGTTCTTCGCGCTGGCGTTGCGTAGCGTAATCGCGCTGGCTTCGGGGTCGAGGATGTCCACGTCGAGGTCATGGTCCACGCCCAGGGCCCCGCTGTTCAGCACGCTGCCGCGAAGGCTGCTGTTCTCCAGCAAGATGGCGGTCTTGGCCGCGAGGAGATCGCCGCTGTTGACCAGGTTGCCGCCTAGTGTCGAGCCTTTGACCACCACCGCCTGCGCACGGCCTTTGAGGGTGCCACTGTTGTCGATGCTGCCGTGGACCGTACTGTCGACGATGGACACGCCGATGCCTTCCCGGCGGCTGTCACGGTCGACACCGTTGAGCACGCCGCTGTTGTAGAGGCCGCCATCGACCTCGGCGTTAGCCAGGTCGAAGCCGGTGTAGCCGATGATGTCGCCGGTGTTGATGACATCGCCCTGGACACGCTGACCAGTCCAAAGCCGGATGGCGCTGCCAACGTTACCGGCGTCCAGGCTGCCGCTGTTGACCACGTCGCCAGTGACCAGGCCCCGGTAAAGGGAGATATCGCCATAACCCACTTCGGACGACACGATGCTGCCACTGTTGACCAGATCGCCGTTGATGGTAGTGCTGTCTATGGACAAGTCGCCGCTGCTCACGTCCAACGTGCCGGTGTTGAGAAAGCCGCCGAGCACATCGTTGTCGAGCCAGATGCCGGAGCCCGAGCTAATGGTGCCGTGGTTGATGATCCCGCCGGCGATGGTGGTGTTCCAGATGGTCAGCGCGGTCGGGTTGTTGCTTAGCCTCCCGGTGCTGGTGTTGATAAAGGCCCCTTCGATCATGCTGTCCACGATGCGGGTATCACCCAAGAGCGTGCCACTGTTGATCAGGTTGCCGGTGATGACCGAGCCATTGCTGACGAGCAGCGGGTAGCTGCCGCCGGCCAAATCCCCCGCGTTGATCAGCGAGCCTTCGAGGCGCGTCGCATCCAGGTGCAGGGCGGTACCGGCTTCAATGGACGCACTGTTCTTCAGGTCCCCGGTCAAGGTGCTGCCGAACAGGCCAATGGCGTGATCCTGGCTGGCTTCGATCCCGCCGCTGTTGTCCAGGCCACCGGTGACCTGGCTGTCGCGCACGGTCAACGAGCCGGTGAGGGTGCCCGCGTTACCAATGCCGCCGTCGATGCGGCTGTTCTCGATCAACACCGCTGAGGAGGGGCCGACGATGGTGCCGCCGGTAGCATTGACCAGCCCGCCACTGAGCCCGCCTTGGCGGACGACCACGCCCGTATCGCCGCCACTCAGCAGGCCTTGGTTGAGGATGCCCCGCGCGGTGATGTTCTCTACGCTGACCGCCGGCCCGCTGGCGGGCGTAATTGCGCCGGCAGGCGTGATGCTCACGCTGGCACCGCTGCCAAGGTTGCACCCCTGGCTTTGCGCGCTGTTAATGACCGTGGTGCCGCCCGCCGCACAACTGCCCGCCGCCTGGCTAGCCGGCGCGGTGGCCAAGCTGCCGAGGGCCAGCACGATGGCCAGGCTCAGGCGATGGGGCGGGATATCGAAACGGTTTGGAGAGGTAAGGAACTTACGTTCAGTGGCCGACTGCCGAGACTGACCAGGGTTGCTTGATTCCATGAAGTGCACCCTGCGTGTTGAAAAGGTTGCATCTATATAGAGCGGCGTTGCAAAGATGTCAAAACGGAAAGGTTCTGAAGAACGGAATTCGCCGGCTTTCGAAGGCTGTGGCCCAAGGCCTGGGCTTTAAGCCCGAGACAAAATGGAAGGTGAGATCGTCGGTCGAGCGGGCCTGGCGATTCCACGCTTAACCCGCGCCCATCGTTATTTCATCGCTTTCCAAGATAAACCCGTGTGAGTAGGCCAGGTTTTCAGACTAGAGGATCACCTCCTTGTAAGGTTCCTGGTCGTCAGAAGCGCTTGTAGGTTCCTACGAAGAAACAGGGCTAAGACGGCTAGACGAATCCACAGCAATAGCGCATGGCTCCCTGCATCGACTGGCTATTTTTAGGTTGAATAGCAGCCTGGCGCGAAAACGCGATTCCTGGTGGGAGCCAACGGTTGCTCGACAAATCCCGCTTGGCCCCGTAGCGTTAGCCCGCCAGCACGACTGGCGTGACTTGTATGGACGCGGCTGAGTGTGTTTATGAAAGCATCTGGCGCCCACTGGGCTGATCGCATTCGCCACCTGAAGGTATTGGTGGTGGAGGATGATGCCTTGATAGGGCTATTCCTGGAGAGCCTGTTCGAGACCGTTGGGGTCGAGCAGCGTGTTGAAGTGGCTCAATCCCTTGAGGCCGCTAACTGGCTTGCGCAAAGCGGCGCTTTCGATATTGCGTTGCTGGACGTGTACCTCAATGGCGAACCCAGTTTTGCCGTGGCCCAGCTGTTGCAGGCACGGGGCATTCCCTTCGCGTTTGCCTCCGGCTACAACTGTGATGAGGCCCGTCAACGCTTCCCAGGCGTGCCTTTGCTGGCCAAGCCCTTTCAGGTGGCCGAATTGCAAATGGTGGTCAATGGGTTGCTGGACCGGCACGTAGAGTAGCGCGGGGTGCCCCGGGGGCAGTTCAACCCCCCTGTAACCGCCAGCTGAGGTCCATCAAGCCGATCCCGAACAGGATCACGAACCAGAACAGCGCGCCCAGCGCAAACAGTCGTACCAAGGGGCTGCTGCGCTGCAGCTCCACGAAACACCCCAGTAGCAATGCGGCCTCAAAGGCGGCGCAGGCATACATCCATACCGGCCGCCAGGGCAGGGGCGATACGCTGATAGCGATAGTCAGGCCCAGCAACAACAGGGCGGCGGCATAGGCCAATAGCACGCGCGTAAGGCTCATAGGGGCCGCCCGATCAGGTAGAGGGTGGGATACACGAACAGCCAGATCACATCCACCACGTGCCAGTAGAGGGCAAAGGTATCCAGCACCAGGGCTCGCTCGGGCAGTGGTAACCGGCCGGCGCGCACCCGCCAGCACAAGGCAAGGGCTAGCGCGATGGCCACCGTTACATGCACGGCGTGTACGCCGGTGATCACCAGGTACAGCCCTATAAACATTCGTGCCGGAGGTGCTTGCAAGGGGTTGTCGGCCTGGCCAGGCAGCAGGTGCTCGCTGAACTCACTGTGGTACTCAAAGCCCTTGAGCACCAGAAAACCCGCCGCCAGGGCGCTGGCCACCAGCAAACCGCGAATCACGCCGGCCTTACGGCCTGCTCGGGCAGCCCTTAGGGCCAGGGTTACCGCCAGGCTACTGGTGAGTAACAAGGCGCTGTTGGCACCGGCCAGCAGGTAATGCAGCTTGGCCACGGCTTCGGCCACGGCTGCGGGGTGGCCAAGGCGTACATAGGTGGCGGCGAACAGCAGTACTCCGAACATCATGGTTTCCGTGGCCAGGAACAGCCACATCCCTTGCTGCACCGCCTCGCGGTGCTGGGCCGCGCTGACGAACTGATCGGTGATGGGCCGTTCAATCCCGGCCATGGGTGGCCTCCGGGGGATAATCGTAGGCCTCGAAGTCCACCGTCGGGATGCGCTCGAAGTTATGTTCCGGTGGCGGCGAGGCGACTTTCCATTCCAGCCCGGCGGCCTTCCAGGGATTGGCCTCGGCCTTTGGCCCCTTGAACCAGGACCACAGCAGGTAGCCGAACGGCAGCATATAGGCAACCGCCAGCACCCCGGCACCGGCGGTGGAAAGCACGTTGAGCACCTGGAACTGCGGCAGGTACTGGTGGTAGCGGCGGGGCATGCCTTCGTAGCCAAGAATGAACTGCGGTAGGAAGGTGAGATTAAAGCCTAGGAAGATCAGCACAGCCGCCAGCTTGGCCAGGGTTTGCGGGTACATGCGCCCGGTGATCTTTGGCCACCAGAAGTGCAGGCCACCGAAGAACGCCGACACGGCCGCGCCCACCATGATGTAGTGGAAGTGCGCCACCACGAAATAGGTGTCGTGCACATGCAGGTCCGCGGCCAGCAATGCCAGGAACAGCCCGGCGCAGCCGCCAAGCAGGAACAGCGCAATAAAGGTGCAGCCGTAGAGAAAGTGCGCGGTGATCACCAGGCGGCTTTTATAGAGGGTCGCGGTCCAGTTGTAGACCTTGATCGCCGAGGGGATGGCGATCAAAAAGCTCAGCAGAGAGAACAACAGGCTGGCGTACATGGACTGCCCGGCCACGAACATATGGTGCCCCCACACCATAAAGCCCAAAATGGCGATGGCGATACTGGAAAACGCCACGAAGCCGTAGCCGAAAATCCGCTTGTGGGCCGCCGAGGTGATCAGCTCATTGACCACACCCATGCCCGGCAGCAGCATGATGTACACCGCTGGGTGGCTGTAGAACCAGAACAGGTGCTGGAACAACAGCGGGTCGCCCCCCAGGGCCGGGTCGAAAATACCGATCTTGAACAGGTGTTCGGCGGCCACCAGCACCAGGGTAATCGCCAGCACTGGGGTGGCCAGAATCAAAATCACCGACGTGGCATAGAGCGCCCATACGAACAAAGGCAGGCGGAACCAGGTCATGCCCGGCGCGCGCATAGTGTGAACAGTTACTACGATATTGATGCCGGTAAAGATCGACGAGAACCCGGTCACGAACACGCCAACAATCACCGCCACCACATGGCCGTTGCTGAACATGGTCGACAGCGGCGTGTAGAAGGTCCAGCCGGTGTCCACGCCGCCCGCCAACAACGCAAACAAGGTGAACAGGCCGCCACCCATCAGCAGGTACCAGCTGGCGATGTTGAGCCGCGGCAAGGCCATGTCCCTGGCGCCAATCATCAGCGGTATCAGGAAATTGCCCAGCACCGACGGGATGGACGGGATCAGGAAGAACCACACCATGATCACCCCGTGCAGGGTGAAGGCGCGGTTATAGCCGTCCGACGACAGTACGTCCCCGTCCGGGGTCAGCAGTTCCACCCGGATCACCCCTGCCGCCAGCCCACCGATGAAAAAGAAAAAGGTCACCGCCAGCATGTAGAGCACGCCGATGCGCTTGTGGTCGGTGGTCAGCAACCAGGAACGCAGGCTGTGGCCGGCCTCGAGATAACTGGGGGCAGGGGTGGGGGCGGTCATTGAGCGGGCTCCGTGTTACCTAAAGATTGGATAAACGCCACCAGGCGCACGACCGCCTCTTCGTCCAGCACATTGCTGTAAGTGGGCATGATCGGTGCGTAGCCTGCGGCCACCTGCTTTTGCGGCAGCAGGATCGAGTCGCGCAGGTAGGCGGCGTCGGCGGTCACGGTGCTACCGTCAGCCAAGGGGACCGGGCGGCCGTAAAGGCCTTCGAGCTTGGGCGCGTGCACGGCGGCGGCGGACCCGTGACAGCCGCTGCAGCCCATGTGCTGGTACAGCGCTTCGCCCTGCTCGGCCAGGCTGCCAGGCGCTTCAGCCACCCCAAGCCACCGGGTATAGTCCGCCGGGGTTTGCACCACCAGCTTGGCCAGCATGGCCGAATGGTCGGTGCCGCAGAACTCAGCGCAGAATACCTCATAGGTCCCGGGCTGGTCGGCCTGGAACCACATTTGGGTGTAACGGCCCGGCAGCAGGTCCTGTTTTACCCGCATCACGGGGATGTAAAAGCTGTGGATGACGTCCTCGGAAATCATGTTCAGCTTGATCGGCCGCCCGGCGGGCACGTGCAGCGCGTTAAGCTCACGTTGGCCGCTGGCGTGCTGGAATTTCCACATCCATTGCTTGCCGGTGAGCTGGATTTCCAAAGCGTCCGTGGGGGGCGTGCGCGCTTCGAAGAACAACCGTGCGCTCAGCCCAAAGAGGATCATGGCGGCAATGAAGGGGATGACGATCCAGGCGATTTCCAACTTGTGGTTGCCCAAGGCGGCGCTGTGCCGGGGAACGTTTTTGCTTTCACGGTAGCGCAGGCTGAACCAGATCAGGCACACCACCACCGGCACCACAAACAGCAGCATCACGCCGGTGAAGGTCATCACTAGCCAATCCACCCGGCTGGCATACGCCGAGCCTGCAACCGGCCAGAGGTATTCGTATATCCCGTTCACCCGCCGGCCCTCTTGCGTTCACGAATCACCGCCAGGGCAATGCCCCCGGCCAGCAGCAGGCAGGTCAATACGCCGCCTACTTGTAGCGTGCGCACCACCAGGCTGTCGTAGGCGCCGGTGCGGGGGTCATAGTGGAAGCACAGCAACAATAGCTGGTCGCCCAAGCTGCCCACCTTCCCCTGGCCGGCTTCGGTAACCGCCAGGCGTAGGTCCCCGGCCTGATAACCTAACCCGTACAACCAACGGGCCAGTGTGCCCTGTGGCGTAACCGTGGCTACCGCCGAGGTATGGGCATATTCCCCCAACTGCGGGTCAAAGCGGTACTCGAACCCCATGGCCTGAGCCAGCCCGGCGCTGGACGCCTGGGGCCCTACCAAAAAGTGCACGCCGGTGCCATTGGCCAGCAGCGGCCAGCGCCGGGCCAGGGCATCGAGTTGGGCGGCAGCGTCGGCGGCGGTTTCCTCAGGCTTGAAGCTAAAGGCAATGAGTTGGTAATCCTGCCCTGCCTGATAGCCCAAGGCATCGAGCAGCATAAACAAGGTCGCCAGTTGGGCCGAACACACATTGGGGCAAGTGAAATACACCGGCACCACGATCATCGGCACGTTGCCGCTGTACTGGCGCAGGGTCACAGGGTGGCCGTGCTGGTCCACGAAGGGCGCATCCAGCGGCAACGCTGCTCCCAAGTGATCCTGCACACCCGCCCCGGCAAAGGGGCCGCCGCTGGCAGGCGCCGCGGTGGCAGCGCTTGAGAACAGCGCGAGGAGGACCCACAACCAGGCCCGGCTCATGGCGTGGCGCCTCGCTGGGGCTGGGGCCAGCCACGGGCCTTGAGCAACGCCATGGCCCGTTCGATAGGAATATGCGCAACGCCCGCCTGACCGGGCACCCAGCCGTAACCTTGCAGCTTGGCTTTGCCAGCTTCCACGACCAGAGCGCCTTCGGCCGGGCTGTTGACCTCCAGGCGCGGGCGCGGTGGGGGCGTGCGCTGTTGCTCGACCTCGGTCAGCGGCGGCTGGTGGCGCTCATAGATGATGGGGTAGTAATGCATGATCACGCCGATCACCGCGCCGCTGACCAGCAGGGTCACCAGCACCCCGGCACCGGCGTAGAGAATGCCCCGCACCGAGATGGCATCCGGCTCAACCTGTTGCGGTTCAGGCTTCATCGCGGTGCCCTCGCTGGGTCAGCCAGGTGATCGCGCCGGCCCAGCCCAGCCCAGCTATGGGTAACCAAAGGGAGGGGGCCAACCCTAGCGAAGGCAGGCCCAGCCAGGCGCTTTCCAACAGCGCACTGAATAACGTCAAGCCGCAGGCCCAGCGCAGCACCTGGGGCCGCTTGCCCCAAGGCAGGGCCAACATCACCAACGGCAGTAGGGCCTGGGTGGTTATCAGCAGCAGACCCACCGCACCCCAGCCCTGGCGGGAACGCGCCAAGTACCAGTGGATTTCCCGTGGCAGGTTGCCGCCCCACACCACCAGGTACTGCATAAAGTGCAGGTACGCCCAAAACAGCACCGTGCCGAGCAGCAAGGCGCGCACTAGGCGCAGGTTCTCTTCACCACCATTAAGCCCCGCCCAGGCCAGCCCCATCAGTAGCGCGCGGGTGACGAAGAACAGCCCGAATACCGTGGACGCCAGTTCTTTATCCAGGCTCAGCCACCAGTCAATGCCGGCAGCCGAGAAGCTTAGCACCGCCAGGATCAGCCCCAGCCCTGCGCCAACCTGGCCGTTGCCGGCACGCACTCGTCGGGCCAGCCACCCCCACAGCACGGCATATGCCAGGGCCCGCAGTATGAAGCTCACCGGGTGCAGCCACACCCCTCGAAAGCCATCGCTGGGGTGTTCGCTCCAAGGGTAGAGCAGCCAGGCGGCGGGTAGTAGAACCCATAGCCCCAGTAAGGCCCAAGGCAGGCTGGCCAGGCCCGCGTTCAACGCCGGGGCAAGCCCGGCCTGCCATTGGCCACGGATCAACGGCAGCATCAACGCCCACAGCAGGCAGCCTAGGGGCAAGGTAACGCAGGCCAGCGCCGCGCTCAGGGCCGCAGCCATCACCCCACGGCCGTCCAGTAGCGCGCCAGTTAGCAGTAACAGGCCAGTGACACCCAGGCCTAGCCGCGCGCGACTGGTCATGGCGCCTCTCCCAGGGCCTGGCGGTCTTCGGCGGGCAGTTGCTCCACGGGCACGTGGCGGCTGAGCTGCAACGCGCGTATGTAGGCGGCAATGGCCCAGCGGTCTACCGGCGCCACCCGTGAGGCATAGCTGTACATCTGGCCGTAACCACTGGTGATCACGTTAACAAAGTACCCATCGGGCACGGCCAGCAATCGCGGTTCGGTGAAGTCTGGCGGTGCAGGAAAGCCGCGGGCGACGATGGTACCGTGGCCATCACCGGCCTGGCCGTGGCACGGGGTGCAAAACACCTGGTAGCGCTCGCGTCCCCGTTCGAGCAGTTCTTCAGTAAGCGGGGGCCGTTGACTGAGCTGAGCCCTGCGTTGGCCATCGCCCCTGGCGACCGTGCCGGGGGGCGGTTGCTGCTGTACCTGGCCGTTGGGGAAGAAGTCACTGGCGGCCTGGTCTCGGGCCTTGCGCTGGCGCTCAAGGTTGTCGCAACCACTGAGGCTTATCACCACGGCCAAGGCGCCGCACACCAACGCCCAGCCTCTCATGGCCACACCTCAGTCACGTAGAGAGCCCGGCCCGCCAGCCAGGCCTGGGTGTGTTGCAGGTCGAACCGCGGGTCCTCGACCAGCACGCAGAGCAAGAAGCGGTCGTTGGAGGCCCCATTAAAGGCCGAGGCGTTGAATAAAGGGTGGTGCAGCCGGGGCAAGCGGCACTGCACCAACAGCCCCAGTACCGCCGCCACTGCCGCAAACAGCACCGCCAACAGAAAGGTTACGACGGTAAAGGCTGGCAGCGCGATCAATGGCCGGGCACCGATGTTCAAGGGATAGTCCACGTTGGCGTATGCCTGTAAGCCAAAACCACAACAGGCCCCCACCAGGCCACCGATAATGCCAAAGGCGGCGATACGCCTATTGCCAAGGCCTAGGGGCGCGTCCAGGGCTTCCAAGGGGAAGGGGCTAAAGGCTTCCATACGCGTCAAGCCAGCCACCCGCGCCTCGTGGCAGGCATCGATCAGTGCCTGGGCGTCGCTGAACTCGGCCAGCAGGCCATAGGGTTGCGCCGGGGCGCTCATGTGGCCTCCCGCGCGTGGTGCAGCGCCTCTTTGACTTCAAAGGCCGAGACCATAGGCACAAAGCGCAGAAACAGGCAGAAAGGCACGCCAAAGATGCCAAAGGTGCCGATAAACAGCGCCACTTCCCAGAAGCTGGGGCTATAAGCATCGCTCCAGGCCGAGGGCATGAAGTCCCGGGTTTGGGGGGTAACCAGCAACATAAAGCGTTCGCACCACATGCCCAGCAGCACCGCCAGCGCGACCAGGCTCAGCCAGCCCGCGTGGCGGCGCACCCAGGGCCACCATAGGGTTTGCAGTATCACTACGTTGCAAACAATGGCCAGCCAGAAGCTCCACGCCGTGGGGCCGACCATGCGTGCGAGCGTTACCTCGATTTCTTGGGGCTCGCCGGAATAAAACGCCATAAAGATATCGGCCAGGTAGCCATAGGCAGTCATCCAGCCCGTGGCCAGAATCAACCGGCCTAGCATGTCCAGGTGGCGGTCGGTGATCAGGTTCTCCAGCAACAATAGCTTGCGTACGCCGCAGGCCAGCAACGCTACCAGGGCGAACCCTGAGAACACCGCGCCAGCCACGAAGTAGGGCGGGAACACCGTGGAGTGCCAGCCGGCGGCCAGGCCCAGGTTGAGCAGGAAGGAATAACCACTGGACACTGAAAACACCAGGGGCACCGCCAGCAGGGCGATTAGCCGATACGCCTGGCGCCAGTAGCGCCAGTGGCTGGCCGCGTTGCGCCAACCCAAGGCCAATACCCCATAGAACACCTGCTGGCCACGGTGCTTGGCGCGGTCTCTGGCAGAGGCAAAGTCCGGGATGGCGCCGATATACAGAAACAGTAGCGATACCAGCAAATAACACAGCACAGCGAAAAAGTCCCAGGCCGTGGGGCTTTTGAACTGGGGCCAGAGGCCCAGCGTGCTGGGGTAGGGCGCGATCCAGTAAAAATATTGTGGCCGGCCCAAGTGCATGATCGGGTACAACCCGGCGCAACACACCGCCATCAGGGTCATCAGCTCCGCCAGGCGGTTTAGCGAATTTCGCCAGGGGCGCTCCAGCAACAGCAACAGGGCGGAGATAAAGGTCCCGGCGTGGCCGATGCCCAACCACCAGATGTAGTTGAGGATGTCAAAGGCCCAGCTCACCGGCGTGTTATTGCCCCACACCCCCACGCCGCGACTGAATAACACAATCACCGCCACCCCATAGATGCCCAGCAATACCGAGCACGCCCCCAGCAAATACCACCAGCGCCTGCGCTGAGTGAAATGCAAAGGAATGTCCATCACCTGCGCGGTAACGGCATGGGCAGGCAAATCCAAGGGCAGGAAGTGGGGCGTGTTAGCCATCAGCTGGCCTCCGTGCCGGCAGGGCCATCGGCGATTTCACCCAGGTAGGTGGTTTTGGGGCGGGTGTTGAGCTCTTCCAGCAGCCCGTAGTGGCGGGCCGAGGCGCGGCCCTGGTTGATGCGGCTGGCGCTGTCGGCCAGGTTGCCGAAGGTAATCGCTTGGGTCGGGCAGGTTTGCTGGCAGGCGGTGACCACTTCGCCATCGGCCACGGCGCGGCCCTCCTTGCGGGCGGTGATGCGGGCTTCGCTGATGCGCTGCACGCAGTAGGTGCATTTTTCCATCACGCCCCTTGCCCGTACCGTCACGTTTGGGTTGCGCATGGCTTTGGTAGCGGGGGCATCATCGGCGGTCCAGTCCAGCCAGTTGAAGCGCCGCACTTTGTAGGGACAGAAGGAGGAACAGGTGCGGGTGCCGATGCAGCGGTTGTAGACCATTTCATTGAGGCCGCCCGTACCGTGTACCGTGGCATTGACCGGGCAGCCCGCTTCGCACGGGGCTTGGTCGCAATGCATGCAGGGCACGGGCAAGAAGTGCGAGGTCGGCGCATCAGGCGTGCCTTGGTAGTAGTGGTCCACCCGTAGCCAGTGCATCTGCCTGCCTTTAGCGACTTCTTCCACGCCTACCACGGGAATGTTGTTCTCCGCCTGGCAGGCCACCACGCAGGCGTTGCAGCCGATGCATTGGTCCAGGTCGATCAACATGCCCCAGCGGGTGTCACTGGCAGGAATCGGCGGGTACAGCGAGGGCTGCATGACAGGTTCGGGGGCAGGCGCCGCGGCTTGCTCCTGGGTGAACCGGCGGATCAACGCCGTATGGCCCATGTCATGTTGCATCTGGGTGCTGGCTAGGGCTTGATGTTCGCCGGTGGCAGTCAACTGCCCGCCACTGCGCTGGAATGGAGCGCGGGCGGTTTGCAAAGGCGTAATGGAAAAGCCGACACCGTCGGCCACCTTACCTGCTCGATGGCGGCCGTGGCCGCCGTACAGCACCACGGTATCAGGGTGTTGCCCCGGCATGAGCCATACCGGCCCGGTCACGGCCTGGTCACCCACGGCCAAGGTCACCAGGGCGCCATTGCGCAGCCCCTGGCGCTCGGCCAGCGCCGGTGCTACCGCGACTACGTTGGCCCAGGTCAGCTTGCTCAAGGGTTTGGGCAGCTCCTGTAGCCAGGCCAGGTTGGCGAACTGGCCATCCCAAAGGCAAGGGTCGGGGCGAATGATGACTTGCAAGCCGGTAGTTGGGGGTTCCTCTGGCCGCTCCTCTTGGCCGCGACCGGGCTCAACACCGTGGTAGAGCCGGTCGCGAGCAAGCTCGGCTGCTACGGGGGAAGGTGGCGCCTGTAGCAGCGGGCCTTGGCCGCGACCGGGCTCAACACCGTGGTACAGCCGGTCGCGAGCAAGCTCAGCGGCTACGGGGGGAGGTAGCGCCTGTAGCAGCGGGCCTTGGCCGCGACCGGGTTCAACACCGTGGTAGAGCCGGTCGCGAGCAAGCTCGGCTGCTACGGGGGGAGGTGGCGCCTGTAGCAGCGGGCCTTGGCCGCGACCGGGCTCAACACCGTGGTAGAGCCGGTCGCGAGCAAGCTCGGCTGCTACGGGGGGAGGTGGCGCCTGTAGCGGCGGGCCTTGGCCGCGACCGGGCTCAACACCATGGTAGAGCCGGTCGCGAGCAAGCTCGGCTACTACGGGGATGTAGGCGCTGCCTTTTACGTAGCCCAGTTCCAGGGCTTCGCGCCAAGCGGCATCGTTGAGCTCGGGGAAGGTCTTGCGTACCTCGGCGCGGGCATTGGCGTTAAGCTGCCCGGCAAACAGTGGGAGGATCTCCGCCAGCGCCTTGCTGTTATAGAAGGGTGCCACCAGCGGCTGTTGCAGGCACAGGCTGCCATCCACCGCGCGGGCATCGCTCCAGTTGTCCAAGGCGTCGCTTAGGGGCAGGTGCCAATGGCACAGGGCGGCGGTTTCGTCATAGTAGAGGCTGGCGGAGAGGCGCAGCGGCACCTTGGCCATGCGGGTGGCGAAGTCCAGTTCACCAGGCGCGTCATAGGCAGGGTTGCTATCGAGCACCAATAGGGTATTCACCTCACCATCGTCCATGGCCTGAACCAAATCAGCCAGGCCAGCCAAGGGCTCGCCCGCCAAGGTCAGCAGGCACACCGGCTCGCTGTAGGTCAGGGTACGGCCCACATTACCTAGCAGGGCATTGAGGCGATGGGCTGCCACCTGAATGTCCAACGGTGCATAGGCCCCAGCGCTGACCAGGCAGCGGCCAGCACGGGCTTTCAGGTCCCGAGCCAATTGCGCGACCCACTGCTGGTTGGCCTGGTTCAAGGGCGCGCCGGTGTTAGGTTCGCCCAAGGCGGCGCAGAGGGCTTGTACATAAGCGCGCAGTTCGGCGGGCGCCACTTGCCGACGCTCGCTGGCGTTGGCGCCGGTCAGGCTGCACCCGGCTTCCAGCATGATCAACCTGGCTTCGCCCTGGCCTTCGGCGGCTGCCTTGCGCCGTTGCCCCCAGCCCAACCCATTGGCGGTCTGCCAGGGGCCAGGGCCAAGCAGGTCCGCGTCCAGGGCCAGCACCCACTCAGCGGCCTCAAGGTGCGGGCAGGTCTCCAGTGGGTGACCAAAGGCTGCTTCGGTGGCGGCGTACCCCAGGCCTTCGAAAGGTTCATGCCGGTACCCCCGCAGCCCCGGCCAGCGGTCCTTGAGCGTTTGAAGTTGGCGAGCAAGGGTAGGGGAGCTGTTCGCCCCAATCAGTACATGCAGGCCTCGGCCTTGGGTTGTATCCAGCGCGCTGACCATGCCCTGCTGGTGCTCAATAAACGCTTGCCAACTGCTTTCCTGGCCATGGCTGCGGGGTGCCGGGGCGCGGTCTGGGTCGTACAGGCGCAGGATGGCCGCCTGAGTAAAGGCGTCGCAGCGTCCGAGGCTGGCCGGGTGGTCCGGGTTGCCCTCAAGTTTGGTAGGCCGGCCTACATGGGTGCGCCCCAGTACCGGCTGCGCATAGCCCCCCAGGCACACCGAAGTGGCGTACCAGCGGGCGATGCCCGGTACCGTATTTTCGGGCTGGAACACATAAGGCACGGCGGTATCCGGCGCCGGGCCGCAGGCGGTGAGCCCACCCAACGCCAGGGATGCGCCCATCAATTGCAAAAAACGCCTGCGGTCCATGCCGTCGGGGGCGGCGGCTTCGGCAAATTCTGCCTGAGCCTGAGCCATCAGCTCCGGGTGCTCGGCCAGGGCTTGCACGTTCAAAGCCTCTAGGCTGCGCCAGTAATGGCCTGCCTCGGCAGGCTGCGGGGCGGCGGCGGGTGCAAGGGTGGGATCGAAGTGCTTTACGCTCATGGCATCACCTGTGGCACACGCTGCATGAGGTTAGCCCTTCGGTGTCGATGTGGTACTCGCGCAGCAGTTGCTCGCCTAGCGCCCGACGGTCTTGCGGCGACTGCCAGTCCATTTGAGTGACCGCTTCGCGCGGCCGCAGGCGCGGTGCCGGGTCGCGGTGGCAGTCCACGCACCATTGCATCTGGAAGGGTTCGGCGCGGCGCATCAGCGCCATGGTGTCGACCCGGCCGTGACACTCCACGCAGCCTACGCCCGCGGTGACATGCACGTCGTGTTGGAAGTACACGTAGTCCGGCACTTGCGCCACGCGGTTCCAATGCAGGGGCTCGTTGCGGGTCAGGCTCTGCCGTAAGGGTTCGAGCAGGTCGGCGTTGGTCCAGATCTGCGAATGGCAGGTCATGCAGGTTTCGGTAGGGGGCAGGCTGGCCTGGGCGCTGGTGGTCACACTGGTGTGGCAGTACTGGCAATCCAGTTTGAGCCCACCTACATGGTGCTGGTGTGAAAACGGAATGGGCTGGTCGATCGTCCAGCCTCGCAGGGTGGTGTAGTCCGAGCGAGCCAGCAGCTCGGCGCACAGGAACACGACAGCAAGCCCGCCGAATAGCCCTAGCAGCGTCAGGCGCAGCCAAAGGTCCGCACTGCGCGAGAAGATCTGCCCCATGATCAGCAGCCGTCACGGCGCATCGCGCACAAGCGCGGGCGGGGTGGGCCAGCGAGCAGTCGGCAAAGGCTGTCGAACTTGAACCCGCACGCCATGCACGCGAAGGCTTACCTGCGCCATTACCAGCACTAGCGCCGCGGCACCGGCGGTATGGGCCAACGCCAGGGGCAGCGCCGCCGCCTGTAAGGCCGTCACCGCGCCCAGTACACCTTGCCCTAGGCCTACAGCCATGAGGACGGCCGCGTGGCGGCGCAGGCCTTGGCGATAAAGCGCCAGGCTCAAAGCCGCCAATAGCGACGTCAAAACCAAAGCGCTCAGCCGATGCGCCATATGCAACCCGGCCCGCGCTTCAAATGACAGGCTGCCACTAAGGTAGCTAGGCCCGAGAGGTTGCCGGAGCTGAAGGCTGTTAGAAAAATCCAAGGCCTGCCAGGGCACGCCCGTGCAGCCAGGCAGCGTGGGGCAGATGGCACCGGCATGGTTGGTACTGGCCCAGCCGCCCAGGGCAACTTGGGCAACCAGCGCCATCAGGGCACACCAAGCTAAACGCCGCGCGGGTTTCGATGCCGGCAGGAGCGGTGTGGTAATGCGGAGCCGACGCCAATGAAGGTAGCCCAACCCCAGAGTAGTCAGCCCACCCAACAGGTGCAGGGTCACGACCTGCGGCCATACCTTGAGGGTAACGGTCCACATGCCCAAGGCGGCCTGAACCGCGATCACCGCCAGCATGATCAGGGCTATAGGCTGGCGCCACGTGTGCGCTCGCCAACTGAGCCAGGCCTGTATTGCCACCAGCAGCAGCAGGGCACCGGCCACATAGCGATGGATCATTTCTGTCCAGGCTTGGGGCGCTCCAGGGGCGCCAGGCGGTACGCTGAGGTGCCCATGGCAACCAGGCCAGTCAGGGCAACCTAGCCCTGAGCCAGTGAGCCGGGTATAGGCCCCCAATAGCACGACCATTAGCGCTAGCGATGTGATGAGCAGGGCGAGCACAGGCTGGAGGCGGCGCATGTTGTTACCTTATGTTTCGGAGCCGTAGTGTTCCTAGACCACAGCGAAACGGGTAATGCTGCATCCAAGCGTGCATGCAGTGGATGCCGGCCAGTGCGAGCGCCTGGCCGGTCGTAGGCGTGTTACTTGTTTGCGCCTTCGCCTTTCTTCTTAGTGTTGTCGGTTTCGTATTGGTTGTCGTTCATTTTTTCCGACTTGCCAGGCATCTGATCTTCTTTACGCTGCTTCACAGGGCCGGTATCGAGAATTCCAGTACCGGTTCCCTGATTGGATTTAGGCGTTTCCGCCGCGCCCGACCTGATTTCGGTATGAACGCCATCTTTATTGTGAGTCGTGTCAGCGGCCATTGCAGAGGTTGCCAGCAGTGAAGTGGCCAGCATCAGGCCAGCCAGGGCAGGTTTGTAAAAGCTCATGGGTGTCTCCTTGAAATAATATGCGCTCGGTGTCAACAACTCGGCCTGTTAGGGCCGGGCCGGTGCCCTGGAGCTATCTTTGTGTTCTTTACTAGGGGTGGTGTGCTGATCATGCTTCCCCGTTGGCGTTTTGGACGGGTCGACATGCTGCATATCCAGCGCGCCATTAGCCCCACTAGGGTTAGTGACTGGGGCATTGCCGCCATTGGCCGCCCCCGGCACGTCGGTCGCGGCCGGGGCGCCCATGCCTGGCGTGGCTGGGGCGGTATCTTCGGTGGTCTTGCCCGAAGCCGCCCAGCTGGTGCCAGACGCCAGCGCGAGGGCCAAACACAAAGGGGTCAAGTAGGGACGTAAGCTCATGAGCGTTCTCCTGATGACGACCAGCGTCAACGCCGATGCAGGGATGTACCCTTTAACCGACCGGTAAAGGCGCACAGACGTTCCCTTGGGGCGTCGGGCGTACCCCGGCCTTCTCCCCGAAGCGCAGCCGGTAGGCCGAGGGCGGAAGGCCGCTGTGCTTGCGAAACGCTCGGCGCAGTGCTTCCACCGAGCCGAAGCCACAGCGCTCCGCCAGTCGCTCCAGGGGCAGGGGGCTGCTTTCCAGTAGCTCCCTGGCCAGCGCCAAGCGCGCGGACTGCAGCCACGCCTTTGGGCTCATGCCGGTGGCGGCGGTAAAGCGCCGTAAGAAGGTACGCTCGCCCATCAGTGCCTGGCGCGCCATATTGGCTACGGTCAGCGGTTGATCGAGCCGCTTTCTAGCCCAGTCCAGCACCGGTGCCACGTCATTGCGAGCACTCTTGGCCACCGGCGCGGGAATGAATTGCAGCTGGCCCCCGGCCCGTTGGGGCGCCATGACCAGCCGACGGGCCACGCTATTGGCCACTGCCGTGCCGAAGTCCTGGGCCACCACGTGCAGGCAGGCATCGATACCCGCGGCGCTGCCGGCGGAGGTGATGATCTGCCCTGCATCCACATACAGCACTCCGGGGTCTACCTCGATAGCCGGGTAGCGGGCAGCTAATTCAGCGGTATAGCGCCAATGGGTAGTAGCGCGTTGACCCTCCAGCAAGCCGGCGGCGGCGAGCACGAATACCCCTGAGCAGATCGACAGCAGCCTTGTACCGCGCTCATAGGCCGCCCGCAGCGCGTTTAATAATGGAGCCGGTGGCGGCAGATGCCGGTCACGCCAGCCGGGGATCACAAGGGTGCTTGCCGTTAACAGACCTTCCAGCCCGCACTCTGCCACCACCTGTATGCCACCCATGGCGCGCAATGGGCCAGGTTCGGCGGCGACGATACGGTGTCGGTACCAGGGGAATTCGAACTCTGGCCGGGCCAGGCCGAAAATCTCCACGGCGATGCCAAATTCAAAGGTGCAAAGGCCGTCGTACGCCAGTATGGCGATGGTGCCGGGTGTCGTGTGCATTTGGCGGAAACCTGCCGGTGCTTGTCGTATCAGCCACTGTAGCGGCGGGGCCCTGGCAAATACAGTGAGGCTTCTTTTTTGTGGAGCGTTCAGCATGCCTAGCCTCGTCAGTCAAATCCCCGCCGCCGCTTCTTCGAGAGCGCTCGCTCATTTCGGCAACCGCTTGGCCTTCGAAACCGACTGCTCGGATGTTCACGCAAGCTTTCAGGCAGGGGAGGTGGACTACGTATTGCTGGATGTACGCGCACCCCAAGCGTTTGCGGCGGGGCATGTTCCAGGGGCGATCAACCTGCCTTATCGCAACCTCACCGCTGAACACATGGCCGCTTACGCACCCGATACGCTGTTCGTGGTGTATTGCGCCGGCCCCCACTGCAACGCGGTACACCGCGCTGCCGCACGCCTGGCCGCCCAGGGGTTCGCAGTCAAGGAGATGCTGGGCGGCATCACGGGGTGGCTGGATGAGGGTTTTGCCTTGAATCGAGAGGTGGATGAGCAGGTGAGCTTGGGATGTGGATGTGATTGATCGAAGCGCTTCGAAGTTTTCACTTAAACGCCCAGGCGTATTGCCCATTGGCTCGCAGGCGCTCCCGGCACCGGCAAAAGCCGCTACGCCTAACACGTATTGCCCGAGCTGTTGGGGCTACCGGTGCAAAGCCTGGTGAGACCGGACAAACAAACCAGGGGCACCAATGCCCTGCGCCGTGGCGCTAATACCCGGTCGATGGCGGCGCTGAGGAACTGGAGCCGGCATTGGCCGACCGCCTGGAAAGGGCTGTATTCAACGGCACGGATGCGCCCGCCAAGCGGGAGGTGGTCGCCAAGGCCTTCCGCACCGCCGAGCGCAGGGCAGGGTGGCGGGCTGATTATCAGCCGTTTACCCCTTCACACCGGCCCGGCTCCGCGCCGGGCCACGCCGTTATGCGTGCTGCCTCAATACGGCTTCGAGTTCCTGACCCAGAGCGATAAAGCCTGTTAGCGTCGAGACGAATTCCTGGCCACTGATGGTTAGTGGGTCAAACTGAGTACACAGGCGAAGGGTGTTATAGCTGTCCATCGCCACCCAGCAGCCGCGCATGGCGTTGGCTTCAAAGTTCAAGCGCAATAACAGCTCGTAGATGTCTGGAGTAATCACTCGCTGGTCGAGCATTGCTCTGTGAACAAATACCTGGGTGGCACCCGGCGGGAATTCCAGCGTCGCGGCTTCGTCCCGCCCATCCCTATAAAGCGCGCATACGCCGTTCTCCAAACTAAGCGTGCTACCGCAGGCCTTTGAAAGGTGAGCAAGCAACTCGTTCATCTTAAGGTGAGGGGTCATTGGGAGGGCTCTTTGTTCTGCATGGGTGGCTCTTCGGTCCAAACAGATGACTTATCGTTCTCGACAGGCAGCTCAGGTGGCTTTGTTTTGAAGAAACGATTTAAGTGACCCCCGAAGCTGGGGGTCACTTTGTCGAGTACTCTTTTTGCGAGAGATCTGTCAGCCACGGTCGTTGCTGACCAGGACGAGCTCATGGTTGCGCCAGGCCTGAGCGTAGGGCGCTGACTGTCCAGTGAATCGAGCTGCAGGCCCAGCACGGCGTTGCGGGTCAAGCGGGTAGGCATACCGCTGCCGCCGGAGGGCGACTCCAGGGGAGGCTTTTTTTTCAACTTACGGGTTGGCGACGTCGTGAGCTTATTCATTAATTTGGTGCCCGGTGCCAGCTTATTGATCAATCTAGCTGCCTTACCGGGCTCTGGGGCGGCCTTGGGCCGCGCGGGCGTTTCGTTGTTCAGAGTTCGCTTTGGCGGCGTCGGCGCTGTTCGCGGATTTTCAAAGGGTAGCGGCGGGGGCGAGGCTAACGTAGGTGTCGAAGCAACCCGCGGATTTTCTAAAGATCCCAGGGGTGGCGTCGATCCACGCCGTGGATCTTTGAGGGGCAGTGGTGGGGCCAACGCTGTTCGTGGATTTTCTGAAGATCCCGGCGGCATCAAACCCCGCCGTGGATCTTTGAGGGGCAGCGGCGGAGTCAATGCTGTTTGTGGATCTTCTAAGGGGCCTAGCGGCTTCGAAGCCTGCGGTGAAGTTTTTGGGGATAGTCGGTTTGCGTCAAGGCTGGTGTTTGAATCAAGCAACGTCAAGATCTCTTGCTCAAGCCTACGTTGCTGCTGTAGCTCAGGGCTCAAAAACCGCTCACGGCTTTTAAAGGCTGCAATAAGGGGAGACGCTATGTTTATAGCGTTGGTCTCGGCAGAGTGGGCCAATTTGCCAGGGGGTAGACTCAGCAGTGGTGCTGCATGCGCATTCTGCCCGAGCTTTAAAGGCGCAACCCTGAGGTGATCATCACTGATACCACCGCTACCCAGGATACTTGGAGCTTGCCGGCGCTGTGACAGGCCTGATAATGCCGGATGCTTGACAGGCTGCGAGCCGACCTCCGCTATTGCAGGCCGCACTGATTTATCTATCCCTATAGGCATTGAGTCCCCCTCCTTTTGAAGCCTAAGTGGGGCGTGGCTTTAACTCAGTTCCGACGAGAAATCAGTTTATTTTCTAGTGTGAATTTGGCCTGATACTCACACTGGAGTCATCCCATAATTGGCACTGTGACCTGCCTGGTCGGTTAGGCTAGAAGCAGGCTGTTTAACGAAGCGTTCGAGGGCCGCTACGACCCGGCAAAAACGGGTTGTATCGCTCTAGCACGCTAAAAAAGCCAAACCCGACCATCGGGCCTCAAACTTTGCCAAGCGGCGGCCGATACCCCTTTTGAGATGATTTCAAGAGAGCCGGGTATGACCACCGCACCGAACAACCAGCAGGCCAGGCAACACCCGGCCTTCGACGAACGCACCACAGCCCTGGTGGGGTTTGGCCTGCCTTTCAATGAAGTGGTAGGCCACCCTCGGGAGTTTCTGGTAGCGGATTTGCCCTTTCGCCTGGCCGCCACCATGAAAGGCGGGCGTATCGCGGTGCGCTTAAGGTCCTAAGCCTTAGTCATAACGTCACTCGGCACTGGAGGGCTTTTCCCACAGGTTGATCTTGCCTTCCACCGCAAAGCGGTCGATTTCGGCCAGTTCCTGATCGGTGAAGCTTAGGCGGCTCAACGCTGCGACATTTTCCACGATCTGCTCAGGCCGGCTGGCGCCAATCAGCGCACTGGTCACCCGAGGGTCGCGCAGGGTCCACGCCAGGGCCATTTGCGCCAGGCTTTGGCCACGGGCCTTGGCAATGTCATTAAGGGCTCGTACGTGGGCCAGGTTTTCTTCGGAAAGATGGCCTGCCTGTAGGGACTGGCCCCCGGGTTGGTTAACCCTGGCATCGGCCGGGGTGCCGTTGAGGTATTTGTCTGTCAGCAAGCCCTGTGCCAAAGGCGTGAAGGCAATTACGCCAGCGCCCAGTTCATCAGTGGTGTCGAGCAGGTCTTTTTCCACCCAACGATTAAGCAAGTTGTAAGCCGGCTGATGAATCAGCAGCGGGATGTTCCATTGCGTTAGCAGTGCGGCCATTTCCCGGGTTTTGCTGCCGGAATAGGAGCTTATTCCCACGTACAGCGCTTTACCTTGTTGCACCGCGGTAGCCAGCGCGCTTGCGGTTTCTTCCAACGGCGTATCGGGGTCGAAGCGGTGGGAGTAGAAAATATCCACGTACTCCAGGCCCATGCGCTGGAGGCTTTGATCAAGGCTGGCCAATACGTATTTGCGCGAGCCTCCGCCCTGGCCATAAGGGCCGGGCCACATGTCCCAGCCGGCTTTGGTGGAAATGATCAGCTCGTCCCGGTACGCGTGAAAATCTTCACGCAGAAGGCGCCCGAAGTTAATTTCGGCGCTGCCGTAGGGCGGGCCATAGTTGTTGGCCAGGTCGAAATGGTTGATGCCCAAATCGAAGGCCGTGCGCAGCAATGCCCGTTGACGGTCGATGGGCATGCTGTCGCCGAAGTTGTGCCATAGCCCCAGGGACAGGGCGGGCAGTACCAACCCACTGCGGCCCACGCGGCGATAGGGAATACGTTCGTAGCGATCACTGGCTGCTAGGTAGGTCATGTCAGGCCTTTTGTCAGGGGAGTGGCGGGTGCGTTACCCGGATATGGAAACCCCCACCAGGCACTGGTTCGAAACACCTTCTTTGTAAACGCATGAATGGCGTACTAGGATATTCAGCAAGCCTTTGGCGAGCCATTGGGCGCAAAGCGCAGGGCACGCCGGCGGCGGTTGGATGTCACAGCAATACGCTGCATGTTAATGTGGATGCTTCCCAGCGCTATAGGCTCGCCATGCCCTACGCTTTGCCCGGCCAGATCACACTAGAAAACTGCGAAAACGAGCCTATCCACACGCCGGGCTCGATTCAGCCCCACGGCGCCTTGGTTGCACTCGGTGACCAAGGGCAGGTGCTTACCCGTAGCCAGAACTTCCACAACCATGTGGGGGCAGAGGCGCGGCTGGGCGAAACCTTGCCCGCTGCCCTGCTTGAGCAACTGGCAGACTTAGTGGAGGCCGGCTTGGCCGCCAGTGATGGCTGGTCCGATAGCAGCCGCTACTGTCATGGCAACAATGGCTTTGATGTAATCGCGCACCGTTACCGTGGCGTGATGTACCTGGAATTCGAGCCGCAATCACTGCCCCAGAATGCCTTTTACCACTTGGCCGGCGACGCCCAGCGCATCATTGCGCAGATTCGCCATGCCCAGGACACACAAGTGCTGCTGGCGCGAGTCACCGCGCGTATCCGCGACCTCACGGGTTTCGATCGGGTAATGGCTTATCGTTTTCGCTCCGATGACTCGGGAGAGGTAGTGGCCGAAGCCCATCGGCCTGGCTTGGTGTCCTACCTTGGGCAGCGTTATCCAGCGTCGGACATTCCGGCCCAGGCCCGGCGCCTGTATATCCAGAATCCGACCCGGTTGATTGCAGACGTGGCTTACAGCCCGTCGCCCCTTGAGCCCTTGCTCAACCCGCAAACCGGCCGCCCCTTCGACCTTAGCTATTGTGAGTTGCGCAGCGTATCGCCCATTCACTGCGAATACCTGAGCAACATGGGCGTGCATGCCTCCATGAGCGTGTCCATCGTGGTAGGCGGCAAGCTGTGGGGGTTGTTTTCCTGCCATCACGATTCCACCAAAACCTTGGCTTACTCGGTGCGGTTGTCGTTCCAGATGGTCTCGCAGATTTGCTCGGCCCTGGTGGAACGCTTGGAGCAGATCCAGGAGGGTGAGGCCATCAACCTGGCGCAGACCCGTATCCACGCCCTTGAGGAGAACCTGCACGATGCGGACGACCTGATAGCCGCGTTGTGCCAGGGCCCAGGGCTGGGCCAGTTAGTGAACTGCGTGGACGTCGCCGTGTGCCTGAAGGGGCGAATTCAAACGCTCCATGGCATTGCCGACAGCGCGGCGAAGCGGGTGTATGACTATTTAGGCTACCTGAGCGAACACCCTCTCTATGCCTTGGAGCGCTGGCCTGAGGCACAGCCTGAGCCAGAGCAGGGCTTGTGCGGCGTGTTGGCGGTGCGCTTTGACCGGCGCGAAGACGGTTGGATCATGTGGTTCCGCCCCGAGCAGGTAGAGAACGTGCGCTGGGGCGGCAAGCCGGAAAAAATCGTGGACATTGGCCCTTCGGGCGCCCGGTTGACCCCTCGCGGTTCATTCGAAGCCTGGGAAGAGGTGGTGCGCGGGCAGTCCACGCCCTGGTCGCGTATCGACCGCACAGTGGCCGAGCAACTGCGCCAGGCCATCGCAAACGTGGTGTACAACCGTGTGAGCAACATCAATAGCATGCGCCAGATGCTGATCGCCGCCCTGGGCCATGACCTGCGTACCCCCTTGCAGTCCATCACCATGGCAGCTTCCATGCTGTCGAGCGACGAGCAGCGAACCGCCAGGCTACGCCAGAGCATCGCCACGTCATCCGGGCGTATGAGCCGGCTGGTCAGCCATGTGATGGAACTGAGCCGCCTGCAGGCCGGGTTGGGCATGGCCTTGACCCGGGTACCTACGGACATTTCCGCCTTGCTGGAAGATCTGGCCAGCGAGGCGGAGCTGGCCTACCCAGGCCTGTACCTGGAGCGAGATATCGAACCGAACCTCAAGGCCAGCCTGGACCCTGATCGCCTGGCCCAAGTGGTGATCAACCTGATCGGTAACGCCAGCCAGCATGGGGTTGGCAACCGTGCGCGGTTAAGCCTGCGTGGTGGTGCTGGCGAACTGAACTTGGCCATTGCCAATGCCGCCGCCCCGATGAGCGAAGACCGCTTGAAAAACCTGTTCGCGCCGCTCAAGGGCACAACCAGCCAGCAGAGCAACCGTGATGGGCTTGGACTCGGACTGTACATTTCTGACGCCATTGCCCGTGCCCATGGTGGGCGAATCGTTGCCGAGCAGGGCAATGGCGAAGTGAGCTTCAGGGTAAGTATTCCGGCATAGGGCTTTGATTTAAATAGGGTTTGACTCCCCTCGAAAACACCGCTCCCTCTTTGCGCTAACCACCCGCGGCGCTCCCCGGTAACGCCTTCGAACCGGGTGAGTACCGCGTGGTATTTGAGACCGGCGCTGACTACCAGCGCCAGCATCAATCCAGGCGAAACGCGATAACGCTATCCCCCAGGGTGGTACCCAGGCCGCTATGGCCACCGGCGGCGATGATCACGTATTGCTTGCCATCCCGGCCCTGGTAAGTAGAAGGGGTAGCCTGGGCGCCGGCGGGCAGCTCTTTTTCCCAGAGCAGCTCGCCGGTGTCTACCGCATAGGCGCGAATGAAGTTATCCGCGGTGGCGCCGTGAAAAACCACGCCACCGGCTGTCAGTAATGGGCCGCCGTGGGCCACCATGCCCACCGGGAAGCCCACGGGGAAACGCCCCGGCAAAAAGGCGGTTTTCAGGTTCTTGGTCGTGCCGGCGCGGCGCATCCACTGGGTTTTGCCGGTGTTCAGGTCCACCCCCACCAACCGGCCCCAGGGCGGCGCCATGCAGGGAATACCCAAGCCTGACGCAAACTGTTTGATACGAATGGCGTACTCCCCTTGGAAGTTCTCGTTCCAGTAAGGGGTGCCTTCTTCAGTAAATAACCGCTTCTCGGCGGTATTGGCGGTGCGTTTGATCAACTGGTACTTGTAAGCCAGGCGCACCGGGGCGGCGATCAGCAGTTGCCGGTCCGGGTCGACCGCGACCGAGCCCCAGTTGAATACCCCGATGTTGCCGGGGAAGATCAACGAGCCCTTTTCCGTAGCGGGGGTCCAGGGATTACCGTCGTAGCGCAGCTGATTGAAACTCAGGCGGCAACTCATCTGGTCGAAGGGCGTCAGGCCCCACATAGAGGCCTCCTTAAGCGGTTCCGGGATGAAGTTAAGCGCCGATACCGGTTGGGTAGCGGCAAAGCGTTCACCCGTTACGCCACCCTCGGTGCTGACCTTTACCTGCTGCACCGGCAGGATCGGCTGGCCGGTAAGGCGGTTGAGCACAAACAGGTTACCCACCTTGGTGGGTACCACGATCGCCGGTTGGGTGTTGCCGGCGTGGCCCAGGTTCAGCAGGCTGGGTTGGGATGGAATGTCCCGGTCCCACAGGTCGTGATTGGCGGTCTGAAAGCGCCATTTCAGCGCGCCGGTGTGCAGGTCCAGGGCTACCAGGGCATCCCGGGAGGCTTCGGCGGCGCTGTCAGGGTTGCGCTTGGCGCCCAGTTCATCGGGCGAGGCATTGCCAAAGGGCACAAACACGAGCCCGTTGTTCAGGTCCGCGCTCAAGGTGCCCCAGGCCACGGGAGTGTCTTGGGGGTAGGTGTTGCCAGGGGCCAAGGGCGTGGTGTCGCTGGGGTTGGCAGGGTCGAAGTTCCATACCAGCCGGCCGGTGATCGCGTCATAGGCGCGAATCACCCCAGAGGGGTTGCCTTGCTCGTAACCGTTATCCATCACCGAGCCGCCCACCACCACTAACCCCCCGGCTACCAGGGGCGCGGCGGTCTGCATCAGGGCGTGGGGGCGGATCCTCCCCATATTGGCCGAAAGGTCCACGACTCCCGCATTGCCAAAGCCTGGGCAAAACTCACCGGTGTCAGCATCCAAGGCAATCAGCCGGGCGTCGGCGGTGGCGCTGAAGATGCGCTTGGCACAGTGCCCGACAGTATCGGTAGAGGAGGTGGTGGCAAAGTAGCTTACGCCCCGGCAAGTCTGATGCTGCTGCAGGTAGGAGCGGTCTTTTTCTGGCGCGTACTTCCAGGCCAGCGCACCGGTTTCAGGGTTCAGGGCGTGTATTTCGTTGTGGGCGGTACACAGGTAGACCCGATCATTGACCTTCAAGGGCGTGGCTTCGAACGTGTATTCCCGAGCATCCTTGGCCGGGTCGCGCAGGTCGCCGGTGTGGTATTCCCAGGCCACCGACAGCTGGTGAACATTCTTGCGGTTGATCTGCTCCAGGCTGGAGAAACGCTGACCGTCCTGGGTACCCCCATAGGCGGTCCAGTCCTCACCGGCGCTGCCAGGCGCGCGCTCGATGGTGGCTGAACCTCCCAGGGTGCCTTCGACCGGGTAGGGGTCATAGCACATCAGCCCTGCCACCAACGCCAGCATCACGGCCAAGGTTGCGCTAAGAAACGGATGAACGCGCCGCTGGCCAGCGGGGTCAAGCGGCCGTACGACCCAGGGCATGGCCAGCCACAGCCCAAGCAGCGCGAACAGGTCGCCACGGGGAATCCATTGCCATTTGTCCAAGCCGGCTTCGGCGACGATCCACGCCAAAATAGCCCACATCAGTAAGCCATAAAGCGTCAGCGCTGCTTTTTTGCGCAGGTACAGCAGCACCGCCGTAGCCAGTACCGCAGCGCCAATGGCCAGATAGGCTGGCGAACCACCAGCCAAGGCTAGCTCACCGCCCATGTAGAGCAATGCCAATGCAAACAGCGCCATCAGCGCGCCGGTGAGCTTCAAGACCATTGTTTTGTTCCCAGGATGCCCATGGATGATGTGCTCAGACCACAGGATCGGGCGCCGGTGCGCTTCACGGCAGGTGTGTACCGCCAGTGTTCGGTCAAGGGCTGGTCAGGGCATGGCCGGCCAGCCAGCGCTGGACGATGGCATCATAGGTACCGTTGGCCTTGATGGCCGCCAGGCCTTGGCGAAAGCTGGCCACCAGCGAAGCCGGTGTGCCGTTGCTGAATGCCATGTTGATGCCGCCTTCGCTGTTGAGCTCGTGCAACTCCAAGGAGCGTACCAAGGCCTTGGCTGGGTCCTCGCCGTTGCGGCGGGTGAGGTACAGGGCGTTGAGCTCGTTGGAGATCCACAACTCCACATGATCGACCTTGAGCATCTGGTAGTTGGTTTCGTAGCGGTTGGTGGACTGCACTTCGAAGCCAGGCTTGAACCCTCGGCTGATCAAGTACTGCTGGCCCACGTCCATATTGACGGCGGCAATCTGATGCCCCCTGGCATCATCCAGGCCGTTCAGGCGCAGTGGCCGCTCGGCCAGGCTGAACAGGTACCACTTCATCGGTGCGATCTCGCCTACCCACTGGAAAGCAGCCTCCCGCTCAGGGGTACGCACGATGGAATAGATCAGCACCCCCGGCACACTCAGGGCACGGTCATACGCTCGCGCCCAGGGCATCACGTGTACCGGCGCCTCCACCCCGGCGTGCCGCATCACCGCCTGTACGATCTCGGTGCTCAGGCCAGTGACCCGCCCGTGCTCGGTCATGTTGTAAGGGGGCAGCTCTTCGGTGACCACTTCTATCGCTGGGGCGCCTGCTGCCTCGCGGGCCAGGCCCAGCAGCGCCAAGCCCAGCGCTATCAGCGCGCCCCTGTGTGGTTTGCCCATGTCCGTGTCCTCCATTTCCAGCGGGGGCCTAGCATTACAGGTATAGCTTACCCATAAGGGCAGGGCGTGAGTGGTGAGGTACCTTGGCTGGGTACTAATTCCCATCGGCCTGCCCAGGGGTATGGTAAATTTCCGGCGAGCGCAGAGGCGCCACGGGCATAAGAGGTCGCAAGGTTTATGGTTCAGCATGGCTGCTTGGCAGGCGAGGGGGAGTGCGCGCGGCGGCTGCGCGGCATTGACTGGGCAAACACCCCATTGGGTGAAGTCGACAACTGGCCGTTGTCCTTGCAAACCGCGCTGCGCATCGTGCTCAACTCCCAGTTCCCCATGATGGTGCACTGGGGCCCGGAGTTGATCACCTTTTATAACGACGCCTACGCCCCGAGCCTTGGCAACAAGCACCCGGGCAACCTCGGCGGCCCCGCCAAGCAATGGTGGGCTGAAATGTGGGACCAGCTCACGCCCATCTTTGACCAGGTACGTGCAGGCAAGGCCTATTATGTCGAAGACGCCTGCTACACCCCGGACCGTGACGGTGGCAGCCGCGAGGCGTATTTCACCCATTGCCACAGCCCCCTCTGGGATGATCAGGGCCAGATCGCCGGGATCTTCCTGGTAGTCACCGAAACGACCCGTGGCATCCTTGCCGAGCGCCGTCTCAAGGATATGAATGCCCATCTCGAAGAGCTGGTAGTAGAGCGCACCGAAGACCGTAATGCGCTCTGGCAGCTGTCCCAAGACATGATGCTGCGCTGCACCCTCGATGGCCTGATCACCGCGGTCAACCCCGCGTGGACGGAATGCCTGGGTTGGCTTGAGACCGAACTATTGGGCGGCAACCTGTTCGCGCTGGTGCATCCCGATGACCTAGCGCTTACCCAGGCAGGGGCCGCCGAGCTCGCCCAGGGCATCGGCCATACCCGCTTCGATAACCGTTACCGGCATAAAGACGGCAGTTACCGCTGGATCAGCTGGTCGACCCGCGCCAGCGACGGGACGATCAATGCCGTTGGCCGGGACTTTACCGACGAGCAACGGCGGATCGACGCGCTGGTGCTTGCCGAAGACGCTATGCGTCAGTCCCAGAAAATGGAAGCAGTGGGGCAGTTGACCGGTGGCATGGCCCACGATTTCAATAACTTGCTGACCATCATGCGCTCGTCGGTGGACTTCCTGCGCCGCCCAGACCTCACTGAAACCCGCCGCCAGCGTTACCTCACGGCGGTCTCTGAAACCGTGGACCGCGCCGCCAAGCTTACCGCTCAGTTGCTGGCCTTCGCCCGCCGCCAGGCGTTAAAGCCTGAGGTGTTCGAGGTGGGGCAAAAACTTCGGGCACTCACCGACATGCTCAATACCCTGATGGGCGCGCGCATTTTGGTGAGCACCCGGTTGCCGAGCACACCCTGTTTTATCGAGGCTGATACCAACCAGTTCGAGAACGCGCTGATCAACCTGGCAGTCAACGCCCGCGACGCCATGGCCGGTGCCGGTACCCTGGTGGTGGAACTGCGAACCAACGTGCCGCTGCCGGCCATCCGCGGCCATGCCGCCGCTCCAGGCCGTTTCGCCGAGATTCAGATGACCGACACCGGTGGCGGCATTCCAGAGGACACCCTGGGGCGCATCTTCGAACCCTTCTTTACCACCAAAGAAGTGGGCAAGGGCACAGGGCTGGGGCTGTCCCAGGTGTTCGGCTTCGCCAAACAGTCCGGAGGTGACGTTACGGTGCACAGCACCTCTGGGCAGGGCGCGGTGTTCAGCGTGTTCTTACCGGAAATCGTACCGGCTTCCGATCCCTTGCCACTGACGATGACCGATGAAACCGCAGCACCCATGGGTACGGGCCAGCGGGTATTGGTGGTGGAGGACAACATCGAGGTTGGCCGTTTCGCCGCGCAGATGCTCGAAGACCTCGGCTACAGCCCCGCCTGGGCGGTGAACGCCGAAGAGGCCCTGAGTATCCTGGGCCACGATGGGGCTGGCTTCGATGTCGTGTTTTCCGATGTGGTCATGCCTGGCATGGGCGGGCTAGAGTTGGCCCGCATACTCAAGGCGCGCCTGCCTCGGCTGCCGGTGGTGCTTGCCACCGGTTACAGCCACGAACTGGCCCAGGACGGCGCCCGAGGCTACGAACTCTTGAACAAGCCTTACTCCACCGAAGAGCTGGGCCAGATTCTCAGGCGGTGTACCGGTGGTAAAGCCACTCGGTGAAGCTGCGCTGGGAGCTTTCACCAGGCAGCGGTTTCAAAATTCCGCCGTCGATCTATTTCTTATTTGACCATCATTTTTGCCCGCCACTGTGTCCAGTTCAGAGGTAGCCCGCCGGGGTTGTGGGCGGCGTAGTTGTGGAATGCATGTAAGAATTCCAGCCTGTCCTTCAAGAACGGCCGCTTGACGTCCGACCCTCGGTCGACATCCGTCATATTGTAGTCGTAGCTCAGCTTGGCCATACGGTCGATGATGGTGTGCGCAGAATACTTCTGTGCGTTCTTGAGCATGTCCATCATGGTCATAGCCGTAGTGGTACGACCGCGACCCCCCAGGCAATGCACCACGATCGCCTCGTTTGCCTGCAGGCAGTGGCGCATAATTTCCACCAGTTCGTCAGTCGCTTCCGGGCTGGGCCGGTTGTGGTCGGTAATGGCTACGCGGCGATAGGTGGCATCGGCGGAGGTGACTATTTGCTCTTCGCTTTGAATGTGCAAACCCTCCAGCTTTGTTGTTTGCGGGTCACTTTTAGTACCTTTCACATAAGCGGCATCGACCAGTGTTATCGAGTCGTTTTGCTTAAGTTGCTTAAAGATGGCCTTCTCGCGTGCAGCTTGCTCAGTTTTAGGTAGGCCCGGATGAGCCCAGTCCATCGGCCCACGGAACGTGACAGGTAAACCATTGATCACGGCATGCGGTTCTTCGCGCAAATCCAGCACCGTGAGTGGTCCATTTCCAAGAGCATGGCGAATATCATTAACCTGTTTTACCGACGAAATACGCTCGCAGCCCGCCAACTTCAAATCGCTCAATCCACCCTTTTCCATCTCCTGGGGGAGTGTGCTCAGGTCAGTGGTTGCACGGAAATACGCCATTTTTCCATCCTTGGGTGGCGGCATTTTGTCGATCACCATCACGCATTGGTCTTCGTTCTCCCTAGGCGGCACCGCGTACTGCAAGAAGGTACGGTTGAGGCCTAATTGTGCCCGCTCGCCAGCAGCGGGAGCCTGTTGAGCAGAGGCGGAGGGGGAATCAGGGCTAGTCAGGTCTAGGAATGCGTCATCTTTAGGGCCCTGCAAACGAGCGCTGATGAGGTCGTAATGGGATGGACCATTTAATCGAGCTTCGAGCGTCAATGTGCTGGTTAAGTTAGCGGCCCCCGTGATGTTAGCGCCCGCTGGAGGTTTAACCGCCGCTTTATAGATCACGTGCCCTGGGGTAACGGAATGAAGTTGAAAGGCCTCGTGACGCAAAGCGTCTCTTACCAATGATGTAATCCGCAGGTCGCTTTTGTCAGAACGAGTTTCAGCGTTTTTCAGCCCCAAAATAGCGTTGTCACTGAGTCGGGAAGGTGAGAGTTTGTCGGGGTGAGGAAGCTGGGCGGGAAGCGTTGGCGCTTGCGCCCCGCGCTCGACATCGATTGGCGTAAGGATAGGTTGGGCCGGAGCACCTTTGAGCGAAATCATTATTGGCCTTTTTTCTTATGAGCTCATCGGCCGCACGCAGCGACCGGGATCCATTGAGTGGCAAAAAGGGCTGGTGGGTTCCGAAAGTGGCCATCTAAACGATGGCCTGGCCTGCGAGTAAGTACGCTGGCAGGCCGCGTGACTTGATCAATGCCTGGCTTTCACTCGACAACTGTCGAACAGCGTTTAGCCCAACACGTGCTTGGAAATGACCTTGGAAATTTCCACGATGGCAGTTTTGCCGGTGAACTCGAATTTCACCTGGCCCAGGGAGGAGAAGTAGATTTCCAGTTCAGAGTCCAGGTCGAAGGTCCCAGAGGTTTCCACCGAATAGGCCACGATGTTCTTGTAGGGCAGGGAGGTGAAATCCTTCTTGCTGCCGGTGATGCCCTGCACGTTCACGGCGATGATGCGCTTGGTGGTAAACACCACGCCGTCGCGCATCGACTTGTAGGCGTCGATCACCTGTTCGCCCTCCAGCAGCAAGGCGGTGATCCGTTCGGCGTATTCGTTGTTTTGCTTGAGCTTGAAAAAACCTTTGTTGTTGAAGTCGATCATTGCCGGCGCCTGTTATCAACGGAAAGAAGCGCGACGCAAGGTCGCCCTAAAAAAGCCTAGCCCACTGTAGCAGACCCCAAACCGTAACCAAGCCTTGCGAGAATCTGCCCATTACTTATGCCAATTTCCGACGGGCACGGGGCACTTTGCCTACACGGCCGGCTGCGGCGGCTGGCGACAAACCGACCAATAAGGGTTACCCATGACACCTATGCGCGGCGGCGTGCAAGCCCCAGTGACTGAGGATCGCTGCCTGGCCTTTGGGCCTTTCGTGCTGTACCCGCGCCAGCAGCTGTTGCTGCGCGAGGGTGAAACGGTAAGCCTGGGCAGCCGGGCCATGAGCCTTTTGCTGGCGCTGGCCGGGCGCCCGGGTGAGCTGGTGGAGAAGCAGGAATTGATGAGCCTGGCCTGGCCCCGGGCCGTGGTGGAAGAGTGCAACCTGCGAGCCCAGGTGGTGGCGCTGCGCAAGGCACTGGGCGAGGGCGGTGAGGCGAACTACATCACCACGGTACCGGGGCGCGGCTACCGGTTTGTCGCACCTATCCACGCCGCTGTGGCGGCCGCGCATCAAGCCCCGCTCACGGCCAAGGTAAGCCTTCCAACGTTAGCAACCCACGTCATTGGCCGCGCTGCTGAACTTCAGGCGCTAGGCCAGCAACTGCTGCAGCGGCGCTTCGTGACACTGACCGGGGCCGGGGGCGTGGGTAAGACTACCCTGGCCCTGGCTACGGCTTGGCAATTGCAGATGGATTTCAACCTCGGCACGGCCTATGTGGACCTGGCGTCGGCCACCGACCCTCGCCATGTAAAGGCAGCGCTGGCCGATGGTTTAGCGGCCTATCCCAGCCGTCCGGTTGTCGAAAGCGAACAGAGATTCTTGTTGATCCTGGACCACCCCGAGCAGGTGTTGGAGCCGCTGGCCGAGGCGGTGCAAAGCCTGCTCGGCCAGCGAGCAAACTGTTACGTACTGGCTTGCAGCCGCGAGCCCCTGCAAGCCTTGAGTGAGCAGATTCAAGCCTTGCCACCGCTAGCCTTGCCTAGCGCCACCGACGGCCTAAGCATGGCCGAAGCCATGGCTTACCCGAGCATTGAACTTCTGGTCAGCCGAATCGCCGCCCATAACCCCGGCTTTACTCTCCACGAACAGGACCTAAACGCCCTGACGGCCCTCTGCCAGCAATTGGACGGCAACCCCCTGGCACTGGAAATCGTTGCCGCCCGGGTTCGAGCCTTTGCCTTGCACGACCTGGCCGGGTTGTTGGAGGGCAATTTTTGCCTGCACATGACCGGGCTACGCAGCGCTGTTCCCCGCCATCGTAGCCTGGCCGCCAGCCACGACTGGACTTACGCCGCCCTTAGCGAAGCCGAACGTTGCACTTTTCGGCAACTCGGTGTGTTCAGCGGCGTCTTTAGCTTGGGCGCGGCCAGGGCCACAGTGGAGACGGCTTCGCGCCATGGGGTCGACGTTGCCTCGACAGTGGAGGCCTTGGTAGGCAAGTCTCTGCTGATCCCGTTAAGCAGCCCGGAGGGCAAGGGCTATCGCCTGGCCCAGGCCACGAGGCTGTATGCTCGCGAGAAACTCGACCAGCACCGGGAAACCCAAGCCACCGCCGCGCGCCAGGCTCGGTTCGTCAAGGCTCAATTGAGTGAAGCGGTAACGCTCCTTGACCGCCTACCGGCGAGCCAATGGTTAAGCCGTTACGCCCCGCATATCGATGGTGTGCGCACGGCCTTGCAGTGGGCCTTTTCCGAAGGCGCGGAGCCTGGGCTCGGGGTCGAACTCACGTTGCTTAGCGCGCCGTTATGGCTGCGTGTATCGAGGGTGCGCGAATGCCAGGCCTGGATCGATACCGGGCTACTGCGCGCCGAGCACTGTGCCCTGGCCCCGCCAGGGGCGCGCATGCAATTGCGTACCCTGGCCGCGAGCCTGCTGACCCTTACCGAGGGGGGTGGCACCAAGGTGCGCCACACTTGGAGCGCTGTACTGGCCGACGCCCAAGCCTGCGAGGACTCGCCCCATCAATTACGCGCCTTGTGGGGCCTGTGGCATGACGCCGTGATCAGCGGCCAGGGCGCCCAGGCGCTGGTGTTTGCCCAACGCTACCTGGCATTGGACGCAGGTCTTGATGGCGGCCCGGACAGGTTGATAGGCAAGCGCATGCAGGCGGTGGCGCTGTTCTACCAGGCGGACCTGACCGGGGCCCGCAAGGCCCTGGGCGAGGCGCTGGCGGCCCCCGTGGTGCCAGCCTCCCATGTGATTGACGTGCATTTCGACCAGCGCCTGGCAGCCCGGGCGCTGCAAGCTCAAGTGCAATTGCTCGAAGGCCATCATCGGCAGGGGTTGCTGTTGGTTGCAGGCACCGTGCATGACGCCATCGGCCTGAACCACCCAGCCACGCTTTGGTACTGCCTGTGTTACAGCGCGCTGCCCCTGGCGTTGTTAGCCGGTACGCTAAGCAAGGCCACCGAGTACCTCAAGCTGCTGGGACAGAGCCTGGGCGAGCAGCCCTTTGCCCTATGGTTGCGCTACAGCCAGTGCTTCGCCTGTGTGCTACGCCTGCGCACCCACGCCGACGAAGCCACGGTGACTGCCCTAGGGGCGTTGCTGGGCCAGCTTCGAGAAAGCCATGACACGCCACTTTATGCGCTGTTTGCCGCCGAGCATGCCCAGGGGTTGGCTGCGCTTGGCCTGCCCCAGTGGGGCCTGGACGCCTTGGAGCATGCGCTGGAGCGGGTTCGTGCGCGGCGAGAGCACTGGTTCCTGCCTGAGTTGCTGCGGTTAAGAGCGTCTCTGTTGCAACGCAGTGGCGCCAGCCGTCAAGTGGTGTGCACGGGCCTGCATCAGGCGCGGGTGGCGGCCGAAGCCCAGGGCGCTGGGTTCTGGGCCGCCCGGGTAAGCGCTGACTTGGCTAACGTGCAAGGCCAGCGCGGCACCGCCAGCAGCCTCAATGGTGGCTCGCTGGAACGGGCGGGCTAACGTGGACAGCCTGGGTTTAAATAAGCCGCGCCGCCACCAAAATATCCGCTACCGCCTGGAAGGTATGGTCCGGGATAGGCTCACCGGCCACACTGCGCCGGGCGATATCGGCGGCCAGGGCCGGGGCATGGGCCTGCACAATACCTAGCTGGCGCGCCTGGGCCAGGGTGGCGGGGGCCTCCTCGGGGCTGGCCTTGCACACCACCAGCGGCACAGGGGTTTCACCACGTACGTAGCGCAGGCCCACCAGAGTACCGTCACTGGCAGCCAGAATGATCGACGCCTGGCCCACGCCGGTACGGCCGCCCATGGCTTGCATCTCCTGCCGCTGGCGGTTACGGGCGCGTTTGATCAACGGGTCGCCGTCCAGGTCCTTGCGTTCGCGTTTCTGCTCGGAACGAGTCATTTTCATTTCACGCCCAAACAGCCAGCGCTGCATCAAAACATCCACGCCGCCCAATACCAGAAACGCGCTGATGATGGTGAACATCAGGGGCTTGAGGGTCAGGTAAAAGGTGGTTTCGATACAACCCGCGCCACAGCGCGAGGCTTCCATCAAGGCTTGCAGCGCATAACGGCCCACGCAATACAGGGCCAGCGCCAGGCAGGCGACCTTGAACATTGCCTTGAAAAACTCCACCAGGTTACGCAGCGCGAACAGGCGTTTGAAACCTTCCATGGGGTTGATGCGCTTGAAGTCCGGCTTGATGGGCTCGACGGAAAACACCACGCCTTTTTGCGTAATGAGGTTGGTGAGAATGACCGCCGCCACCGTGACCGCCACCACTGGCAGGGTGAGGGTGATCAGCAGTTGCCCGGCGGTGTCCAAGGCGCGGGGCCAGACCTGGGCGAAGGGTTGCAGGTAGAGGCCGGCGAGCAGGTCGAGCAAGGCGCTCACCTGCGCCTGGGCCTTGGGCACCATCACCGACAGGCACAGGCTGCAACACAGGATCACCACGCCAGACACCATGTCCTGACTTTTCGCGACCTGGCCTTTTTCTCGGGCCTCCTTGAGTTTTTTCTGTGTGGCGGGTTGGGACTTTTCCTCGCTGGTTTCGCTCATGGCTCAGGCGCCCTGGGCTAGGGTCTTGAGCAGCTCTACCGTGGCGCGGAACTCCCCGAGCTGGTCCAGCATCACTGGAATCAGAAACACCACGTACACCACCATCAGCACCGCGAAGCAGAGGTTCTTCACCGGCAGCGACAGGTCGAAGATATGAAAGCTCGGCGCCATGCGCGACAGATACGCCAGCATCAGGTCCGTGGCCAGCAGCGCTACAACCAGTGGCGAGACCATCAGCACGCCCACCTTCATGACCTGATCAAGGATCGACAGCACCGCCAGCAACGCGTGCTGGGCGAAGATCGGGGTGAAGGCCATGGCCGGCCATAGCTGGTAACTGTGGTAGTAGCCGTCGACCATCAAGGTGAAGCCCCCGGACATAAAAAACAGCACCACGATGGTGACCACCAACAAGGTGGCCATGACACTGGTTTCGTTGGAGCCCAGTGGGTCTACCAATTGGGCCATGGTCGAGCCCCGTTGCAGGTCCACCAGCTCGCCAGCCACTTCCGCTGCCCAGAAGGGTATGCCGAACAGCAGGCCTACTAATACGCCGATCAACAGCTCTTTGATCAGCAGGCCTGAGAGATACAGGCTGCCGTGTTCGGGCAAGGCGCTGAACTGCTCGAAGATGGGGAAGAACATTGGCACCGAAATGGCCGCGGCCACGCAGCTGCGGATCATCCCGGTCAGCCCTAGCCGGTTAAAGGCCGGGGTCACCAGCACCAGCCCTGTGGCCCGAGCCGCGGCTAGCGCCGCTGAGCTGATCACCGGGTAGGCCACCTCCACGAATGCCGTGGCAAAAGAGGCGTCCATCGGCTAGCGGGTCCACAGGGGAAAGTTATCCAGCACCTGATTGCCCAGCGCCATGATCTGCCCGGCCAGCAGCGGCCCCACGAATACGATCAGCAACAGCACCGCCACCAGCTTGACCACTTGGGGCAAGGTCTGGTCCTGGATCTGAGTCAGTGCCTGCAGCAGCCCCACCGACAGGCCCACCACAATGGCCACGCCGAGCGCGGGCGCCGACAGCAGTAGCACCGTCATCAGCGCCTGTTTCATCAATGACAGGAACACATCCTGGCCCATGGCGGTTCAACCTCCGTAGCTGAGGATCAGCCCGTGCATCAGCCGCGACCAGCCACTGAGCGAAACGAACAGAAAGATTTTCAAGGGGATGGAGATCAACGTGGGCGAGACCATGGACATGCCCATGGCCATGAGCACGTTGGACACCAGCAGGTCCACCACCAGAAAGGGGATGTACAGCAGAAAACCGATCTCGAAGGCCCGGGTCAGCTCGGAGCTGACGAACGCCGGGATCAACACCACCAGGTCATCGTCGCGCAGGTTGGCCCGGGCTTCGGGGGACCATACGGTTTCCGTGGCCTGCATGAAAAACCCGCGCTCGCTGGGGTTGGCAAAGCGCAGCAGGTGGTTCTGCAACGGCGGGCGCAGGGCGTCGCCCAAGGCCTCGAGTTGCGCGGCGTTCTCGAACGTTAAGGCTCGGCCTTGCACTTGCTGGTACATATCGCCGATCAGCGGAGTGGTCACGTACACCGAGAGAATCAGCGCGATGCCATAGAGCACCAGGTTCGGTGGCGTTTGCTGCACGCCGAGGGCGTTGCGGATCAAAAACAGCACCACGGAGATTTTCATAAACCCGGTGAGGGTCACCACGGCCAGGGGAATCAGGCCGATGGTGGCAACGACCAGGATGATCTCGATCAGGTTGGGTTGATACCCGCTCATAGGCTGGTGAAGCTCAGAACCCGCACACCCAGCCCGTCACCGACGCGCACCAGTTGGCCGTGACCCAGGCGGCGGCCGTTAACCATCAGCTCGACCTGATCTTCACGGCAGGCCATGGCCAGCACACTGCCTTCGCCCAGTGCCCGCAGGGCCCCCAGGCTCAGTTCCAGGCGCCCGAGTTGGCAGCTAAGGGTCAGGTCCAGATCATCCAGGGTGACGTCTGGGCCCAGGGTGGGAGGTGTATCGGTCATGGCAGGCGGGTTCCTTGAAGCTAAACGGGTCAATAGGGTCAGGGCCGAGCCCTCGCGGCGCAGCCCGGCCTGGCGCCCGGCGCAGTGCAGGGTGGGTGTGGCCGGCTCGTCCATCAGCAATACATCCCCAGGGCGCAGGCTGCGCAGTTCGGCCAGGGTCAGGGGAATATCAGCGGCGCTTACCTGAGCGGGCAGGGTGAGGTGGTCCAAAACGGCAGGCGCCTGGGGCTGGCCTTGCAGCTGTTGAGCCAGCAACTGCGCGGCGTCACGGCTCAGTTCCAGCATCAGCGGCAGTGGGCCGCCGTCACCCAGGCTCAGGGTCAAGTGAAGCGTTGTGAAGCTGGCCATGGGCATGGCGGAGGGTTGCACCCTGACAGGCGCGCCACTGGCGGCTTCCAAGGGCTCCAGCCAAGGCAGCAGCGCCGCTTCCAGCACCATGGCCGCCACCGGGCCCTCGCCTGCAATCACTTCCAGAGTATCCAGAAATGCCAAAGGCAGGCTCACCCGTAAGGGCGCCTGGCCCCAGGTCAGGCTGAACCACTGGCAGGCTTGAGGCGCACTGGCGTGCCAGCTCAGGGTCAGGCCCTGGCGTTGCCAAGGCTGCCAGCGCCGGTGAAGGTGGTTAAGCAGGGTGACGTCTTGCGGGGTGAAAGCCGGCAAACTGTTTAGGGCTAAGGGCAGCGCAGGGGCGGCGCGGTTCATGCCGGCACCTGGCAGTGAGGAGGGGGCAGGCCGTCATCGACGAGGTCGCTAGGCTCTTCGGCAGGTCGATAGCGTTCAAGCAACTGCTCGCTGGCCTCCCGTTGCCCTTGACAGCGCAGCAGTGCTCGGCGCAGGGCGCTTTCATCGGCTCGATGCAGGGCCAGGCGTACGCTGGCTTCGCTGACCTGTGCCAGGCAGTGGGCAGTGGCTTCGGCCGAGGCAGCTTGTTCCTCCTGGCCCTGGTGCCATTGGTTGACCGACAACGGTGTGGCCAGCTGCGCCGCCAGGCGTTCGGCCAACTGGCGTTCCTGAGCCTGCTGCGCGGCCAAGGCCGCACAGGCCCCGGCCAAGGTGTCGCTCGCCAGCCGCTGTTGCCGCCGCTGCTGGGCCAGGCTTTGAACCGCTCGCCGTTCGCGCATCAGGCGCAGCTCTACCAGTTGTTGAAGTTGCCGAGCGTTCATGCCAATACCTTGCGCAAGTGCTGTTGGGTGTGCGCCGGGGTGCTGGGTTCGCCCGCCCCCTGGCGCAGAAAACCTTCGATGGCCGATGCACGGGCCAAGGCTTCATCCGCCAGCGGGTCTGACCCGCTTTGGTATTCGCCCACCCGCACCAGCAATTCGACGGCCTCGTGCTGGGCCATCAATTCCCGTATGCGCCGGGCCATCTGCTTGTGCGCCTCGCTGGCGACCTGGTCCATCAGGCGGCTGCGGCTGCGCAATACGTCCACCGCTGGAAAATGATTGCGCTGGGCCAGCTGCGCGCTCAGCACAATGTGCCCGTCGAGGATGGAACGGGCTTCCTCGGCGACCGGGTCGGTGGCCATATCGCCTTCGGTGAGCACCGTGTACAGCGCAGTGATGCTGCCGGTGGCCGCAGGGCCGGCACGTTCCAGCAGGCGCGGCAGGGCGGAGAAAAACGAAGGCGGATAACCGCGCCGGGTAGGCGGCTCTCCAGCGGCCAGGCCTAGTTCCCGTTGCGCGCGGGCAAAGCGGGTAAGGCTGTCCATCAGCAACAGCACATGCTTGCCTTGGTCACGGTGGTATTCGGCTACGGCCGTGGCGGCAAAAGCTGCGCGTACCCGCTCGGCGGCGGGGCGGTCGGAGGTTGCCACTACCGCCACGGTGCGGGCTCGGGCCTCGGCACCCAATTGCACGTCTAGCAGCTCGCGCACTTCGCGGCCACGCTCGCCAATCAGCCCGATTACGATGACCTCGGCGTCGGTGTGGCGTACCATGCTGGCCAGCAACGATGACTTGCCCACCCCGGGCTCGCCGAACAGCCCCACGCGTTGGCCGCGAGCCAGGGTCAGCAGGCCGTCGATGGCGCGTATGCCCAGGGCCATGGGCTGTTCGATCAGCGCTCGGGCGAAAGGGGCTGGCGGCTCCCCATGCAAGGGGTAACGGGTAAGCCCCGAGGTAGGCGCGGCGCCGTCCAGCCAGTCGCCCATGGGGCTGACCACCCGGCCCAGCTGCCCCAGGCCTACCACCACCCCGAGCGGGCTGCCGCTGGGAATAACGTAGGTTCTGCCGGACAACCCTTGCAAGTCGCCCAGCGGGGACAGAATCGCTTCTGCGCCTTCAAAGCCAATTACCTCGGCACCCAGGGTTTTGCCACTGACCGGGTCGCACAGGTGGCAGAGTTCACCAATGCTCACGCCCCCTACGGTGGCCCGGAGCACTACCCCACGCACACTGCGCAAGGTCCCCCGCATGGGCCGGGGGCGTGCCTGCTCCAAGCGCTGGGCCAGGTGGGGTACCAGGGTCTTGAGGCTTAAAGCGGTCATGCCTCGGCCTCGTCGGCAAAGGGCAGCAGGGCCCGGCGCAGCTGCTGCAGTTGCGTCTCAAGGGTTAGCTCCACTGAGCCCAATGGCCCCACCAGGCGGGCTTGGCCGGCTTGCAGCAGGTTGTCAGCGTCCACAGTCAAGCCCAAGCCTGCCTGGCTTAGGGCCTGGCGGGTATGTACCACGTCGCTGGCGGGCACCTGCACGCGCAACGCCTGGTCGTGGGCGAAGTCTTGGATGGCGGTGCGGGCTAGCGCCAGGATACGCTCGCCGCTGCTGAGTTCGCCCACCAGCTGCCGGGCAATACCCAAGGCCAGGTCAGCGACGTCAACCTGCGCCTGGGCCAACCAGCGTTCCAGGTTGGCCTGTTGTTCGGCCATGGCCGTGACCAGTTGTTCACGGCCCTCGCGCAGCCCTTGCTCGAAGCCTTGGGCCCGGGCATTGGCCTGCACCTGCTCGGCCTCGCTAACCAGGCGCTCGGCCTCGGCCTGGGCGGCGCTGAGAAAGCCGTAGCCATCGAGCCAGGCCTGGGCGTCTTCGCGGCGTAGAATACGCCCCGGCGGGCGCGCGGGCAGCGTCATGGCGAGGGCGCCTGGGTGGCCAGCAGGCTGTGCGCCGCCGCCTCTACAAGGGCAGGGTCGATCAGTGGCGCGCCGGGCTGCGGTGCGGGCAAGGTTAGTCGCAGGGCCAGCCAGGCGCGCAAGGCCTGGGGCAGGGTGGCGGCCCATTGGCTCAAGCAGGCAGCGCCATCCTGGTCGATGCTAACGACCAATGCATCGGGGTCGCGCAGCAAGTCGGCGGCGCCAGCCAGCGCCCGCTGGGCCAGGGCCAAGGTGTAAAGGTCCTCCCCCAGCTGCTGGCGTAGGCGCTGTTGCAGGTCGGCGCGCACCTCGCGGGCCAGCGTCGCGCTGTGCCAGATAGCCCCGCACAAGCGGGGTAACCGGGCGCAACGCTCCGGCGTAAGCTGGGCCACCGCCAGCGCCGCCGCGCTCGGTGGCGCCAGGCTAGCCAGGGGTTGCAAGCCATGGGTGGCGTGCAAGTGTTCGATCAGGCGACCGCGAAAACGCGGCAGGGCTAGCAGTTGGCTGCGCCAACGCGCCGGGGCCTTGGCCAAGCAGGCCGTCAGCACCTCAGGGCGTACGAAGGCCAGTGGCTCCGCGCTCAAGGCCTGCCAGCTCATGGCGCCTCCTTCAAGGCATAGGTGCGCGCGCCCCGGCGCTGCCGGTAGCCATGCCAGCCCACCGTACCCAGCAAGGCCAAGGCCAGCACCAGCGCGCCGCCGAACAACCACTGCGCCCTGGGCAGGTCGCTTTCGAGCATCCAGACGCCCATAAAACTGGCCATGGCCGGCTGCTGGGCCGAGGCTGGCTGCAGACGGGCCTCGATAGCCGTGACCGAGACCCCCTCGTAGGTCAGCCCGGCAATACCGTTGGCCACCAGGGTTTTGATCTGGGGCAGCAGGCGGGCGATGTCGGTGCCCGGTTCGTAGCGCACCAGCACCGAGGCAGACGAGGGCGAAATCACCCGTTTGAGCAGGTCGTTGTCCGGCAGCACCACATGCACCCGGGCCGAGACGATGCCGTCGATCTGCGACACGCTATGGGAGAGTTCTTCGCTCAGGGCAAAGACCATCTGTGCCCGTTCCTGCACGGGTGACGATACCAAGCCATTGCTTTTGAACACCTCCCCCATGTTGGCGAAGCGCTCGCCGGGCAGGCCGGCGCCGTCAAGTACCGCCATGGCCTGGGCGAAGCGTTTTTCGTCCACCATCACGCTAAGCTGGCCGTTTTCCTGAACTTTGCGCGAGGCCGGGATGCCAGCTTGCAACAGTGCCGCGACCATGCCATTGGCCGAGCGCTCGTCGAGGTTGCTGTACAGGGCCGTGTCACAGGCCGCCAACAGGCCGGCGAATACCAGAACGAACAAGATACGGGCAAGCTTCATGGGTCATTGACCTTTGAGCAGGGTGTTGGCGGAACCGGAGATCTGGGTAGCACCACGCACCACCATCTGGGTTTCGATGGAGTAGTCGAACATCTTGCCCAACGAATGCACCAGCTGGTCCACATGGGCGGTGGTGGGCGAGGGCCCAGGGTTGGCCGGGGCCTGAACGCTTGCCGCCGGTTGTGTAGCGCCCGGGGCACTGGCGGGGTTGGCGGTCAGCGCATCGGCCCGTGCGTTGAAGGCGTGGGAGCGGTCCATGAACCCATCGAGGCGGTTCATCAGGCTCTGCCCGATTTGTTGGGGGCTGGAGCCGCCCGGGGCGGCACTGGCGGAACTGGCCATGTGTTCGAACAGGTTCTGCGAGGCTTGGTTACCTCCCGGCGGCAGAGCCGCCGTGGTCGCTGATAGGTTCACGCTCATTAAGCGGCCTCTTATTCGTCATCGTCCGACATGGCTTCGTTGAGCATTTCCTGGGCCTTCGGCATCAGGATGAACTGCCCACCGATCATTACGCCCTGGTTGACCAACGCATCGGTCAGCTCTTGGTCGGTCATGTCCGTGGAGCTGTTCACCGCGGCGTCGAACTGGGCTTGGGTGCTGCTAGCGGGTTGCGTGTTGTCTACTGGGGTGACGGCCATGCTTGCTGCTCCTTGTTACACAGGGATGACAATCAGCGAGGAAGTTCTTCGCTGACGCTGTTGCCGCGAAACACCCGCACGCCCTGGGGGGGCGCAAGGGAGGGCGGAGGGCTGGGGCGGTGCGCCCGATCGACGTACTGTTGCACCAGGGCCAGGTAGGCCGGCGGGCCGGATACCAGCAGGTCGGTACCGCCTGGGTTATCGCGCACGTTCAGGCGCTCGCCGTACACCGGCAACTGGGCCAGGTACTGGCGTAACTGGCCAACGGGTACGTCGCGCGGGGTGAACAGGCGGCTGCTGACTTCATCGTCACGGTCCAGGTACAGCACGTTACCGTCGAAGTACCAGCTCAGGCCGTTGGCCTGGCACAGGTTGCGCAGAAAATCCCCGGCCTGTTCGCCGCGCACCACACTGCTGGACTTACCCCGCACCTTGTCGGAGAGCACCAGGGTCAAGTTCAGTTGCTGGGCGAACGCGTCCATGGCCTTGCGCAGGTCTTGCTCGACCAACACGTACGGGTAGGGCTCGCTGAACCAGGCCGGCCGCGCCGCCGTACTGGCGCCAGCGGGGGCGGCAAGGGCCAGCACCAGTGCCCAGCAGCCGGCGCGCACCAGGCACTTGAAGGTTTTTATGCGCGAGCGCCCGGCCTGAACCCAGGGTTGTAACATGGACAACGGCATACTCCTGGGTTGATATCCCTTGCCCGGCCCGTTCGAAGAGACTTGCCTATGCCCCGTCGCGTTACCCTGTTGCCCCTTGCGGGTGTGCTGTTCGGCAGCCTGCTGCTCAGCGCCTGCGCCACCGCGCCCAGTGCAGACCCTGCTTACCCGCGCTATATGCGCCTTGGGGACGACCTCGCCAGCCGGGGGGACCCGATCAGTGCCGGCTCGTTGTACGAAAAAGCCGCGCAGCTGCCGGGCGCCGGCGTCGAGCCGTGGTTGAAGCTGGGCCAGGCACGGCTGGACGCAGGCGACCTGACTGGCGCCGAGCGCGCGTACCAGCAGGCGTTGCAAGGTGCCCCCCATAATACCGAGGCCCTGCTGGGGCTGGGCAGCGTGCAAATGCGTCAGGGGCGCTTCGAGCGGGCGGTCACAGCCCTCGAAGAAGCCGCGCGGCTGTCCAACCTGGCACGCGCCTACAGCAGCCTGGGCATCGCTCAGGTATTGCGCGGCGATACCAGCGCAGGCCAGGCGGCCTTCGCCAAGGCGCGCGGCCTGGCCCCGGACGACCTGGACATCCAGTGCAACCAAGCCTTGGGTTTGGCCCTGGCTAGGCAGGGCGAGGCCGCCTTGAACACTATGGGCACTGTGTTGCGCTCGCCCCGGGTGCAGGCTCGCCACCAACGCAACACGGTATTGATCGCCGTGCTGGCCGGGCGCGAGGATACGCTCTCCGGCTTGGCGCTGGACGAGCTGACGGCCCAGCAGCGCGCGGCCTTGCTGCAGCAGGCACGGCAGATCAAAGCCCTTGACGGCCCAGTGGCCCAGGCCCGCGCGCTGGGGTTGATCGCGGCCCAATAACGCCATCAGCGGGCACCCCCCTGGTCGGTGGCGGCCTGCTGTTCCTTCAGGCGCCGGCGCAGTTCTTCGCGGTCATAGCCGTCAATATAAACCTGGGCGGCGCGGCCTACCGGCGCGGCCAGGGTAGGGCCGGTGACGCGGCCCTGGCGCAAGTCGCCACGGGCCTCGACCATCTGCAGCAGCACCAGGTTGTTGGCGCACCCCGGGGCTAGCCTGGGGCGGTAATCCTGCTCCAGGTCGAATTCATCCTCCGTGGCCGGGGCCAGGCACTGCACGGGTAATAAAGCGGCGCGCCCGCTGGCATCGGCCACCCCTTGGTAATGGGGGGAATAACTGGCCGGTGGCAGGTGGGTCTGGCAGCCAGCGAGGCAGGCCAAGGTAGCCGCGAGGATCATAGGCTTCATCGGTGCGCCTCTCAGTTGAGGTAAAAGCCGAACGCGCCACCGCTGCGCAGGGCAGCCTGGGCGTTACTGTTGGCGGGCAGGGCGTCCAGGGGGGTGGCCAGGGTGCGCTCGCGTACCGGCTCCACCAGGTAGGGGGTAATCAGGATCACCAGCTCGGTTTCGTTGCGCTGAAAGCGTTTGGAGCGAAACAGGCTGCCCAGCACCGGCATTTCGCCAAGCGCCGGTACTTTGTCCATGTCCTGGGTGTTTTCTCGCTGGAATAGGCCGGCGATGGCAAAGGTTTGCCCGCTGCCCACCTCTACGCGGGTGTCAGCGCGGCGCACGCGGAATGCCGGTACTTCGATGCCATTGGCCAGGGTGGCGTTCTGGTTAGTGATGCTGCTCACCTCCGGCCGCACCTGCAGGGCAATGCGGCCATTGGGCAGCAGCGTAGGGTTGAACAGCAGCGACACGCCGTAGGGCTTGTATTCGATCCCCACCGTGTCCCGGTTCACCGGGATCGGCACCGGTACTTCGCCGCCCGCAAGGAAGCTTGCGGTTTGCCCGGTCATGGCGGTGATATTGGGTTCGGCCAGCACTTCCAGTACGCCATTGCTTTGCAGGGCATCGAGCACCGCGTCTATGTTCACGTTGCCGCTGGACAGCCCCGCGCTGATGGTATTGGTCGCGCCTACTGCCCGCGCCGCCGAGGCCAGGGGGCCGCCGGTGAGCAGCCCGAAAGAAAAGGTGCCGTTGTTGAACAAGGCGTTCCAGTTCACCCCATAGCTGAGCAGTTGCGAACGTGACACTTCGGCAAAGCGCACGCGAATGTTCACCTGGGCCGAGCCCGGTACCGTGGTGGTGTTCACCGCCGGTTGCAACCCTTGGCCCTCAAGGCTAAGCAGTGCATTCAAGTCGGTGGCTTCGCCCACATCGGCCAACGCGCCCTGGGCCAACAGGCGGCTGCCCGCGGCGCTGACCTGGGCCCGGCTTTGCGGGTGCAGCTGCTTCAAAGGCGCGGTCACCGCCTGGGTGCTGGCGCCAATGTTCAGGGTAAGGTTGGCCACTTCTTGGTTGCCGTTATCAAGGGCGATCAAGCTGGTGCTGCCACTATGCTTGCCGAACACATAGAGCACACCAGGGCCCACCACTTGCAGGTCGGCGACTTCCGGGTCGGCCACCAGCACCGAGGCCACCGGCGCGGCAAAGCGCAGGATACGGCCCTGGCCACTGCTCAGGCCCAGGGTAGAGTGCTCGCCTGACGCGATGGACTGCCCTTGGGCCAAGGTTGCCAGCAACAGGGTGGTAGCGCCGAGCAGCCAGCGCGTAACGGCCAAGTGAGGGTAAAAGGTCATCAAGCAGTCGCCAGGGGGGTAGTCAACGCGCCCTGGGGCGCGGTGTGGGGAGTGGGGTCGGTGAGGCTAACGTGGGCCACCACCTGCACATGGTATTCGGCTGCCAGGTCGCGGAAGGACAGCACGGCCAAGGGCAGGTCTGCGCGCTGGCACAGTTTGCGCAAGGCGCGGCGCAGCTCCGGGTGGGCCAACAGCACGGTGTGGTCATCCTCGGGCAAGCGTTCCCAGGCTTGGCGCAGTTGCGCGGTCAGGGTGCGGCTCAAGGCTTCGGGCAGAAGCTCGGCCTGTTTGTCATGGCGGCGCAGGGCCCCACGCAGTTGCTCTTCCACCCCATGGGCCAACGCCAGGGCGCGGATCACCCGCTGGCCGTCGGCATATTGATGGCTGATCTGCCGCGCCAAGGCCGCGCGCAGGTGCTCGCCCAGCCGGGCGGTGTCCGCTTCACGCCCGCCCCATTCCACCATGGCTTCGAGCAGCGCCCGCAGGTTGCGGATCGATACCCCTTCGGCCACCAGCATGCGCAGGGTTTCGGCCATGCGTTGCAGTGGCACATCCCGGCCAGCTTCCTTGATCAGCTCCCCATACTGGCTTTCGAGGCGCTCAAGCAGTACGCGGGTTTCCTGAATGCCTAAAAAGTCTGCCGCGTACCGGCGCAGCACGTGCTCCATCACCCCACGCAGCACTTCATCGGGCAGCAAAAAACCAATCCCTGCGTTCTGTAACGCTTCTTGGTGTTCGCGGCCTACCCAATGACCACCGCGCAGGCTCAAGGGGGACGGGCCTTGCTCGGGCTCGATCCCCAGCAGCTGTGCGTGAACCGGGTCGTCGCGCAGCAGCAACTGGCCGGGGGGCAATTCGCCCTCGGTGACCGGTACCCCTTCAAGCTCCGCCACAAAGCCATTGGCCGGGGCGGTGGGGTCCAGGTACAGCCGCGGCACCGCCAGGTCGATACCCAGTTCCGCGCGCAGGTCGTGGCAAAGGGCTTCCAGACGCTGTTGCATCAGTTGCCCAGGTGCCTGCTCGGCCAGGCGGGTACCTACGCACAGCAGCACCCGAGCGTCAACGGGCTTGGGCTGAACGTCTTCGATCAGCTCCGCGCTGAGGGGGATGGCCGGTTCATGCACGGGCAAGTCATCCAGGGCGGCCTGCCGCTCGGCGCGTTGTTGCCGGCGCCATAGCACGAACGCACATGCGCCCAGGCCAGCGCCTAGGATCAAAAACACCAGGGCCGGAAAGCCCGGCAGCAGGGCTACGCCCAATACAATAATGGCGGTCAGTGCCAGAGCGCGGTGGCTGTTGCCCAGTTGGCTAATGATTTCGCTGCCCAAGTCCTGGGGTGAGCCCTCGCTGTTGACCCGGGTGACCACAGTGCCCGCGGCCACCGAGATCAGCAGCGCGGGAATCTGGGCAATCAGCCCGTCGCCCACGGTGAGCAACGAGTAGGTATGCACCGCCTGGGCAAAGCCCATGTCCCGTTGCAGCATGCCGATCAGCATGCCGCCGAGCAGGTTGACCGCCAGGATCACCAGCCCGGCGATGGCGTCGCCCTTGACGAACTTCATGGCCCCGTCCATGGCGCCGAACATCTGGCTTTCGCGCTCTAGTCGCGAACGCCGACGGCGGGCCTCGGCTTGGTCGATGTCGCCGTTGCGCAGGTCATTGTCAATGCTCATCTGCTTGCCAGGCATGGCGTCCAGCGTAAAGCGCGCGGCCACCTCCGCTACGCGCTCGGCACCTTTGGTGATCACCACGAATTGCGCCACGGTGATGATCAGAAACACCACCAGGCCCACCACCACTTGGCCGGCGATCACGAAGTCGCCGAAGGCCTGCACGATATGCCCGGCATTGCCGTGCAGCAGGATCAACCGGGTAGTGGTGATCGACAGCGCCAGGCGAAACAGCGTGCTGAGCAAAATCAGCGGTGGCAGGGCGGAGAATTCCACCGAATGGGAAATGTAGAACGCCACCACCAGCACCAGAATGCTCAAGGCGATGTTGATGCCGATCAGCCCATCCACCAGCGCGGTGGGCAAGGGGATGATCATCATCACGATGGCCATCAGCATAAAGGCGACGATGATTACATCGGTGCGCTTGGCGGCGACTTGGGCCAGGTGGGAAAGGCGGTCCAACATCTTCATGGGCGGGCCTTAGGTAGCGCCAGATAGTCCTGGAAGCAGGCGCGCGCGAGGTCATGCTCGCCCTTGTGCCAGAGCGCGCGGGCGCGCAGCAGGGTATCGTGGGTCTGACCGCCGCCCAAGGCCTGTAGGCGGTCCAACGCGTTTAGCGCCCGGGTCGGGTTGCCGCTGTCGGTAAAGGCCAGGGCCAGGCTGCGTAACAGCGCCGGGTCCTCTGGGGCGATCTGCGCACCGATCAGCAACAGCACCAGGCCGCGCCGGGGTTCACCAGCGCGGCGGTAGAGGTCGCCCAGGCCGCGCAGCAGGTCCAGGCTGTCATGGGTCAGGCGGCTAGTCATACCGCGGCCTCGCTACGCTGGTGCTGCAACAGGTGACGCATGTGTATCTCCTCGCGCAGCAAGTCTTCGGCCAGGGCGCGAATGTCCGGCTCCAGGTTCAGCCGCGGCAGTAGGTCATCCAGAATATGGTCCAGCAGCCGCAGTGAGCGCGGCCCAGAAAACAGCGCCGGGTCTAGGGCCTGTACGTCACCAGCCTGTTCGGCGACCTCACGCAGGGTTTTGCGCGCGTTGGCCTGCCTGTGGCCCAACAGGGCTTCGAACCGCGCCACCTGCCGCGCTGCTGGCAGTGCCTGAGCTACTTGCTGGGGGCGCTCTGGTGCCTGGCCGCCCGTGGGAGGCAGCGCGCGGGGTTCGATCTTCATAGGGTGAACGTAAAACGCTCGGCGCCGCGGGCCAGGACCACCTTGCCGTCGGCAACAGCATCCAGTACCCAATGGTCATCCAACGCCGCGCCCGGGTAGAGCAGGCGGCCGCTACCATCGACCACATAGGGGTTTTTGCCGAACCAGGCGGCTTGGAAACGCACCCTAGGGATGGTAGGGGCCGTGGCCTCGGTCACGTTGCCGTGCAGTACCAGGTACTGACCATAGCGACGATCGAACGCTTGCTGCACCGTGGCCCAGCTTGCCTGCTGCGCGGCGTTGTAGCTGCCGGTCACGCTGAGCTGATGTTCGTCGCCGTGCAAAGTGATACCGGTTAGACCAGCCTGCTCCAGTTGCCGGCCAAGCCAGGCGCGGGCCTGGGCAACCGTGGGGATCACCTTGGCGGCTGCGGCCGTGGGTGGCAGGGTTCGGGAAAAATCTTCGACTGGGGCCTGATGCAGCGCAGCGAACACCGCGCCACAGGCCAGCAGCAAAGCGCCGCCCACAGCCAGGCGTGGAGTACGCCAGGCGTCCTTATTAGACGTTTGCGCGGGCGCCTGCAGGGCAAGGCGTGCTTCGCCGACCTGTAGCTGCAAAGGCAGCGCGGCGATTACCCCGTGGCCGTGGTGCACGGTCCGTTCAGGGCAGCGGGGGCCGGACAGCGTGACATCGCCACCCACGGCTTCGATGGCCAATTGGCCCCGTTGCAAGCGCAGGCGAACGTGGTGGTCGGTCACGCTAGGGTCGTGCAGTACCACGTCGGCGGTACTGGCGCGGCCGATCATATAATCAGGGCGGTCAAGCCTCAGGCTGACGCCTTGATGGAGGCCTGCGATAATCTCGAGCACCGTGGTAGCCGGGCTGTCTGCTTCGTGAGTGGGCCGCTGAGCGTAGGAAATCATGGCGGTCATGGTCGCGATACCAGCGTGTGTTTACTGAAGTTGCGGCAGGCGGGGTAGGGCGGGGTGTACGGGCGGCGCGGGGCCGCCCATACGGCACAACGTCAGTTCTGCGGACGTTGTTTGGTGGCGTCGAGCTCGGCTTTCTTGGCAGTCGAGATCTCGGTGATCTTGGCGGATTTTTCGATCGCCATGTTGAAGGTGGCTTCCATTTTGGCGATAGCGCCGTCGGCATTGCCTGAGCTTACGGTTGGAGTTTCGGCCATGATGTTTCTCCTTGCGGGTTTAAGGATTCGGATCAGTTAGCTCAGCTGCCCAGGGCGAGCTGAAAGGTGCACACCGCAGTCAGTGCCAGGTGACGCGTTGGCCTGCGCTGCACACTTCGAATACTACTGAAGGCAACTAATAAGGGTTGTGAAAACTTGTGAAAAAGTTGAATTAGGCATTAAAGAATTTGCCGAAACTGAAATATCTAGAGTGGGTCATGTTGGTTATTTAAAAGATAACCTGTTGTTAATCGAAATGACTTTAGGTTATATAAAAATTGTAACTTGACTCTGCTATAGCCCTTTTAATATAGAAGCCTTCGAGCCAAGGTTAGCGCCAAGGCCGGCTGCTACGGGTTGGATCTGCCGTAGCAGCCTGGCTTGCCAGCGACTGGCCAAGCTAGGGTGTAAAGCCTGGTCGTGGCAACGCGGTTGGCGCCAAGGCCGGCGGCTACGGGTTGGGATCTGCCGTAGCAGCCTGGCTTGCCAGCGACCGGCCTTACGAGGCGATGGTGGAGTCTTCGCCGCCTGGCCAGTCCTTGGTGGGGAGGTCGTCGATGGTGCCGTCTTTTACCCCGTCGATGGCGTAACGCTCGATGCTGTCGCCCAAGACTTGCGCAAAGTCATCGGCCTTGGCTTGTTGTTGGCCTTCCTTGACCAGGCCGGGAATGATCGCGCCCAGCACGGCAACACCGGCGCCGAGGAAACCGAGTACCCCGGCGGCGCTGGCCAGCGCGGGGAGGAAGCGGGGCAGGTTAGAGGCCATCAGCAAACCGATACCGCCTTCGGCCGCCGAGGCGGAACCGGCCAACACACCCAGGGAGCCGGCGGTGATGCCAAAGCCGCCGGAGAGTGGGTCCCCTTTGCGGATCGCCGCCACGCCATCGAATATCCCATAGGCCCCTACCGCGATACCCGCCAGGCCACCCAAGCCCTTGGCGCCTTCCTCGAACTGCTTGGCCACGGCTTTGTAATTCTTGCCGTCTTTTACGTTATCTTTGATCTTATCGAGCATCTCGCTGGTCAGCTTGCTGCTGTCTGGCCCCGTCAGCTTAGCCTCGCCGTTTTTGATGGAAGTATCCAGGCTCTGCTGGTAGGCCTTGGTGCCGCCTTCGGTGAGCACGGTCGCCGCCTGTACCGAGCCGGTGGTAATGTCCACGATATTACGGTCAGTGAGCTTGCCCGAGCCCTGCGCGCCCCGAGCGATGGTCATGCCCGCCAGGAACAAACCACTCACGCCATGGAGCGTGCCGCTATCGTAGGCCCCCTTGGCGTTGCCACTGAGATCGAACTGGGAAAGCGAGCCCATCTTGTCCAGCGCCTTGGTGCCCTGGCGGAACATATCCCAGTTGCCACGGAAGCCCGACAGTACCTGGTCGGTGGTGGCCACGGTGCCGTCTTTGTTCATCAGCAGCTCAGGGGACTCCTGGCGCATCTGGTCGATCAGCTTGCGTACCTTGTCTTCGTCAAGCTCCGGGCCGCCGTCCTTGCCATAGGCCTTTTGCATGTCCTCGAAGGTAGCGCCCTTGAACAGGTTCTCCTGGGCGATGGTGGAGAAGTTGTCATTGAGCTGTTTATCGAATTCTGCGGTAAAGGTCGGGTCCAGGTTGGCGTTGTACAGCGCCACTTCCATGCTGAACAAACTGGCGGCGGTTTCTGGCGAGTTGTTCTTGAGCAGCTCGCGCATGCGCTCGCCGGAGGCCAACGAATCCTTGTAATAGGTTTTCAAGGCTTCGCCATGGGAAGATTTGCCTACCCCTGCCTGGATCTGCGCTGCGTTGTTGATCCCCAGCGCGCCTTGCAGGCTTTGGGCGGTGGCGTAGAAGTTGGTCAGGGCCGTGGTCTGGTCGGTCTTGCCGTCCTTGGTGGCCGCATCCCAGGCCGCGTCCAGCGCCTTGCCGGATTTGATCTCGTCCTCGTAGGTTTTAGTGACCGCGTCTTTAAGGCCCGGGCTGCCTTCGAACAGCGCTTTCATGGCATCGGCATTGCTGTTTTGCAGAAACTCAGCGGTGGCCTTGTCGTTTTGCAGCAGGCTGATGTGGTCATTGATGTCTTGCAGGACCTTCTCCGGCTCCCAAAGCGCCCCGGAGGCATTGGCGATAGCCACCTTGCCGTAGTCATCGGCCCACATCCCGGCATTGGCGCCGTCCACCACCAGCTTCTGTGCCTGTTGCAGGTCCATCAGCACGGCTGCCTTTTGCTCGGCGGTGTAGTTCTCAGGGTGTTCGAAGACGTCTTTATCCAGCTTGCTGGTGTCCACCTTGCTGGTCAGGTTGCCCGACACTACGGTGGACAGTAGGTTGCTCAGGCCTGTGGCGTCGGCGGGGGCCGAGGTTTTCAGCCAGGCCTGCACATCGGCGCGGTTGGCCTTGCCGTCGGCGGATTTGGATAGGGTATTGGCGGCGGTGTCCAGCATCTTGAACGCCCCCGGCTCAGACCAGAAGTCCAGGGCGGCTTTTTCGTCGGCGCTCAACTGTGGATTAGCGTCTTTGTAATCCTTGATGTTCTGCGCGGTCACCGCGCCATCGGCACCGGTTTTGCTCAGGATTGCGTCGTAGTGCTGGTCGAGGATGGCCGCGTACTGGGCCACCATCTGGGAGCCGGCATCGGCCTTGGGGTGCGCCTTGAGAAAATCCTTGTAGCTGGCGATATCGCTGCTGGCCTGGGCCTTGGGCAAGGAGGAGAACCCATACTTGCCAAAGTCTTGCAGGCGCCCGGCTTCAGTGCCGTGCTTGGCCTCGCCGCTTTTGGTAAAGCCATTGATGCGGGTGTCGGCTACGTCGCCGCCGGTCAACACCTTGCCGCTTTCGTCGTAGCCCACCACCCGGTCCAGCACCTGGCCAGCCCTGAAGGCGGCGTCTGGGTCCTTCTCAAAATCACCCACTTGCTCCTTGAGCATGTCTTTCACATGGCTTTGGTTACCCAGGTGCTTGAGCAGCGGGTTGTCGTCGATGATCTCCTGAGCCGAGCGGGTGTCGCCGTCCGGGCGCACCCACTGAATGCCCACGGCTTCAGCCTGCTCGCGGGCGTCGGAATGCTCGCCTGCGCTGTCCACGTGCTTGAGCTCGCCCTTGAGGTTTTCCCAGCCGTACTTGCCAAAATCCTGCAGACGGCCGGCCTCGGTGCCGTGCTTGGCGTCACCACCCTTGGTAAAGCCGTCCACCCGGCCATTGCCCGCGCTGCCTTTGACGATGCGCTCGCCGCCTTCGTTGATCAGCTCCACGTGGTCCAACACTTGCACCGCCCGGTAAGCGGCATCCGGGTCTTTTTCGAAGTCGCCCACGCGCTCCTTGAGCGTGTCCTTTACGCCGCTTTGGTTGCCCAGGTTTTTCAGCAGCGGGCAGTCGTCGATGATCTCTTGGGCCGAGCGTTGGTCGCCCTCGGGCCGCTGCCATTCGATACCGGCGTCCTTGGCCTTGGCCCGGTCCACCGAGTTGCCCCACAGGTTTTCTGAATTGTTCGAATCGGTAGGTGTGGACGTTTGCTCAACCGTAACGGACATGGACTGGCTCCTTGAGAATTAACCGTGCCGGGGGCTGGCGAGCAACACAGGCAGCGTTGAACTCGCATAGCGCGCGGCCAGCGCCGGCAATAGGCAATAGGCAATAGGCAATGCACGGCCAAGGTTAAGGCCGGTCAATGGAGCCAATATGAAGGCGGGCGTGAAATCTTGTGAATTTACCTAAAGCGCTGGCCGCCGTTGCAGCGGCCAGCGGACCGGCTACACCAGCCAGAGCCAGAGCAGGGAAGCCCCAATCAAGCCTACTACCGAGACGATGGTCTGCAAGACTGACCATACCCAAAGGGTTTGTTTGAGTTGCAGGCCGAAGTACTCGCGCACCATCCAGAAGCCTGCGTCGTTGACGTGGCAAAAGAACACCGAGCCTGCACCGATGGTCAAGGCGATCAGGGCGCTCTGGGTGGGGGCCAGCCCTGCCATCAGCGGCGCCAGAATGCCCGCGGTAGTGGTCGTGGCCACAGTGGCCGAGCCAGTGGCCTGGCGCAGCGCCACGGCGATCAGCCAAGCCAGTAGCAGGTAGGGCAAATGGGCGCCCTCGGCCACTTTGCTGATGGTCTGGCTCACGCCTGCATCAAGCAGGGTTTGCTTAAGCCCGCCACCGGCGCCGATGGTCAACAGCAACGCGGCGATGGGCGCCAGGCTTTTGCGCAGGGTGGTGCCTACCTGCTCGCGCCCCAGGCCGTTAGCCCAACCCAGTAGCACCACTGCCGCCAGTACCGCAATGCCTAAGGCAATCAGCGGCTCGCCCAGGAACTTCAAGGTCAGCGCCAGGTGGTTTTCCGCCGGCAGCGCCACCTTGGCCAGGGTGCTGCCGAGCATCAATACCACCGGTAGCAGGATGATCCCAAGCGATACCGCGAAACCCGGTTGGCGTGTGGCAGCGGGGCGGCCAGCGAATAGCTCGCCCAGCTCGGCGGGAATCTCAACTTGCAAGCGCCGGGACAACCACAGGCCATACAAGGGCCCGGCGAGGATGACCGCTGGTACCGCCAGGGTGAAGCCAAGCAACATGGTCAGGCCCAAGTCGGCGTGCAGCGCGCTGACCGCGATCAACGGCCCCGGATGGGGCGGCATCAAGGCATGCAGGGTGGTCATGCCAGCCAGGGCCGGGATGGCGATTTTCAGCAACGGCTGGCCGGACTGACGCGCCATCACAAAGATAATCGGCACCATCAACACCAGGCCTACTTCGAAGAACAGCGGCAGGCCGATGATCATTGCCACCACCGCCATGACCCAAGGTAGCGCCCGGCCTTTGCCCAGGGTGAGCAGGGTAGTGGCGATACGGTTGACGGCGCCAGATTCAGCCATTAGCGCTCCTAGCATGGCGCCCAGGGCAATGATGATGCCCGCTTCCCCGAGAATCCCCCCGGCACCCTTGCTAAAGGCCTTGGCCACCTCTTCCGGGGCCAGGCCCGTGCCGATACCGGCGATAAAGGTACCGACCAAAATTGATAGAAAAGGCGGCAGGCGCGTGCCACTGATCAGCACGATGATACTGGCAATGGCCAGGGCGCAGCAGAGCATCAGGCGGCTGTCGTGGGCCAGCCAGGCAACGGGGGTCAGTTCCACCAAGGGTACTCCTTTATTATGGGTATCGTATTGCCGCGGCAGCTTGCAAAACTCACCGAGGGTACCGGAGCCTGGCTTTCAGCAGGCTGTCTGGGGTGGGCGGGGCGGATGAACCTTTCTTCAGCTCCCGGCCGGGCAGCAGGGCTTAGCCACCGATGGCGCGCAGTGCCAACACCGGCGCGCTACCTTCTGGCCCAGGCAGCCAGTGGCCTTCCACGTTGAACGTGGCCCGCAACCGCTCGGGGCTGAGCACGGTGGCCGGGGGGGCCAAGGCGACCAGGCGGCCGCGGTCGAGCAAGGCCAGTCGGTCGCAGGTCAGGGCCTGGTTCAGGTCGTGCAAGGCCATCACACTGGTGAGGGGCAAGGCGCGGATCAACTGCAACAGGGACAACTGGTGGTGGATGTCCAAGTGGTTGGTGGGTTCATCCAGTAGCAGCACCTTTGGCTGCTGAGCCAAGGCGCGGGCGATCTGCACCCGCTGGCGCTCACCGCCCGACAAACTGTGCCAGTGCCGCTGAGCCAGGTGCTCCAGCTCCACCGCTTGCAAGGCCTCGCTTACCTTAGCGTCGTCTTCGTTGCCCCAAGGGGCAAGGGCAGACAGCCACGGGGTGCGGCCCAGCTCCACCGCGTCGCGCACGCGGATGCGGTCAGAGGTTTGCGCATGCTGCTCCACCACCGCCAGGCGTTGCGCCACGTCCCGCCTGCTCAGGTTGCTCAATGCCTGGCCGAACAGGGTCACTTCGCCCGCGCTCGGCTTGAGTAGCCCGGCCAGCACATGCAGCAGGGTGGATTTGCCCGAGCCATTGGGGCCAACGATGCCCAGCCGCTCACCCGGCATCACCGCCAGGCTTACCTCGGTTAGCAGCGCGGCGCCGCCCTTGGTTACGCTCACGCCTTCGCAGGCCAGCACAGGCGCACTCATCGCTTGCGGTCCCCTTGCAGCAGCAACAGGGCGAACACGGGGGCGCCCACCAAGGCAGTGATCACCCCCACAGGCAGCACCTGGCCCTTGATCAGGGTGCGCGACAGCACATCGGCGGCCATCAGAAACAGCGCCCCAGCCACGGCGGCCAAGGGCACCAGCCGGGTATGCCGGGTACCTACCAGCAGGCGCAGCGCGTGAGGCACCACCAGGCCCACGAAACCGATGGAACCTACCAGCGACACCAACACGGCGGTGACCAGCGCCGCGCAGCCGATCAGCACGATGCGTACCTGCCGCACTGGTACCCCCAGGGCGGCCGCCGAGTCGGCGCCAAAGGTAAAGGCGTCCAGCGCGCGCCTGTGCCACGCACAAACGGCCAGGGCCAACAGGGCCGCTGGCACCGCCAAGGCCACCGAGGGCCAACGTACGCCGCCCAGGTTGCCCAGCAGCCAGAACAAAATTCCGCGGGCCTGTTCGGCGTTGGCCGAGCGGGCAATCAAGAAGGCGGTAAGGGCGTTGAACAGCTGGGAGCTGGCCACCCCGGCAAGGATGATCAACCCGCTGCCACCGCTTAGCCGCGAAGCCCTGGCCAGCAGCGCCACCAAAGAGAACGCAGCCACGCTGCCCAGAAACGCCCCGGCGGGGAGCGAGAGCAAGCCGCCGCCAAAACCAATCAACGATACCAGCACCGCGCCGGTAGAGGCGCCGGCGGAAATGCCCAGTAGGTAGGGGTCGGCCAAAGCGTTGCGCAGCAAGGCTTGAAGGATCAGCCCGCACAGCGCCAGGCCCGCGCCACAAGCCCCCGCCACCAGCGCACGGGGCAGGCGGTAGTTCCAGACCACGCCTACGTCGATAGGGTCTACCGGGAAGGCCGCGCCCCCTAACTCATTGGCCAGCACCTTGAGTACCACCGTAGGTTCGATGGCGGTTTCCCCTATGGCAATGGCGGCCAATACAGCCACGGCCAGCAGCAACACCGCCAGTAGCGCCCCTCGAACCATCATGGCGCGTAACGCTGGCTGGCATCGGCCAGTTGCTCGATGCCCGTGATCAACCGGGTGCTGGCTTGCAGGGCATCGGCTTCGATGATCAGGATACGGTCACGCTTAACCGCGTCCATGTTGCGGGTCACCGGGTCGCTTTTAAGAAACGCGAGCTTTTTCTCGTAGTCGTCGGCGGGGAAGCGCCGGCGGTCCATCCGTGCGATGACGATAAACCCAGGGTTGGCCTTGGCCAGGGTTTCCCAGCCCACCGTGGGCCACTCTTCGGTGGACTCCACCACGTTGTGAATGCCTAAGGTGCTGAGCATGTAGTCCGCCACGCCCTGGCGGCCAGCCACGAAGGGCTCGGTGGCAAGGTTGGCGCTGGAGAACCAGATCACCGCCGACAAGCCCTTGCCGCTGGCCGGCTTGGCTTTAGCCTGTGCCGCGGCCAGCCGGGCCTGGTAGTTCTGCACCAGCGCCGCGCCGCGGTCCTGCACGTCGAAAATGTGCGCCAGCTGTTCGATGCTTTTGTACAGGCTGTCGATGGAAAACGCCTGCAGGCGGGTGCCGTCGGCGCCGACCAGGTTGTTCTTGCCCTCACAGTCGGAAGGGAAGATATAGGTAGGTACGCGCACGTCTTCGAACTGCTCACGGGTGCCGACCGCGCCTTGAGGGCCTACCATCCATTCGAACTGTACGGTCACCAGTTGCGGCCGCTTGGCGATCACCGCTTCGAAACTCGGCTCATTGTCCGCCAGCCGCTCTATGCCTGCATTGAGCGCCTGATACTGTGGCAACACCGGGTTGAACCAGAGCGAAGTCGCCGTTACGCGGTCACCCAAACCCAAGGCATAGAGCATCTCGGTACCGGCCTGGCCGATGGTCACCGTACGCGCTGGCGCCTGGGCAAAGGTGAGGGCTTTGCCGCAGTTCTCCAGGGTCAAGGGGTACTGGGTAGGGGCGGCCGAGGCCAGGGTGGGCAGGCCCAAGGCGAGGGCCAGGGTCAATAGGCGAGGTAAGGTCAAGTGCGCGTTCTCCAGCGTCGGGCAGGCCAGGCGCGGCGCGGAAAGCACACCCCTAGCGGCCAGCCGGGCGGCATTCGAGCCCCGGCGCCAGGGCGCAATGGGCCTGGCCGAAAAGATGCCCTTCCCGGGCACCCCGCCGGTCAGTGGTGAAACCTTGGCCGGCAGGTCTCCTGACTGGCGCGTCTGCGCTTGTGTCCACCTTCCCGGGTTCACCCAGTGGCATCACGGACACAAGCTCGGCGCCTACAGTTGCGGGGGCAGTTCCGTTTCGGGCCGTGGCCCGCTGGATTCCCTTTTAATACTTCTGGTAACCGGCGCGGGGATAGTAAAGCAATCCAGGGAATTGGCAAATCCAGCCGCTAGTTGCGCATTAATTCTCTGACCCTCGCAGCCAGCGCATCGATCGCAAACGGCTTGGTCAATACATGCATCCCCGGCTCCAGCTGGCCGTCGCCGATGGCGGCGCTTTCAGCGTAGCCGGTAATGAACAAGGTGCTCAAGCCTGGCCGCGCTTCACGGGCGGCGTCGGCCATTTGCCGGCCGTTCATGCCGCCGGGCAAGCCCACGTCGGTGATCAACAGGTCAATGCGGGTGTCCGATCGCAGTATCCTGAGGCCCGCCGCGCTGTCCGCCGCTTCGATCAGGGTATAGCCCAGGTCGCTGAGCACGTCGGTCAACAGCATGCGCACCGTGGGTTCGTCGTCCACCACCAGGATGGTCTCGCCTACTGCAGCAGGGGTGGCGGCGGCGGCGGCGGCCACACGTTCGCTAGGCAGCGTCGGGCCCTGGTAGCGCGGCAGGTAAATACAGATGGTGGTGCCTACCCCCAGGGTAGAAGACAGGCGTACCTGCCCGCCGGATTGCTTGGCGAACCCGTAGATCATCGATAGGCCAAGGCCGGTGCCCTGGCCGATGGGTTTGGTGGTGAAGAAGGGGTCAAAGGCTTTGGCCATTACGTCTGGGGGCATGCCCGCGCCGGTATCGGTAACGCTTAAGGTCAGGTAGTCACCCTCGGGGATGTCCAGCGCCGCGGTGTCCTCGGCGTCAAGCCAGCGGTTGGCGGTTTCAATCACAATGCGCCCCCCTCCGAGCATGGCATCGCGGGAGTTGATGCACAGGTTGAGCAGCGCGTTTTCCAGCTGGCTAGTGTCCACCAGGGCAGACCACAGGTCATCGGCCTTCAAGGGCATCACGGCAATGCTCGGGCCCACGGTGCGCTGGATCAGCTCGATCATCCCGTCCACCAGGGCGTTCACATCCGTTGGGCGAGGGTCAAGGGTTTGTCGGCGCGAGAACGCCAGCAAGCGGTGGGTGAGGGCAGCGGCGCGCTTGGCCGCGCCTTGTGCGGTAACCAGGTATTTGTCTACGTCGGTCAGGCGGCCTTGGGCGATGCGCATGGCCATCATTTCCAGCGCGCCGGACATCCCCGCCAACAAGTTGTTGAAGTCATGGGCCAAGCCGCCGGTAAGTTGCCCGACCGCCTCCATCTTCTGCGACTGGCGCAGTTTTTCTTCGGCCTGCATCAGCTCGGCGGTGCGCGCCATCACCCGTTGCTCCAGGGTTTCGTTGAGCGCGCGCAGGGCTGCGGTGGCGCGGTCGCGCTGGGCTTCTACCGAGCGGCGTTCCTCTACATCGATAAGCACCCCGGGGAAGCTCAGTGGCGTGCCGTCTGGCCCGTGGTCCACGCGGCCATGGGCCTCGATCCAATAATAGCGGCCATCGGCGCGGCGAACCCGGTACTGATGGGCATAGGCACCACCACGGGCGACTGCTTCATTTATCGCCCGGATCAACCCCTCACGGTCCTCGGGGTGCACGGTGGCGATCACCTCTTCCAGGCTCAGCCCTTTAAGGCCCAAGCCTGGCGCCAGGCCGAAGGCGCGGGCAAAGGCTTCGTCCACGGTGAAGCTGTCGTTAGGCAGGTCCCAATGCCAGGTGCCGAAGATCGCACCCGCCGCCAGGGCCAACTGCACCCGTTCAACGTTCTCCCGCGCCAGGGCTTCGCTTTCCCGTAGCCGTTCTTGGGCATTGCGCCGGCCAGTAACGTCGTTGAACAGAATGGCGATCTGCCGTTCCTCGGGTTCACCTACCCGTACCGCGCGCACGTCGAACCAGCGGTCAAAGGCTTGCGCGTAACTTTCGAAGGTTGCCGGTATGCCGGTTTTGGCTACCCGGCCATAGGTTTCGAACCAGAAGCGCTCAAGGTCTGGGGCGAACTCGGTGACCCACTTGCCGCGAAGGTCCACCCCGGCCTGGCGTTCGAACGCGGGGTTGGCTTCCAGAAATCGATAATCCACGGGTTGATCGTTGGCGTCGAATTTCACCTGCACAATGGCAAAGGCCGCTTCGATGGTGTCCAAAATGGTACGGAAGCGTTCCTCACTGCGGCGCAGGGCTTCTTCGGTGCTGCGCATGCGGGTCAGGTCCAGCATGGCGCCGATCATCCGCACCGCCTCGCCTTCGGCGTTGCGGGTCACATGGCCACGGTCCAGCACTTCGGCATAGGTGCCGTTGGCGCGGCGGAAGCGGTACTCGCCTGTCCAGGCATTGTCAGCACCGTCGATCACCTCATGGATAGAGCTGTAGATACGTGCTCGGTCGTCAGGGTGGATATGGTCGATCCACCAGTTCCCGGTGGTTTCCGGGGTCGGCAGCACATGCCCATAAGCCTGTTCCAGGGTGTCGTTCCACAGCACATGGTTGGCTGCCAGGTTCCAGTCCCAGATGGCATCATTGGTGGCCTTTACCGCAAGCCGGTAGCGGGTCTGAGCTTCTTCGATCGCCCGGCCGCTCAGGTGTTCGTTGGTGCGGTCGCGCAGGATTTTCACAAAGCCCAGGTGGGTTTTGTTGTCCCCATACAAGGGCATCATTTCACCGGAGGCCCAGAACCGTTGGCCATCCTTGCGTAGGTGCCAGCGTTCGTCCGAAGTACGGCCGTGCTCCAAGGCATGGTTCATCTCATACTCGGGGCGGCCTTCGGCGCGATCCTGGGGTGTAAAGAACTGCCCTGCGTTCTGGCCACGCATTTCATCCTGGGTCCAGCCCATCACGTGGTGAGCGCCGGAGTTCCAGTCAGTGATTACCCCCTGACGGTCGGTAAGCACCATGGCGAAATCCACCGCGCTCTCAAAGATGGCCTGCTGTCGCGCCTCGCTACTGGCCAGCGCAACCTGGCTCGCCTGAAGCTGGGCGGCCAGGTCTGGCGTGCCGCTGCCGTGCGCTGGGTGCGAGGCAGCACTGTGCGCCACGCCCGCGTCGGCCAGGGCCTGGCGCAAACGTGTGACTTCGGCCTCTAGGGCCTGCCGGGTAAAACCACTGAACGTGTCAGTCACCTGTACACCCTTGCCTGTGCATTAACTTTCCTCACGCCCAAGCGTGGACTTATCTCGAGCGCTACATCGGTCAGCGGCCTGAAACTAATAAAGCCCACCCCAACTGACATCGGCTTAAAAAAAAACGCGACTTTACGCTAAAGCTTGGGGTGGCTGTGAGTGCTCCCTGGCCCTGTTACGCCCAGCGGCAAGGGCGTACAGTGGCGCAAACGTTTGCTAGGCACGCGCATGCCCATGTGATAGGTGGTAAAACCGCTCTAAATCAAGGTTTTTGGCTTATATAACCGTTCGGCGCGCCACACCGGGCCCTATCCTATAGGGCCAAACACCAGAAAAAGGTTGAATACTCACAAGGAATGTTATTTAAATAACAAAAATAAAGACGCACCGGTGCCTGCCGGGCGTGAACAAGGTAAAGACATTCATGAACAAGATCGCGGTCATCGGCAGCAACATGGTGGATTTGATCACCTATATCGACCGGATGCCCGGCCAGGGCGAAACCCTGGAGGCACCTGACTTTGCCCTAGGCTGCGGGGGCAAAGGTGCCAACCAAGCGGTGGCCGCCGCCAAGCTGGGTGCTACGGTGGTGATGCTGACCAAGGTGGGTGACGACATGTTCGCCGACAACACCCTGGCCAACTTCCAGCGTCATGGCATTGACTCGCGCTTCGTTAGTCGGGTACCGGGTGTCTCCAGCGGAGTAGCGCCGATTTTCGTGCAGCCTGACTCCCACAACAGCATCCTGATCGTCAAAGGCGCCAACGCGCATTTGGCGCCGGCGGACATTGACGCCGCCGAAGCGGCACTGCGCGAATGCAAGCTGATTGTATTGCAGTTGGAAATCGACCTGGCCACCGTGTACTACGCCATCGAATTCGCCAAGCGCCACGGCATTGCCGTGCTGCTCAACCCCGCGCCTGCGGTAGCAGGGCTGAGCCGTGAGCACTTGACCCAGCTGGACTTTTTTGTGCCCAACGAAAGCGAACTGGCGTTGATTACCGGCAAGCCTGTAAAGGGTGCCGAATCCGCCGCGGTAGCTGCCCGCCAGCTGGTAGCGCAGGGCGTTCGCCATATGATCGTGACTCTGGGTGAGAACGGCGCGCTTTATGTGGGCGAGCAGGGTGAATTCCATGTGCCGGGCTTGAGCGTGGCGGCCCAGGACACTACGGGCGCGGGCGATGCCTTTATCGGTTGCTTTGCACACCACTGGAGCCAGAACGGCGATATGCGCAACGCCATGACCCAAGCCGTTGCCTATTCCGCTTGCTCGGTCACCGGCCGCGGTACCCAAAGCTCCTACCCGGACGCCGCGCAATTCGCCCACTTTCTCGCCACCCGTTAAACCGCGCTACCTGCCTCGGCTTTGCCCGAGGCGGGGCCTGCCTGTTCACCCTGGAGAACAACAATGACAAAGCCCGCGCTCCAACAGACCCCGGACGGTTTTTACCTCAACCGTACGCCCTGGTTCGCCTTCCTGCTGCTGTGCAGCATTTTCGCGCTCTGGGCGGCTGCCGCCAGCATGAACGATGTGCTGATCGCCCACTTCAAGAAGGCCTTTTTGCTCAGTGACTTCCAGACCGCCTTCGTGCAGTCGGCGTTTTACCTGGGGTATTTCTTCGTGGCCATTCCGGCGGCCTTGGTGGTGCGGCGTTTCAGCTACAAGACCACCATCCTGGTAGGCCTGCTGCTCTACATGTTCGGCTGCATGCTGTTCTTCCCGGCAGCCTCCGCCGCCAAGTATGAAATGTTCCTGATTGCGCTGTTCGTGATCGCGGCAGGGTTGGCGTTCCTGGAAACCGCCTGCAATACCTACTCCACCCTGATGGGGCCACGGGAAACCGGTACCCGCCGCCTGAACATCTCTCAGACGTTTCACCCTTTCGGCGCGATGACTGGCGTGTACGTGGGTAGCTTCGTGATGTTCAAGGACACCGATGCCACCCATGAACAACTGACCCAGATGAGCGCCGCGGATGCCGCGGTGCAACAGCTGCAGATGATCCAGTCCACCCTGCTGCCGTACAAGTGGATGATCGCAGTGCTGATTCTGGTGTTCGTGCTGGTTGCCATCACCCGCTTTCCGGCGTGCAAAGGCAATGCCCAGGCCAACGTTAAAACCGCCGGTATCGGTGAGAGCCTTGGCCGCCTATGGCGCAACCCGCGCTTTACCTTCGGGGTGCTGGCGCAGTTCCTGTATGTAGGTGCCCAGGTGGGTGTATGGAGCTTCACCATTCGCCTGGCCATGCAAATGGGCGGGATGAACGAGCGCAGCGCGTCCTGGTTCTTACTCACTACCTTCGCGGCCTATTTCGTGGGCAAGATGGTCGCCAACCTGCTAATGCGCAAGATGCAGCCGGCCAAGGTGCTGGCGCTCTACGGCGTACTGGCGATCGTGCTGCTGGCTTATACTATTTTGGTACCGAACATCAGCGCGGTGTATGCCGCGGTGGGCGTAAGCATCTTCCTGGGCCCGTGCTGGCCGACCATCTACGGCCTGACCATCGAGGGGCTGGGGGAGGACACCGGGGTAGGGGGCTCATTGCTGGTGATGAGCATCGTCGGTGGTGGGGTGATTCCGATCTTCCAAGGGCTGCTGTCCGACGCCACCCATGGCAATATGCAGGTCGCCTATAGCGTGCCGCTGCTGTGCTTCGTGGTGATCGTGGCCTACGCCGTGAGCTGCCTGCGTCATAGCCGTCGCCATCCCGTATCCGCCAACGTGGTAACCGCCTCATGAAGCCCACTACTTTCACACTGTGCGCCGAGCAATTCGCCGGCGCGGAGCACTTGCTGCTCGAATCCGCGGACTTTCGCGTGCTGGCCTGGACCTACCCCAGTGGGGTCAAGGCCCTGGCCTTGGAAAACGCCCGTGGGCGTGTGGTGGTGCTGCCGTATCAAGGCCAGATGGTCTGGTCGGCGGTGTTCGACGGCTGCGACCTGACCATGCGCAGCCTGTTCGACCAGCCACGGCCAACGCCTTCCATTCTGGGCACCTACGGCTGCTTTATGTTCCATGCAGGCCTGCTGCGCAATGGCTGCCCCACGCCGGAGGATGACCACCCGCTGCACGGCGAGATGCCCTGCGCGCCCATGGACAGCGCCTGGCTGGAAGTCGGCGAGGACCAAGCCGGTGCCTATCTGCGCCTGGGCGGTACGTTCGAGTACGTGCAAGGCTTCGGCGACCGCTACCGCGCCGAGCCTTCGGTCACACTGCATGCCGGTTCTGCCCTGTTCGATATTCAGATGCAGGTGGTCAACCTGGCAGGCAAGCCTATGGACTTGATGTACATGGCCCACATGAACCATGCCTATGTTCCAGGCGCGCGGTTTGTCGAACCCCTGGGGCGGGCCGTGACTCGGGTACGCAACAGCGTGCCGGCTCACGTGAAGCCCACGCCGGAATGGGCTGCCTATATGGCAGAGCTGAGCGCAGCGCCTGAGCGGCTGACCACGCTGGATGCGCCGGCGATGTATGACCCGGAGATTGTGTGCTTCTTCGAAAGCGTGACTGCCGATGCCGCTGGCGAGGCGCACTTCCTGTTGGAGCACCCGGCAGGGAGTGCCTTCTATACCCGTTATCGCCCGGATCAGTTTTCCCACGGCGCGCGTTGGATCTTGAACAACGCCGACCACGCGGTGGCGGCCTTTGTGCTGCCGGCAACCTGTGAGCCGGAGGGCTACCTGGTGGAGAAAGCCAAGGGCAACCTCAGGCAGTTGGCCCCGGGCGCCCGGGCGGCCTTCAGCGTGACCACTGGCTACCTGACCGCCGAGGAGCGAGAAGGGCTGGTGGCCGAGCTAAAGGCTTGAGCGCTGCTGCGCTTTAATTTAGCTCAGCAAGCAGCGGCGGGGCGCAGGGAGGTTCAGGTCACCACCCGTGCGCCTTGACCTTCGATCAGCGCCCGGTAGGCCTTGGGTAGCTTTTTGTCGGACACCACCACCTCGAACTGTTCCAGGGTGGCGAAGTGCGCGGTACGCACAGCGTCGAATTTGCTGTGGTCGGCCAACAGCATGCGGTGCTGGGCCTGGCGCAGCACCTTCTGCTTGACCTCCACCTCATTGAGGTTGAAGCAGGTCACCCCATAGGTGTGGCTCACCCCCGCCGCGGACACGAAGGCCCAGGTCAGGCGCAGGCTGTCGAGCACGCTGGCTTCATCCCGATGTTCGAACACCTGGTTCTTGCGGTGGAAGGTACCCCCGCACAACACCAAGGTGCAGTTGGGTTTTTGCTGAAGCTTGAGTAGCAGGTTCAGCGAGTTGCACACGGCGGTGAACTCAAGCTCGTCGGGTATGAAATCCACTACAAAGGGCACGGTGGTGCCGCAGTCGAAGAACACCGTGTCTCCCGGTTTGATGAAGCTCGCCGCCAGCTTGCCGATTCGGCGTTTTTCTTCCACATGCCGAGTGCCTTGCTCGCTGACTTTATAGTCCGCTGCCTCGTTGGGGTCGAACGCCAGGGTGATGTGGCCGCCCAACAAATGAAAGCGTTCCGGGTAGCGGTTCAGGTCTCGGCGCAGGGTCATCTCCGACACATCCAGCAGCGCTGCCATCTCCCGCAGGTGGATGGCTTTCTGCTCCTGAAGGGCTTGCTGAATCACTTTGATGCGTTCTGCGCGTTTACTGTCCACGGGTACTTCCAAGCCTCAGGTTGTGTTGTAAATTTACCATTAATTGGTACTCTATTAACATTCCGGCGTTGCGTACAGCGTTGACCACTTTTCTCGATTCTTTCATCAGGACCTTACACCATGACGTCTCTCGAACCTTCGGCACTGGCTAAGTATATCGACCATACCCTGTTGGCCGCTGACGCGACCCGTTCTCAGATCGCCGCCCTGTGCAGCGAAGCCCAAACCCATGGGTTTTATTCGGTGTGCGTCAACTCTGGCCAGGTGCCTTATGCCGCCGAACTGCTGGCCGGGCAGGCGGTCAAGGTCTGCGCGGTGGTGGGCTTTCCCCTCGGCGCGGGGCTGGCTGAGAGCAAGGCGTTCGAGGCAACCCAGGCCATCGCCGCGGGCGCTGGTGAAATTGACATGGTGCTGAACATCGGTGCGTTGCGTGACGGCCTGTTCGAAGTGGTGCGCGATGATATCGCCGCTGTGCACCGCGCCTGTGGTCAGGTGCCGTTGAAAGTGATCCTGGAAACCTGCCTGCTGGACGACGCGCAGAAAACCCGCGCCTGTGAAATATGCCGAGCGCTGGGCGTGGCCTTCGTGAAAACCTCCACCGGCTTTAGCCGCGGTGGCGCTACCTTGGACGACGTAGCCCTGATGCGCCGCGCCGTGGGCCCGGAGATGGGCGTAAAAGCCTCGGGCGGCGTGCGCGATTACGCCACCGCCGTGGCCATGATCGAGGCCGGCGCTACCCGCCTGGGCACCAGCTCCGGGGTAAGCATCGTCACCGGCCAAAGCGCGGCCGCGTCTGCCTACTGACCCCTGCAGGGGCCCCAGGCTAGAGCGAAAGTGGTATCCTCGTCAGCTGCATTCGCGAATCAGGAAGTAACTGCATGCACGAAGACGCACCGGGTAGCCCCACCAAGTTGGTGCTGATCGTTGACGACGAACCGCTGATTGCGGTGATGATGTCCCAAGCCTTCGAAGAGGAAGGCTATAGCTCACTGGTGGCCAACAGCGCTGACCAGGCCCTCGAAATGCTCAGCGCCACCGCGCAGCGCATCCAACTGGTGGTCACAGACGTTCAAATGCCCGGCTCCATGAACGGTTTGGAGCTTGGCCATGTGATCGCCGGGCGCTTTCCGGAAATCCCGGTGATCACCATGACCGGGTTTTCCACCGAGGGGCAGGGTGACGCGGTCGGGCCTGTACTGCGCAAACCCTTTGCCTTGGACCACTTGCTCAGTACCGCTACCCGCATCATGGACAGTGGCCGGTTCTGGCGGCAGATGATGCGGCCGCGCTCCCCAGGGCGGTGAACGGTTCGATCTTTTACTTTCTGGCAGGTGATCGGTTCAAGCTTTTTCCTTTCTAGCAGATAGCCTTCAAGGCCCCGTGCGTGGCCACCGTCGACTTTCTGGGAGTAGCTTGGATGAACCTTCGCTCATTGCGCATCGCCCCCCGGGCGATTCTGTGTTTTGGCACTATTACGCTGTTCGTTCTTGTGCTGGGGGCCTTTGCCTTTGTGCAGATCAAAGAGCTGCGCTCCACCGAGCAAGCCATGGAGTCCAACTGGCTTGCCAGTATTCAGACCGCCGATGATTTGCAGATTGCCCTTTTGCACACCCGCCTTGAAAGCGTCCGCTTGTTGGCCAGCACCGACGCCAGTGCCATGAACACCGCTATTGAGCAGGTAGAGCATTATAAGAACCTGATGAACGAGCGCACCGCGTTCTACCGCGACCACCTGCTAAGCACCGACAGCGAAAAGGCCCGGTTCGCTCAGGCCGCTCAGGTCATGAAAAATTACCTCGACGGCCTCGATCAAGTGGTCAGCCTGGCCCGTACCGACCGCGACGCCGCCCTGGCCCTGGCCAACGGCGAGCAACGTGGCCGCGCCCAGGCTTACCAAGACACCCTGACCAAGCTGCGCGAGGCCAACGCCCAGGGGGCCAAGCAGGCCGGAGTTTACGCCACCGACATTTACGACCACAGCGTAAGCACCATGCTCGTCATCATAGTAGCCGCGGTGATCCTGACCCTGCTACTGGCCTGGCGCTTGACCCGCAGCCTGGCTCAGCCGATCAACGCCTCCCTTGAGGTGGCCAATGCCATCGCCGCCGGCGAACTGACCGGCAAGATCGAGCAGGCCGGCGCCGATGAAGCCGCTGGCTTGATGAAAGCCTTGGCGCGGATGCAGAACAACCTTAAAGACACCATTCGGGGAATCTCCGATTCATCCACCCGCTTGAATGTAGCGGCCCAGACCATGAACGGGGTGACCAGCCAGGCCAGTGAAACCCTGTTGCGGCAGAACGCGGAAATCGACCAGGCGGCTACCGCTGTAACTGAAATGACCACTGCCGTGGAAGAAGTCGCCCGTAACGCCAGTTCTACCTCCGAATCGGCACGTCATTCGAGCGCCGCTGCCGAAGCCGGTAACCACGAGGTGAACAAAACCTTGCAGGCCATGCAGCGGCTGACCGCCCAAGTGCAAACTACCTCGTCCCAAGTGGAAGGGCTGGCAGGCCAGGCCAAGGACATCACCAAGGCACTGAGCGTGATCGGCGCGATTGCCGAACAGACCAATCTGTTGGCGCTCAACGCCGCCATCGAAGCGGCCCGGGCCGGCGAGCAAGGCCGTGGCTTTGCCGTGGTGGCCGACGAAGTACGCGCCTTGGCCCACCGTACCCAAGAGTCGACCCGGGAGATCGAGCAGATCATCGGCGCCATTCAGTTAGGGTCGGCCAACGCCGTGGGCTCTATGCAGGCCAGCACCGTTCAGGTGCGCGAAACCTATGAAATCGCCCAGGCCGCCGGCGCTGCGCTCACCGACATCCTGCAGGCGGTACGGCTGATCGAGGACCGCAACCTGCAAATCGCGGCAGCCTCCGAGCAACAGGCCTATGTGGCCCGGGAAGTGGATCGTAACCTGGTGAGCATCCGCGACCTGTCCATCGCCAGTGAAGGCGGCAACCGCCAGACCGTGGAAGCCGGCTTACAGCTTTCTGGGCTGGCCAGTGAGCTGGGTACCCTGGTACAGCGCTTCAAACTGGCCTAGGCAGGGCCTTCGGGCCTGGCTCAAGAACAAACACCGCGTTGCGGTTAAAACGCGGTGAACTTAGACAGCGAACTCAGGCTCTTTCCTATACCCAGTCAGCGCGACCCTTCAAGCGGCCTGCATTCGCAGGGCGCCCCCAGGGGGGTTGCTCAAGGATAAGGAACCACCGTGACCGCTACCACTACCGCCTACCCTCTGTACAGACGGACGCCAAGCCCGCTTCACGCCATCCTGCTCGCCGGTACCGTGCCGCTGTTTCTCGGTGCGTTGCTCAGCGATATCGCCTACGCCCAAACCTATCAAATCCAGTGGAGTAACTTCGCCGCCTGGCTGCTCGCGGGTGCCGAGCTGTTCTGCGGGCTGGCGTTGCTGTATGGATTGGTGAATCTGATCCGCGCCCCCCACAAGGCCGGGCGTCCCGTGTTGTATTTTCTTCTGTTGCTGGTGACCTGGGTGCTGGGCTTGATCAACTCCTTCGAGCATGCCAAGGACGCTTGGGCGGTAATGCCCTCGGCGCTTATTCTGTCAGTGATCGTAACCGTGTTGGCAGTGATTACTGCCTGGGTCGGTTTGACCAACCTGCGTTCGGAGGTGGCCCAATGAAGCATTCCAACGCACTGACGGCTTTGAGCATGGCCTTGTTGTTGAGCGCCTGTGGTGGGGAAGGGGAGGCGACTCAAGCACGCGGGCCGGACCCTAAAATGCCCGACCAGCAACGTGGTTTACTGCCGGCCATGAAAATCGCAGACCCTGCCCAGTGGGGCGATAAAAAGCCGACCGTGCCTGATGGCTATAACATCACTGCCATCGCTACCGGCCTGGCCATTCCTCGGCAGACCTTGGTACTGCCTAATGGTGACATTATCGTGGCCGAAGGGCGCGGCGGTAGCGCCGCCAAGCTCAAGCCCAAGGATGTGGTCGCCAGTTACATCAAGGCCAAGGGCAACACCCAAGTTAAAGGCGGGAATCGCCTGACCCTACTGCGCGACGCCGACGGCGATGGCAAGTACGAGGTCAATACCGTCTTCGCCGAGAACCTCAACGCCCCCTACGGCCTGGCCTTCGCCAACGGCAAGCTATACGTGGCTGACCAAGATGCCTTGCTCAGCTTCGACTACCAGGACGGCCAGACTAAAGCCAACGGCGCGCCTACCCGGCTTACCGACCTGCCTTCGGAGATCAACCACCACTGGACCAAGTCCCTGGCGGTCAGCGAAGACGGGCGCATGCTGTACGTGGGCATTGGCTCGAACAGCAACGTGACCGAGCGCGGCATGGAAGTGGAGCTGGACCGCGCCCGTGTCTGGCAGATCGACGCCACCACTGGCGCCCATCGGCCTTTCGCCACCGGCCTACGCAACCCCACGGCGCTGAAGATTCAGCCCGGCACGGGTAAGCTGTGGGCGGTGGTCAACGAGCGTGACGAGCTAGGCCCAGACCTGGTACCCGACTACCTCACCTCCGTGCAGGAAGGCGCCTTCTACGGCTGGCCCTACAGCTACTGGGGCCAGAACATGGACCCACGTGCCCAACCGCAGAACCCGGCCAAGGTGGCAGCCGCCATCAAACCTGACTACAGCCTGGGTTCCCACGTTGCCGCACTGGGCGTGGACTTCTCGGTGCCGGCCATGGGCGAGAAATTCGCCGACGGTGTGTTCGTAGGCGAGCACGGCAGTTGGAACCGGCCAAACCCGGTAGGCTACCGCGTCATCTTCGTACCCTTTAGCAACGGCCACCCCGCTGGCGAGCCGGTGGACTTCGCCACAGGCTTCTACGGCGAAGACGGCAAAACCCGTGGCCGCCCAGTGGGCGTTACTGTCGACCCACGCGGTGCGCTGATCATTGCCGATGACCTGGCCAACACCGTATGGCGAGTGACCCGCAACAAGTAAGGTGGTAAGTGTTAGAAGCGCGGCCCCTGGTGTGATGCCAGGGGCCGTTTTGTTTTGAGCGCCCCATTGCTGGGATTAACTTGATCCGCTTGCTTAGCGATCCACGGTAGACAGGAGTTTTCCAGGCCCGGCGCAGGCGTTTCAGCTCATTCACAGACTCCACAACAGCCGTATACAGGGGTAAAGAAAGTGGCCACCCAAACCTATCAACTGCTTGAAGTGGACAATGGCAAGCCAATCAAAATGTGGACCCAGGGCGTGCCGGTTGAGCCCGAAGCCAGGCAGCAGCTGATCAACACCGCACAGATGCCATTCGTGTTCAAGCACATGGCGGTAATGCCTGACGTCCACCTTGGGAAGGGCTCGACCATAGGCAGTGTGATCCCTACCAAGGGCGCGGTCATCCCAGCGGCGGTAGGGGTCGATCTGGGCTGCGGCATGTCCGCTGTTCGTACCTCCCTGCGTGCAAGTGATCTGCCTGACAACCTGTTTGGCCTACGCACTGCCATTGAGAAAGCCGTCCCGCATGGCCGCACCTCTGGTCGTAGCGGGCGCGACAAAGGGTCTTGGGAAATCCCGCCGCCTATCGTCGATCAGGCTTGGTCGGCGCTCGCGGGGCGGTTCAGCCTGATCACCAACAAACATCCAAGGATTGAGAAGTCTAACAACCGTAAACACCTGGGCACGCTTGGAACAGGTAACCACTTCGTCGAGGTGTGCCTGGACGAGCGCGAGCACGTATGGGTGATGCTGCACACAGGTTCACGTGGCGTGGGGAACATGATCGGCTCGTACTTCATCGAGAAGGCACGGCAGGAAATGCGCAAGCATAGGATCAACCTGCCGGACCACGATTTGGCCTACCTGCGCGAGGGGACCACCAGTTTCGACGACTATGTGGAGGCAGTGGAGTGGGCTCAGGACTTTGCCAAGCAAAACCGTGCCGTGATGATGCTGGCGGTCCTCGAGGCCGTTAGGTTGGTTATCTCCAAACCGTTCGAGTCGCGCCTGCTCGCCGTGGACTGTCACCATAATTACGTGGAGCGGGGGACGTACTTTGGAGAGGACATTCTGCTTACCCGCAAAGGGGCGGTTTCCGCTCAGAAAGGGCAAATGGGGATCATTCCCGGCTCTATGGGGGCCAAAAGCTTCATCGTGCGTGGATTAGGGAACGAAGAGGCGTTCTGCAGTTGCTCCCATGGCGCCGGCCGAGTGATGAGCCGCACCAAGGCGAAGGCGATTTTCACTGTCGCAGACCAGGTTCGGGCGACTGCCCACGTCGAATGCCGTAAGGATGAGGCCGTCATTGACGAGATTCCCATGGCCTACAAGAATATCGATGCGGTGATGGCTGCACAACGAGACCTGGTAGAGGTGGTTCACACCTTACGGCAAGTCGTCTGCGTGAAGGGGTAATGGCGAGGGCCCGCGGTGTGGTACTCCCTTTTTCGAGTGTTTGAAATGCTAATTGCCGTATTGATTTTTATCGTCACCATCGTGCTGGTCATCTGGCAACCCAAGGGCTTGGGCGTGGGCTGGAGCGCAAGCCTTGGTGCCGCGCTGGCTTTGATCTCAGGTGTGGTGAGCGTTGGGGACATCCCTGTGGTGTGGCACATTGTGTGGAATGCCACCGCCACGTTTATCGCGGTCATTCTCATCAGTTTGTTGTTGGACGAGGCCGGTTTATTTGAATGGGCTGCACTGCACGTAGCCCGCTGGGGAGCGGGCAGTACTCACAAGCTATTCGCCTTTATCATCCTGTTGGGTGCCGCCGTATCGGCGCTGTTTGCCAACGATGGCGCGGCGCTGATTCTCACGCCAATCGTGATCGCGATGCTGCTGGCGCTGAAGTTTTCCCCCAGGGCTACGCTCGCATTCGTGATGGCAGCGGGCTTCATTGCCGATACTGCAAGCCTGCCGCTGGTGGTGTCTAATCTGGTAAACATCGTTTCCGCCGATTACTTCGCTATAGGCTTTACCGACTATGCCTCGGTCATGGCGCCAGTCAACGTTGCCAGCGTTGCGGCGACACTCCTTATGCTGCTGTGGTTCTTTCGTAAGGAACTGCCCGCAACCTATAACCTTGCTCAACTGCGTCACCCTTCAGAAGCAATCCGCGATCGGGCAACCTTCGTCACGGGCGGGTGGGTTTTGGTGCTTCTACTGATTGGTTTTTTCGTCATCGAACCCTTAGGCGTGCCAGTCAGCGTCATCGCTGCAACCTGTGCGCTCATCCTTTATGTGGTAGCGGCCCGTGGGCACGAAATCGATACAGGGAAAGTGTTAAAGGGCGCGCCTTGGCAAGTTGTTATCTTTTCTCTAGGCATGTATCTGGTCGTCTACGGGCTGAAGAATGCCGGCCTTACGAATCATATTTCGCAGGTTCTGAGCGCCTTTTCCGGGTATGGTATTTGGGGTGCATCGCTCGGTACTGGGCTGCTAACCGCGCTGTTGTCCTCGATCATGAATAACATGCCTACCGTGCTGATCGGGGCTTTGTCCATCCATGGCGCAGAGGTCGATGGCATGGTTCAACAAGCCATGATCTACGCCAACATCATCGGTTGTGATCTGGGGCCGAAAATCACCCCCATTGGCAGTTTGGCCACCTTGCTCTGGCTTCATGTCTTGGCCAAGAAGAACATCACCGTCACTTGGGGTTATTACTTCAAAACAGGCATTGTGCTCACGCTACCGATTCTGATCGTTACGCTCAGTGCATTGGCGCTGCGCTTGAGTGTTTAATCCAAGAGGCTTTTCGATGAAAGCCTCGTTCATGAAGTGGTCGGGTAAACCCACATGCCTTATAGGTACGTCAAAGCGCGGTGTTTTTCGGTCACGCGCTCAAGGCGCACTGGAGCCTGTCGGGCCCGGCCCTACCGCTCAATAGACCGGCTCCAACGCGCATTCCACGCCGGCCGCACTTCGTTAACCTTGTCCCAATCGATGGTAATGGCCGTTTCCAGGTACTTGTTCATGGCGTCTACCTGGCCACGGGTGCGCTCGGTGGTAGGGGTTTTGGGGTTGGAGGGGATTTGGTCACCCATTTCCAAGGCAGGGCCCTGGGCTTCGGGGGTCAGTAGGTATTCAGCCAGCTTCTGTGCCAATTCGGGTTGGTCGTTGTTGGCGATGGCGCATTCGGCCACATTGAGCACCACGGCGCCTTCCTTGGGCTGGGCGTATTCCACGGGCACGCCCTTGAGCTTGAGCGCGGTAACTTGGGTAGGGGTGAGGGGGAAAAGCGCGGCTTCGTCGGTTTGGACCATTTCCGAGATTTTTGCCGAACTGGCGATGTACTCCAGCACGTTGGGGCCCACCGTGTTCGGCCAGGCCTTGAAGCCGGGTTCGACATTGGTTTCGTCGCCGCCTTGCAGGCGGTTGAACATCAAGAAGCCGTGCAGCCCGAAGGTAGACGAGGCCAGGGACTGGAACACCAGTTTTTCCTTGTAGCGCTTATCTGCCATATCGGCCCAGGAGGTGGGGGCGCTCCAGCCGTTTTCCTTAAACAGCCGGGTATTGTAGGCCAGCCCTGTTACGCCCAGGCTTACGGCCGCGGCGTGGTCCTTGATCTTGGCCTGGGCGGGGAGGTCGGCCAGGGCAGCGTTGGGGGTGAGCTTGCTGCACAGCCCCATGGAGATCGCCCGGTACATGATGCCGTCGTCCAGGAACATCACATGCATCTGGGGGTTGTCCTTGCTGGCCTGGACCTTGGCGAGGATGTCCGAGGACGTGCCCGGTACGATCACCACCTTGACCTGGTTGGCCTTCTCGAACGCCGGCAGCACCTGGTCGGCGTACAGCCGCTCCATGGTGCCGCCGTTCATGCCCAAGTACAGCGTGGGCTCGGCGTGGGCGGCCAGGGGTGCTAGCAGGGCGGCCAGTGGCAGGCAGGAGAGGCGGGCAAGGGCAACGCGCTTGATAGGGGTCATGGGTTGGGCCTTTCTCTGAGCGATGGGGGAATGCCTTGACCGGCAAGGGGCAGGGCGGTAAGGGTAGGGGCGGGCTGGAAACGGCGGATGGAAAAGGCCTCCAGCGACAGGGCTGGCGCGCCAGCGCAGACGATTTGCGCCAGGGCTTCCCCGGCGGCAGGGCCGATCTGGAAACCGGAGCCGGCAAAGCCAAAGCCGTGCAATAGCCCAGGCTGAGTGGTGCTGGGGCCCAGTACCGGTTCGCGGTCGGGCAGGTAGCCTTCGGTGCCGGTCCAGGTGCGGATGGCCTGGGCGCCGGCCAAAGGCGGGTACAGTTCCACGGCGTTGCGCAGTATGTTCAGGATTGCGACCTGGCCCGGGCGGGCAGTGGTGCGGTCCAAGGGGAAGCCTTGGCCGCCGCCGAGTACGCAGTTACCCCGGGCCACTTGCCGAGCATAGATGCCGCCGCCTTCCACGCCGGTGCTCACGTCCATAAACATCGGCAGCGGCTCGGTCACCAGCATGGCCGGGTGGCCAGTGCGCAGGGGCACCGGCTCGCCAAAGTGTTCGGCCAGGCGGGCGGCCCAGGCCCCGGCGCAGTTAAGCAGCCAGGGGGCCCGTACCCGCAAACCGCTGCCCGTTAGCACCTCGAAGGCCTGGCCGTCGTGGTCGGTTTCGGTTACCTCGGCCTGTTCGAACACGTGCGCACCGGCCTTGCGCGCGGCCTGGGCGAAGGCCGGGGACACCAGCCGAGGGTTGGCGTGGCCGTCTTCGGCGCACAGTGAGGCGCCAATGGCAATGTCCCCGGCCCAGGCAAAGCGCGCCCGAAGTTGGGCGTGGTCGAGCAATTGCAGGTTCAGCCCAAAGCTGCGGGCGGCGGCTTCATAGGCCACCAGTGCGGCCATGTCCGCGTCGCCGCGGGCCAGCTTCAAATGGCCAGAGCGCTGGTATTCGCCCTGGGTACCGATAAGGTTGGGCAGGTCGCTCCACAGGGCGTGGGCGCGTTGGGACAGCGGCAATTGGGTCAATGGCCGGCCCTGGCGACGCACGCCGCCGTAGTTCACGCCGCTGGAGTGGGCGCCAAAGAAGTCTCGCTCCAGCAGCACTACGCGCTGCCCGCCGCGGGCGAGAAAGAGCGCGGCCGAAGCGCCAACGATACCACCGCCCACCACTATCGCGTCGGCCTTGATCGGCGTGCTCATCGGTCCATCTCCAGGCCAAACGGCAGAGGTTTGATGGGTGCTTGCCCGCGCAGCCTGCCAACGCTGGCTACGTCCCGGGCCGAGGCCTGGGCGATCAGCTCGGCAGCCGCCGCGCCACACATGCGGCCTTGACAGCGGCCCATGCCCACGCGGCACATGGCCTTTACCCGGTTGATCTCCCAATGCCCGTCGGCCACGGTGTGTCGAATCTCGCCCGCGCTGATGCTTTCACAGCGGCAGACTATCAACTCATCCGGCGCATCAGTGGCCCATGTTTCGGGGAAAGGGAAGGCGGTTTCCAAGCCATGGCGGAACCGCTCGATGCGCTGCAAGCGCTGCTGCAATTGGGCTTGGCGGGCGTCGTCTACCCGCAGGCCCAAGTCGCTGAGCAGGGCCAGGGCGGCGAGCTCGCCGGCCGCTTCGGCGGCGTCCGCGCCCATGATGCCCGCGCCATCACCGGCCAGGTACACCCCTTGTACGCTGCTGCGCCCAACAGGGTCGCGGGTGGGCAGCCACGCGCGGTTCAAGGGGCTCCAGGCGAACTGGCAGCCGAGTAGGTCGGCCAGTTGGGTTTCACTGCGCAAAGCATGGGCAAAGGCGACGGCGTCACAAGGCAGGCGGTGAAGCTGCCCACCTTGATGCCAATTGATGCCGGTCACCCGGCGCTCGCCTTCTATGGCGCTAAGCTGCGCGCCCTGGTGGACCGGCACCCCATGGGCGGTAAGCCACGCCCGGTAATACAGGCCCTTGCCCAAGGTACCCAACTGACCCAGCAAGGCGGGCAGTGCCCGTACCTGAGCGGAAAAGGGCGAGCTATCCAGCACCGCCAGCACCTGGGCACCGGCCTTGGCGTACTGATAAGCCACCAGGTACAACAAAGGGCCGCTACCGGCGAATACCACTCGCTCGCCGATGGCGCAGCCCTGGAATTTCAGCGCTACCTGCGCCGCCCCCAGGCTATAGGCACCGGGCAGTGTCCAGCCAGGCACGGGCAGCACGCGGTCGGTGGCCCCGGTGGCCACAATAAGGTGGCTATACGGCACGGTTTTAGCCAGGTTACCGGTCAGGGTATCCAGGCTGTTGTTTTCGGCGTTCCACACCAGGGTCTGGGGGCGGTAATCAAGCCGCCCGGCCAATTGATCGAAGGTGCGGTGCAGCTTGCTCGCCTTGCCCGCTTCAAAACCATACAGCGCCTTGGCCGAGCGCTTGAACGCCGCTGGCGGGCGGCGGTAGATCTGCCCGCCACCGCGCAGGCTTTCGTCCAGCAGGCATGGCGCCTGGCCATGGGCTAACAGGGTTTGGGCCGCGCGAATGCCCGCTGGCCCCGCGCCCACCACCACTACCTGAGCCGGGCCGGTCACAGTGTGCGCCCCGGTTCACGGGTTACGCAGTGCCCGGCTTCGAGCAAGGTGGCGCACGCACGCACTCGGTCACCGTTGCCTAGCTTTACCCAGCAATCCTGGCAGGCGCCCATCAGGCAAAAGCCCGCCCGTGGCTCGCCCGTGAAATCGCTGCCCCGCAGATGATCGGCCGTGGTCAGCACGGCGGTCAGCAAGGTGTCGCCCTGCAGGCCGCTCGCAGGCTGGCCATCGAGAGTGAAGGGCAGCACAGGCCGATCCTGTTCTACCAGCCGTTTGAGCAAGGCCATGGCGCGTTCTCCGTGGGCAGCAGTCGATAACACCTGAAGGCAGTCAGTGCCGGCCTACCAATACCCGGTCCAGGCCATACACCCGGTCCAGGATGATCATGGTGGCGGCGGTCAGCGCGATCACCAAGGTGGACACCGCCGCCATCATCGGGTCGATGGATTCGGTGGCGTACACGTACATGCGCACCGGCAGGGTTTGGGTGGCCGGTGACGTTACGAAGATCGACAGCGTGACTTCGTCAAAGCTGTTGATAAAAGCCAGCAACCAGCCACCGGCGACCCCCGGCAGGATCATCGGCAAGGTGATTTTGCGAAACAGGGTGAAGCGGCTGGCGCCCAGGGATTCGGCCGCCTGCTCGACGGTACGGTCGATGCCAATGGCCGCGGCGATCACCAGCCGTAGCACATAGGGGGTAATCACCACCACGTGGGCCAGCATCAGCCAGGCGAAGCTGCCATTGACGCCCATCAGCGCGAACAGGCGCAGCATTGCCACCCCCAGCACCAGGTGCGGGATGATGATCGGGGACAAAAACAGCCCGTTGAGCAACCCCCGGCCGGGGAACTGATAGCGGGTGATCGCAAGGCCTGCCGGTACGGCGATCAAGGTTGCCAGGGTGGCCGCCACCAGGGCCAGCAGCACGCTGTTGTAAAACGCCTGAATGAAATCGGCGCGTTCGAACACCGCGTTCATCCAGCGCAGGGAAAAACCGTTCCAGGGCAGGCTCAGGGTGTTCTCGGGGGTAAAGGCTACCAGGCATACCACCGCCAAGGGCGCCAGCATAAACACCACCACCAGGGCATGGAAACACAGGGCCAACGGGCCGTTCTTAGACATGGCTCAGGCTCCCAGGCTTTTTTTGTAGCGGCCTTCCACCAGGCGGTTCCAGGACAGCATCACCACCAGGTTAAGCAACAGCAGCGCCACCGCCAGGGTAGCGCCCATGGGCCAGTTCAACTCCGATAGGTATTGGTCATACACCACGGTGGCGACCATCTTCAGCCGCCGCCCGCCTAGCAGGCCGGGGATGGCAAAAGAGCTGGCCGACAGCCCAAATACGATCAAGGTGCCGGATAGCACACCGGGCATTACCTGGGGCAACACCACCAGGCGCATCACCTTGGCCTGGGTCGCGCCCAATGACAGCGCGGCCTGCTCGGCGGAGGCGTCGAGTTTTTGCAGGGAGGTCCACACCGGTATGATCATAAAAGGCAGCATCACGTGCACCAGTGCCAGGATCACCGCGAACGGGGTATAGAGCAGTTTCATCGGCCGCCCGCCCAGCAGTTGAATGCCGTGGTTGATCAAGCCTTCGGCGCCCAGCAACAGGCTCCAGCCGAAGGCCCGCACCACCACTGAAATCAACAGCGGGGTGAGGATTAAAATCAGGAAAATCGAGCGCCAAGGCGCGCCCATGCGGCTAAGGATGTACGCCTCCGGCACGCCAATCACCACGCAGAGCAGGGTGACCACGGCGCTGATCCACAGGGTGCGGAAGAAAATCTCGTAAAAGTAGGCGTCGGATAACAGCGTGGCGTAATGGGCGAAGGTCCAGGCATCGGCCTTGACCCCTACCTCGTAGTCGAACACGTTGAATGACAGCACCAGGGTCAACAGCAGCGGCACTACCAGCAGGCTGATAAACAGCGCCAATGCCGGGGCGGACAACAGGTAGCCGCGGCCGGTATCACGCAACACCCCAGCGCCGCTCATGGCCGCGCCTCGTCCACGCTCAGCACCCGCAGCAGGTCCGCAGGCCACTGTAGGCCCACAGCGGTGCCCTCGGTGTACGGGGCTTGACCGTCGTTGCGGCGTACCACCGTCAGCTCGCCCAAGGGTGTGCCCACCCGGTACAGCCACTGGCTGCCGAGGAAATAACGGGTGAGAATCTGGCCTTGCAAACAGCCTTCACCGGCGGGCAGCAGGTCGATTTTCTCCGGGCGCAGGCTGAGGCTAAGCGCCGCGTCCCCGGCCTGCGCGCGTACCTGGAGGGTGCCGGTCGCATCATGTTCGCCGGGCAGCAGGTTAGCTTTGCCCACGAAGCTTGAAATAAACCGCGTGCGCGGATGCTCGTAGAGCTTATAGGGTTCGTCGATCTGAGTAATGCGCCCAGCTTCCATCACCACCACCCGATCGCTGGTGGACAGCGCCTCGGCCTGGTCGTGGGTCACCATCAGGGTGGTAATGCCGACTTCCCGCTGAATACGGCGGATCTCGAACTGCATTTCCTCGCGCAGGTTCGCGTCCAGGTTCGACAGAGGTTCATCCAACAGCAACACCGGCGGCTCGATCACCAGGGCCCTGGCCAGGGCCACCCGTTGCCGCTGCCCACCGGAGAGCTCCCTGGGGTAGCGCTCGCCATGGGGGGTGAGGTGTACCAGTGCCAGCACGCGTTTGACCCGCTGTTCCAGGTCCGCCTGGGGCACTTTGCGCATCTTCAGGCCGAAGGCCACGTTATCGCGCACGCTCATATGGGGGAACAGCGCATAGGACTGGAACACCACCCCCAGCCCCCGGCTGGCGGGCTTGGCGTGAGTAATGTCGCGGCCGTTGAGCAGGATGCGCCCGAAGGTTACGTCCACGAAGCCTGCGATCATTTGCAAGGTGGTGGTTTTGCCGCAGCCGGAGGGGCCAAGCAAGGACACGAACTCGCCTTGTTCTACCGCAAGGTCAGTGGCGACCACCGCATCCACCGCGCCATAGCGCTTACCCAGTGCCTCGAGCTGAAGAAAAGCCATGGCTGCGTTCCACCGTATTAGAGCCCGCCGAAGCGCGCGTTTTGTTATGGGCAGATGCGATAAGAAAGGCTGCGTGATGCCATGGACGCTGGTGCTCGAACGGGGTCGGCTACCACTGTTATTCAAATCGCCCTATGGACGAATACTAGGCCCAAGCTTAGAGTGGCCTCAACGATCAATTTCACTGAATGAGTAATTTTTTGAAGTCTATTCATCCATTGGATAAAAACTTTGCCATAGCCAGCAAAGATTCCGCTGAGCGAAATACTCAAGCCACAGAGGTAGGCACGGGTGCGGTGTCTCGCGTATTCGCGCTGCTGCGTTGCCTGGGCCGCGGCCCCGATGGGGGCGCACGGGTTACCCAGTTGGCCCAGCAGATAGGGTTGTCGCAACCCACCACGCACCGTTTGCTGCGCAACCTGCTGGACGAGGGCATGGTAGAGCAGGATAGCCGCACCAAGCGCTATCGCCTGAGCCTGGAGTTCTTCGCGTTGGCCGCCTGCGCTGGGCAGTCCGGCAACCTGCGAGATATCGTGCGGCCTAGCCTGTTGCGGCTGTCGGCCTCCTTGGGCGATTCATTGTTCCTGCTCGCCCGCAGTGGCTTTGATGCGGTATGCCTGGACCGCAGCGAAGGCCCATACCCCATTCGCACCTTCACCGGGGACATCGGTGGCCGAGTGGCCTTGGGGGTAGGGCAAGGGAGCGTGGCCATCCTGGCCTTCTTGGCTGAAGAAGAGCGCGAGACGGTCATTCGTTACAACTTGCCACGGCTGCGCGACCTTCACCTCTACGATGAAGTGCTGCTGCGTTCGGAAGTAGAAAACGTGCGGCGCCTGGGCTATGCGGCGCGCAATACGGGCGTTCTGGCCGGTATGGCCGGCTTGGCGGTACCGATCCTGGACCGTGAAGGCCGCGCGGTAGCGGCTTTGAGCGTGGCCACCCTGAGCGACCGCCTTAACGCCGATCGCATGCCCACGGTGGTCGAACTGCTCAAGCGCGAGGCGGTGGCCATCAGCCAAAAGATCAACCCCTTTGACCCTATATTACGGCGCCCCTCCCAGGTGTTCGGGCAGAAGGAATAGCCCTTAATCAGAGATTTGGGCCTGTTAGTTCAGGAAGCGGCGCAGGTGCAATCGGGGGAACAAGGGCTATACAGGCGGGTCAGTTAACTATGGCAGCAAAAGCGACGGACCCGGATGAGCACGCTTACACCCGCGATAAACTACCAGGCGCTGTTCGACAAAGCGCCCGCGCCCTTGTTGGTCATCGCGACCGACGCCCCGCGGTTTACCATTCTGGATGTAAACGATGCCTACCTTGAGGCCACCCTGCAAACCCGCGAACAGTTGGTAGGGCTGGCACTGTTCGAGGCGATGCCGGATAACCCCCAAGACACAAGCGCCAACGGCGTGGCCAACCTCCAGGCCTCTATCGAGCGGGCCATCGCCAGTAGGCAGCCGGACCACATGCCGGTGCAAAAATACGACATTGCCCGGCCCGGCGCAGGCTTCGAAGAACGCTGGTGGGACCCCATCAATACCCCCGTATTGAGCGCCACTGGGGAAGTGAGCGCGGTCATTCACTACGTGACCGACGCCACTGAGCGTGTACGAGCAGATAAGGCGTTGCGCCAGCTCAACGACAACCTTGAAGGCCAGGTAGCCAGCCGTACCGCCGAGCGCGACCGTATCTGGCAGCTATCGGCCAACCTGATGCTAGTGGCCCGTATGGATGGCACCATCCTCAATGCCAACCCGGCTTGGGAACGTATCCTGGGCCGCGCCCCTAGCACGTTGACAGGCCGTAATACCGCGGAATTCAAGCACCCTGATGAGCTAGAAGCCAGCACCGCCGAGTTGGCGCGCTTGCAAGCTGGCGATTACCACTCGGTGGATTTCGAGGACCGCTACCGCCATAGGGACGGCGCTTGGCGCTGGATTTCCTGGACCATCGAACCTGAAGGCGACCTGTTGTATTGCAATGGCCGGGATGTGACGGCCGAGAAAGAACACGCCGAGGTGCTGCGGTCAGCCCAGGAAGCCTTGCGGCAATCCCAAAAGATGGAAGCGGTAGGGCAATTGACCGGCGGGCTAGCTCACGACTTCAACAACCTGCTCGGTGGGGTGTCCGGCAGCCTGGAACTGATTCAGGCGCGCATGCGCGAAGGCCGCCTGCGGGATGTAGAGAAGTACACCGCGGCGGCCTTGGGCGCGACTCGCCGGGCCGCCGCCTTGACCCATCGGCTGCTGGCGTTCTCTCGGCGTCAGGTGCTGGCGCCACGGGCGACTGATGTCAACGGTTTGGTCGGCGGCATGGTCGAGTTGATCCAGCGCACCGTAGGCCCTGGCATCAGCCTTGAGGTGCGTGGTCAGGCTAACGCCTGGCCTGCGCTGATCGACCCGTCGCAGCTGGAAAACGCCTTGCTTAACCTGTGTATCAATGCGCGGGATGCGATGCCTGAGGGTGGGCGTATCTTGATAGAAACGGCCAATACCGACTTGGACGGGGCTGCGGCCAGCACCTATGACGTGCCAGCAGGCCAATACTTAGCCGTGAAGGTCACTGATTCCGGGGTCGGTATGGCCCCTGAAGTGGTTGCTCGCGCCTTCGAGCCGTTTTTCACCACCAAACCCATAGGGCAGGGCACGGGCTTGGGCCTGTCCATGATCTACGGTTTCGCCCAGCAGTCCCGGGGGCAGGTGCGTATTGAGTCTGCGCCCGGCCGGGGAACCACGGTCGCCCTGTACCTGCCTCGCCATCCAGGCGAGGTGCAGGTTGAGGCGCAGCACGCTCAGGCTAATGAACTGCCCCGTTTTGGCCAGGGGCAAACCGTGCTGGTGGTGGACGACGAACCTACGGTACGCATGCTGTTGATCGACATTCTCGGCGACCTTGGGCTTAACGCCCTGGAAGCCGGCGACAGTGTGGCTGGCCTGCACATCCTACGGTCAAATGTGCGTATCGACCTGCTGGTCACTGATATCGGCTTGCCAGGTGGCATGGATGGACCACAGATGGTGGACGCGGCTCGGGCGGTACGCCCAGACTTGGACGTGCTATTTATCACCGGCTACAGCGAAGACGCCATACAGGGCACCGGCCGCTTGCCGGCCAATGGCGTAGTGGTGACCAAGCCCTTTGCGCTCGACCAGATGGCCGAACGCATCCGCCAGATGGTATGCCCTTAGTGATCTGCTGTCGGCGCCGTGAACGCGCTGACCAACCGTTGCACCATGGCGTTGGCGGCAGGGCTGGGGCGGGTTTCGACACGGGTGATCAACCCCAGGCCCCGATTCAAATCGGGCTCATCGAGCCTCAGAGCTACCAAGGCTTCATGGCCTTGCACCGCGGACTCCGGCAACAGGCTGATGCCTAGGCCCTGCATAACCAAGGCGATGACCGTCGACATGTAATTGGCCTCGCAGCGCCGATTCAGGGTAAGGCCTTGGGCTTCGAATAGCCGTTCCACTTGCATGCGCACGCTGCTATCGCGCCCGGTCAGAATCATCGGCTGCTGGTCAAGGTCGGCCAAGGTCAGGCGACGGCCATCGTTCAAGGGGTGGGTCGGCGGCAGTAGCAGGCATAAACGGTCCATCAGCAGCGGTTGGAAATTCAGGCCGCTGGCGGCATGAGTGCGTACGCCAAAGCCAAAATCCACCTCCGCCGCTCGCACCAGGTCTTCGATCTGCCCAGCGACCACGTCCCGCAGGCGCAGCTCCACGCCTGGATGAGCGTCGCTGAAGGCCTTGAGAATCGGCGGCAATACCCCTGAACACAATGACGGCAGCGCGGCGATTTCCACCACGCCGCGTTTGAGCGCGGTCAGGTCCTGGTTCTGCTCCACCAGGTTGTCCAGGTCCATCAACAGTTTTTCCATCGGCCCCAGGTTTTGCCGCCCAGCGTTGGTCAGGGCCACATGGCGTGGGCTGCGGTCCAGCAGGTGAACCCCCAGCCAGCTTTCCAATTGCCTTACCTGCACGGTCAGGGCCGAAGCAGAGAGGTTCAGCCGGGCGGCGGCTTTGCCGAAGTGACCGGCGCGGGCCACGGTAACGAAGGCGCGGATGCATTGGATCGAATTCTTCATTTTGTTTTTTCGAACGTGAGAGCAGATGTATTTCAATTTACAACACGTTCGCAACCTTTGAATACTGGCCTTACAACAACAACTCGCTGCCTGACCCCAGAGGTACGGATAGCCCCACGGAGAGCTGCCATGCTCGCGATCGTCGGTGTGACCACCATTGTTTGTCTATTGGTGGCTGTGATGAGCAAGCGCCTGTCACCCTTGGTTGCCTTGATCGCGCTGCCGATCCTGGCGGCACTGATCGCAGGCTTTGGCCTGCAGACCAGCACCTTTATCATTACCGGCATCAAGAACGTCGCCCCCGTGGTGGGGATGTTTGTCTTCGCCATTTTGTTCTTTGGCGTGATGACCGACGCCGGCATGCTCGACCCCATTATCGACCGAATCCTCATGGCCGTGGGCACCCGCCCCACACGCATCGTGTTCGGCACCGCGCTACTGGCCTTGCTGGTTCACTTGGATGGCTCCGGCGCGGTAACCTTCCTGGTGACCGTCCCGGCCATGCTGCCGCTCTATACCCGCTTAGGGATGGATAAACGCATTCTGGCGTGCGTGGCGGCCATGGCGGCGGGGGTTAACTTCCTGCCCTGGACCGGCCCGGTGCTGCGGTCCTCCGCGGCCCTGCATGTGCCAGTCAATGAGCTGTTCCAGCCATTGATTGTGGTGCAGTTGGTGGGGCTGGCGTTCGTGTTCGCGTGCGCCTGGGGCCTGGGCCTGCGTGAAGAACGCCGCCTGGGCCTGGGCCCGAATTCGCAAACCACCGAGGCGGTGCCTCAGCGCCTCCTTACCCCCGAAGAAAAGGCCCTGCGCCGGCCCAGGCTGTTCGTGGTAAACCTGCTACTGACCTTGGCGGTGATGACCGTGATGATCGCCGGCTGGGTGGACCCCGTGGTGATGTTTATGGTGGGTACGGTGGCCGCGCTCTGCCTGAACTACCCCAACGTGGACGCTCAGCGCGGGCGCATCGATGCCCATGCCAAAACCGCCTTGACCATGGCCAGCATCCTTCTGGCCGCTGGGGTGTTCACAGGCATCATGCAAGGCACCGGCATGCTCAAGGCCATGGCTGAAGTGGCCGTGGCCGGCATTCCGCCAGGCCATGGCACGTTGATCCCGGCCGTGGTGGGCTTTTTGTCCATGCCCCTTAGCCTGTTGTTCGACCCAGACTCCTATTATTTCGGGGTGATGCCGGTGATCGCGGAAGTGGGCCGGTCCCTGGGTGTAGACCCCTTGCAGGTGGCCCAGGCCTCGTTGCTGGGCGTGCATACCACCGGCTTCCCCGTGAGCCCGCTGACTCCGGCCACCTTCCTGTTGGTGGGCTTGTGCAAGGTTGAACTGGCCGACCACCAGCGCTTTACCATCCCGTTCCTGTTCGCAGCCTCCGTGCTGATGACCTTGACCGCCCTGTTGCTGGGAGTGATTTGAATGAAAACCCTACGAATTGGCTGCGGGGCAGGTTACTCGGGCGACCGGATCGAGCCTGCGGTGGAGTTGGCGGAAAAAGGCCAGCTTGATTACTTGGTGTTCGAGTGCCTGGCCGAGCGCACCATCGCCCTGGCTCAGTTGGAACGCCTGAGCAACCCCAGCGGCGGCTACGATCCGCTATTGCTCGAACGGATGCGCCGGGTATTGCCGGCAGTGGCGCAGTCAGCCAAGGGCGGGCGCCGCTTGCGGGTGATTACCAATATGGGCGCGGCCAACCCCCAGGCGGCGGCCAAAGCCGTGGCCGAGCTTGCCAGTAGCCTCGGGCTGACTGGCCTGAAGGTCTGCGCCCTGAGCGGCGATGATGTGCTCCACACCCTGCGCCAGCAGCCGCACGCGCTGCTCGATAACGGCTTGCAACTGGCCGAGTTGGGCGAGCGGCTGGTCTCGGCCAACGCGTACCTGGGCGCCGAAGGCATCGTTCAGGCCTTACAGAACGGCGCGGATGTAATCATCACCGGGCGGGTGGCAGACCCTTCGCTGTTTCTCGCGCCACAGCTGTTCGAGTTCGGCTGGGCCAGCGATGACTGGCCGCGCCTGGGGCAGGGCACGCTGATCGGGCATTTGCTCGAATGCGCAGGCCAAGTCACCGGCGGCTATTTCGCCGACCCTGGTCGCAAGGACGTACCGGACCTGGCCCGCCTGGGTTTCCCCCTCGCGGAAATCGAGGCTAGCGGTCAGGCGACCCTGAGCAAGGTACAGGGCAGCGGTGGGCGCCTGGACACCGCCACCTGTACCGAACAGTTGCTCTACGAAGTCCATGACCCGGCCCGCTACCTCACCCCGGATGTGACCGCGGACTTTTCTGCGGTGAACTTCGTACCTGCGGGAGAGAACCGGGTTACCGCCCAGGGCGCCAGTGGCAACGCCCGCCCGGAGTGCCTGAAAGTGTCAGTGGGCTACCTCGATGGCTGGATCGGCGAGGGCCAAATGTCCTACGGTGGGCCCAATGCCGTAGCACGGGCGCGCTTGGCCGGGGAGATTGTACTGGAGCGCTTGCGCCTGACCGGCGTGGCTACCCAGGAGGTGCGGGTAGACCTGATCGGGATGAACGCCTTGTACGAGGAGGTGCTGGCCTCGACGCAGGTACCTGCCGAAGTGCGCCTGCGAGTCACCGCCCGCTGCCCCGACCGGGCCACGGCAGCGCTGATCGGTAATGAGGTGGAAACCCTGTACACCAATGGCCCGGCCGGGGGCGGCGGGGCAAGCAAAGCCCTGCGCCAAGTGGTGGCGGTGGCCTCGTTGCTGATGCCCCGTGCAGCTATTGCCCTTCAACTGCAGGAGCACCTTTCATGAGCAGCCCGATGATCCTGGCCGACCTGGCCCACGCCCGCACCGGTGATAAAGGCGATACTTCCAACATTTGCGTGATTGCCTACCGTGCCGAAGACTACCCCCTGCTGGTAGAACGCCTTACCGCCCGGGCGGTAGCCGAGCACTTCACCCTCTCGTTAGGGCCCGGCGCGGCGGTGCAACGCTATGAACTGCCCCACCTGCATGCCCTTAACTTCGTGCTGCCGGGCATGCTCAAAGGTGGCGTAACCCGCTCCCTGGCTCTGGATGCCCACGGCAAAAGCCTGGGCGCGGCCTTGTTGGCGCTAACGTTATAGGCGAGTACACCCCTTAGCCTCGCAAGTAGGTACGCACGTAAGCGCCTGCGCCGCGCCGATCAGGCGCGGGTAAACACAGGGCACGTAAACCAACGTAGACACAAACCTTTACACGTCAGCGTTCAGTACGGGTTTAGCCGGCGGCGTCGCCTACCCCGAAGGCCTGCGCCCGCAATCGCCCCGGCTGCTGCTGGCCCTGCACCACCGCCATGACTTGGGCCATGGGCAGGGGGCGGCCGAACAGATACCCCTGGGCGAAATCACAGTCATGCTCGGCCAGCCATTCGGCCAGGCGCTCATGCTCTACGCCTTCCGCGGTGATTTGCATGCGCAGGCTTTTGCCCAAGGCAAGAATGGCGCGGACCATCTCGTTTTGGTTGTCTAGGGAGGAGTCCAGGAAGGAGCGGTCGATCTTGATCTTATCGATGGCCAGTTGAGTGAGGTGATACAGCCCCGAGTAACCGGTGCCGAAGTCGTCCAGGGCCACGGTCACGCCTATGGCCCGCAGCCGCTCCAGGTTGTGCCGCGCATTGGCCATGTTCGCCACCAAGGTATTCTCCGTGACCTCCACCTCGATGCGGTTCAAGGGGAAACCACCTTCCTGGGCCAGGCGCTCCAACCATTGAGGCAGGTCCAGGCTTTCGATCATCGAGGCGCTCATGTTCACCGCCAAGGTCAGCGCGCCAGGCCATTGGGCGGCCTGCACGAAGGCCTGGCGCAGCAGCGTTTCGGTCAGCGGCTTGATCAGCCCCAGCTGTTCGGCCACGGCCACGAACTCCACCGGCAGCACGATGCCGCGCTCCGGGTGGGCCCAGCGCGCCAGCACTTCGAAGCCCACCAACTGTTGCTCCGGCAGGCTGACGATGGGCTGGTAGAAGGGTTGGATCTGCCCTTGCTCGATGGCGTGGCGCAGCTTGTCTTCGAACTGGGCTTGCTCACGCTGCTCGCGCTCGAAGCTGGCTTCGTAGAAATGAAACACCGCCCGGCCCACATTCTTGCCCCGGTACATGGCGCTGTCAGCCCGTTGCAGCAGGGTTTCGGCCACAACACCATCCATGGGCGCGACGGCGACCCCTAGCGTAGCGCTGAGGCTGACCAGTGGCGCGCCTGGCACTGGCGCGGCGATGCTGGCCAACACCACCTCGGCCAGGGTTGCCAGGTCGGCACGGGTGAACTGCCCGCTCACCGCCAGGGCGAACTCGTCGCCGCCTAGGCGTGCGAGGGAGGGCTGCCAGCCGCTGGTGGCCTCACGCAAACGGTCGGCCACGGTGCAGATGGCCAGGTCCCCGGCGGCATGGCCAAGGGTATCGTTGACCTGCTTGAACCTGTCCAGGTCGATCAAAAACACCGCCGTAGCCTGCCCGGCCTGGTTCAGGCGGGCGGCCAGCTGCTCATGGAACACACGGCGGTTAAGCAGCCCGGAGAGCGGGTCATGGCGGGCCAAGGCTTCGCTTTGCGCCTGGGAGGCCATCAGGTTGCGGTAGCTGAATTGCAACCGCTGCAACAGCCGACGCACCAGTAGGAAGGGCGCCACCATCGAGAGCATGGCAAAGGTGGTGGACGTTAACACAAAGCGCCACCGTTCGGAGGTTTCGAAGTCTCCATCGTAGGGCAGGCCAACGGCGCCCATGGCCAGCGCTTCGAGTTTAAACTCCCAGGCCAAGGACAGTAAAAACATAGTGAACAGGTAAAACGCCAAGAGCGCGTATAGGTTGTTTCGAACCCTTTGGGAGCTTCGCGTAGACGGCATGAGTTTGCTCGAGAGGGCTGATGAGGGGCTTATTGGGTTATCGGTCAATGCGCGCCTGGCTTGACGGGCGCGCTGACAAAAAGGTTTCAGCCTTCACACAGCTATTGTCAGGCCGGGCCGTGCTGAGTTTCAACGCGGCATCACCGAGCCCCGATATTCCGTAATTGGAACCAAGGGGTTGAATCGCTTGACCCGACTCAATTGAAAAAAGGATGAGCCCTTTTAGCCGGTTGCCGCATGTCGCGAAGGGCACCCTCGGGGCGGTAGCTGCCCGTAACGCCAGCCCCTTTCGATCCAAAATGGACGCTCGTCGAGTGGCAACGAGCACCCGATCCCAGAGAGATGCATTTTACGCTCTGCTTGAACCTGCCCAGACGCTGTGGATTTCGTAAATCAAGCTCGATGGTTTCCCCGGTAAATCATCGAGCACGCCACGCTGGTGCATTCCAATCTTTTCCAACACCCTGATGGATGCCGTGTGGTCGAACAGCTCTTCCAAGCAGATGTGCTTTTCCAAGTGATCCCCCGCGCAGAGGGAAAGCCTGCGGGCACGCGGCCAGCAAAGAAGGGGAAAGGCAGCGTGAGAGGTCTAACGGGCCCAGGATGGAACAAGACATTGCATCAGTCGACCTGCAGAACGCTCGACCGCCTATGTCATCGTCAATTTCAGTATTTGGTTAAGATCGCCCCACACGCTCAAATCGTTCCGCCAAATAATCAATCATCAACCTTACCTTCAGCGGCAGATGCCGTTTCGGTGGGTAAAGTAGCCATATAGGCCCTAGGTAGGCGCCTGCGTCCAACTCCCAGTTCGTAAGCACCGGTACCACCCGGCCTTGCTTTATAGCCGTCTCGGCAGCGAAGTCTGGCAGGCTGGCAATGCCTAGCCCAGCCTCGGCCGCAGCCAGACGCGCCCCGGCGTGGTTGGCAATGTAGCGACCGCGCACCGTTATCGTTTCGCTGTCATCGCCTCGAAGCAGGCGCCAGCGGTTGTCGTTGGCCTGTTCACCCAAGTACAAACACTGATGGTGGGCTAATTCGCTTGGAGCGCAAGGCGTGCCATGGGCTGCCAAATAGGCCGGCGAGGCGCACAGCAGCCAACGCACGCTGCCCAGGATGCGCCCAGCGAGCCCAAGGGGAGGATTGTGGGTAAGGCGAATCACCAAGTCGAGGTTGTCCACCAGGGGATCGGTGGGGTGGTCGTTATACACCAGTTGAACGTCCACCTCGGGGTAGCGCTGAAGAAACTCGACGATCAATGGATGCAGCACGGTTTTGGCGAAGGCCGTTGGCGCGCTGAGGTTCACCCGGCCACGTGGCTCGGCAACTGCCACCCCGGCAGCATCTACCGCATGGCCGGCGGCATTGAGCATATCGCGGCAATGCCGGTACACCTCGGCGCCCGCTTCAGTGAGACGAATGCTCCGGGTTGAACGCTCGAACAGTCGTGCGCCTAGCCGCTGCTCAAGGCGTTTCATTTGCCGGCTCACGGTGGACGGCAGGGCGCCCAGTTGGCGAGCGGCAACGGAGAAATTACCGCCTTCCACCACCCGCACCAGAACAGCCATATCAGGTAGCGATTCAAAAAGCTCGGTTGAGTCCATGGCCGGGTCTTCCTCTTTTATGCGCCGTGAGCATAAATGATGTGCCGTCACTGTGCATTATCGGGCTGGATACTTTCTCCCACACTGCAAGCCTTCATGCACAGGAGTTGGCCATGAGTACGCAGGGTAAATCAGTGGGTGTGAGTGATGTGATGCTGGTGGCAGTTGCGGTGGTATGGGGCACCAGCTACGGGGTGGTCAAGGCGGCACTGCTGTTTTACCCGGTGCTCGGGCTGCTGGCGTTACGCTTTGGGCTCACCTTTGTTCTGCTAAGCCCCAGCCTGGGGCATCTGCGAAGGCTGACCCGCGCCCAGGTTTGGGGCTTGGTCGGCACGGGCGGGTTGCTGCTCTGTGTTTTTCTTTGCGAAACGTTTGGCGTTTTATATACCTCGGCGAGCAATGCTGCGTTTTTGATCAGCCTTACCGTGATGCTTACACCGCTCGTAGAGTGGGCAGCGCTCAAGCGTCGCCCCGCGGCGCGGGAGGTCTGCGCAGTAGTCCTTTGCCTCATCGGTGCCGGGTTATTAGCCGCAGGCCAGCCCTCGGGGTTTGGCCTGGGGGAGGCGTTGGTAGTGTTGGCTGCGGCGTTCAGGGCAGCGCAGGTCTGCTGGCTTAAACATTTGGGTCGTACCATGGCGCTTCCGGCGCTGACCGTAACAGCCGTGCAAGCGGGTACAGTCGCGCTTGGCAGCGCTGCGCTGTTGCTGCTAGCACCACCGTCACCATCCGGGCTGGACGCGCCCGTCGATGCGCTTGGCGGCTGGGGATACATTGCTTACTTGGTACTGGCGTGTACGTTATTTGCCTTCTTCGCGCAGAACTATGCACTTAAGCGCAGCGACCCCACCCGTGTGGCGCTTTTGATGGGGAGCGAACCTTTGTTCGGCGCCTTGTTTGCAGTGTATTGGCTTGGCGAAGTGGTCACCTTCAAAGCTTGGTTGGGCGGGGGGTTGATCGTTACAGCATGCTTGCTGTCCACGGTCCGCTGGCAGGGCAGCAAACAGTGCGTTGATCTACCGGCTTCGGCAGGCCAATGACCGAATGGGGCCTGTTGCGGGCCCTGTATTGCGCCGCCTGTGTCATCACAGATAAGGCCGAAAGGGCATAGCCCATGCCCTATCGTGACCATTGCCAGGATAGGGGGCTCGGTCAAGTACGGGCTCAAGTCAGAACGGTATTTACTGGAAACTGTCTGATCCGCTGAATCTATTAGGCTCCAGTTCGTCGTCGGTGCCTGTCTCTTGCCTGACGAGGACTACTCATGAGCATCCAGAAGGACGCTGCAGCCGCTATACAAGGCGACATTGCTGTCAAAAGCCGTGGTTTTTATACTGCCTACGAAGGTACTAACGCTGGTGATGACCTGACCATCCGGGGCAGATCCGCGCTCTACCTGCAGGCAGGCGCAGGGTCGGATACCTTGGTCGCGAGCAGCAGTTTCGACGTGTTAGTCGGCGGCGCCGGCGTGGACACCTTGACCGGTGGCGCCAGTCGGGACAACTTTGTGTTTACCGCCCTCAGCGACAGCTATGGCAATGCCCAGGGATCGCATTCAGACCTGATCACCGACTGGGCCGCCACGGACCGCCTGGACCTGACCGCGCTGGGATTGGAGCTTGATGAGCTGACCGTCAGCTACGACACTGCAAGCGACATCACCTTTGTGCGCGCCACAGAACCCAACAGCGACGGCGACTATTTCGAAGTCCGCCTGCAGGGGAAGCTAAGCCAACCCCTCACCGAGGACAATTTCATCCTGCGGGTGGATGCGACCTCCGAGGATTACAAATCTGATGATCGACCCTCTGAGGGCTCGTACGTCATCAATGGCGGTCCAGGCAATGACGAACTGTCTGACGGCGGTGACCAGGACAGCACCAATACTTTTTATGGCGGCGGGGGCGCCGATACGATTTATCTTGCTGCCCACTGGGACGACGGCGCTCAGAACACCTTCCTCTACAAAGCGGTGTCCGATAGTTTCGTCAACGACAAAACCGGAGCGGCGCGGGTCGACCATATCTGGTCCGTCCTCAGCGGCCGTGACGTCATAGACGTGTCCGCTCTAGGCTTTACCAGGCTGGGCGATGGCTACAATGGCACACTCAAGTTCAGCTATGACCAGCTCCATGGCTATTACGTGGCCGAGTCTGAGGAAGCCGATGCCCAAGGCAACCGCTTCCTGATGCATTTCTACCTGGACGGTTGGTACCGGGACGGTTATCCGGCCACTGAAGTGGACAAGGGCCTGTTCTACTTCGCAGGCAACACCCCAACGGCTGCACAGTACAACACAGTCACCGGCTCGGACGGAGGGGGCGACGAACTCCTTGCAGGCAGCGAAGGAGCGCGTCTGATTGGCTATGACGATGGCGATGATCTTTACGGCGGTGCCGGTGCCGACACCTTTGTATATCTGGACCGCCATGACAGCACAGAGGGCAAACGCGCAGCCTTCATAAACCCACTGGATCCCGACGTGCAAGAAGACACGGTCTTCAATTTCGACGTTAGTAAAGACCTCCTGGATGTATCCGCTGCTGGCTTCACCGGCTTTGGCAGCGGCAATCACGACACGCTGAAAGTCATCTATGACCCCGCGAACAACCTTACGCTGCTGCGTAATTATGAGCTGCAACGGGACGGTAGCCGCTTCGAACTGGCGCTCGACGGGAACCTGGCCACTAGCCTCACCAACGCCAACCTGATTACCGCGATGACCAACCCGCAGATTACCCCGCAGGCAGGCCCTCGCGGCCAAGCCTACTGGGAAGGCACCGCGGCTGCCGACACCATAACCGCCAGCAACACCGGTTCCAATTATCTGTATGGCGATGCAGGCAACGATGTATTGCACGGCGGTGCCGGGCGGGACGTCCTGGAAGGCGGCACTGGCGTAGACACCCTCACCGGCGGCGGCCAGGCTGACACCTACCTGTTCAAATCGGTGTACGACAGCTATGGGATCAATGGGGTGTCCCATTCCGACCTGATCACTGACTGGAACACCTCCTCGCGCCTGGACCTGACGGCTTTGGGCCTTCAGCGGGTGGGTGATGGCTATAACGGTGACCTGGCGGTGAGCTATGACGCAGGCAGGCACCTGACCTACGTCCGCTCCATGGAAGCCAGCTACGATGGCTATTACTTCGAGGTGCGCATCAAAGGTGATGTGAGTGCCAGCCTGGGCACCGGCAACTTCGTGCTCGGCGGAGTAGGCACTGAGAACAGTGACACGCTTGATTACCATGCTTCCACCACGCCCTACGTGCTTGATGGCAGGGGCGGCGCCGATGCGCTGTACGGCAGCAAGGCCGCGGGCAATGTGCTGATTGGCGGCGCAGGCGCTGACCAACTGCATGGCGTCAGCGGCGAGGATACCTACCGGTACGGCAACCCAACCGACAGCTTCATCAATGACAGGGATGGCAACAACAGTCGCGCCGTCGACCTGATCACCCACTTCGCCTACGGCAAAGGCGACCTGATCGACGTCTCGGCCCTGGGGTTCACCGGGTTGGGGGATGGCTACAATAACACCCTCCATTACAGGTACGACGCCGCCGTAGGCCATGTAGTGGTGCAATCCTACGAATCTGACTTTTACGACGGTCGCTTCGTGTTGAACCTGGACTATGCGGGGCGCCTCGCGTCCGCCGTAGGCAGCGATGCGGATCAGTTTATCTTTGCCCAGGGGCCTGCCACAGGCAGCCTCTACAACACCCTAACGGGCAGCCAGGCGTATGACGTGCTCTACAACCCTGGTGAAAACACCGTCCTGGTGGGAAGCGGCGGCGCCGACCGGCTGATTGGCAGCACGGCCAAGGACAGCTTCTGCTTCGAAAACAGCAACGATACCTACCGGGGCCAAGCAGACCTGATCAGCCATTTTGAGCTGAGCAAGGACACGCTGGACGTAGCCGCGCTGGGCTATACGGGCCTGGGGGATGGCAAGGAGGGCACCCTCAAGGTGATCTACAGCGAAGGCTCGGACCGTACCTATGTACGCAGCCTGGAAGCCGATGCTCAAGGCCACACCTTTGAACTGGCCCTCGAAGGGGACCTTACTGGCCTGGCACACCGTAACTTCGTGTTCGCGCCCAGCACGCAGCACGCGACGGTGGCCAGCGATTCGGCAACTCTCGAAAACGCGCCCGCGGACGTAGCCCTCGTTGGTGTCACACCGCTGAGTGAGCATGAACTGGCGGCGTGATCGCTATCGCGTGCAAACAGTGCTGCGTTTTACACCCTGATATGCTCGCTGTTGTGTGGCGAGCACGTCAGGGCATGAAATGCGGTCAACCTACGGCGTGGTCGGCGGAGGTGGTGGCGGCACCTAACAGCTCAACCGGCGCGAAGGCGTCGGCGGGGGCAAAAAACATCCCGTCGCCATTCTGGAAGTCGGCCAAGTGGTTGCCCTCCACCGTCACCTGGAAGCACCGCCCTTTGTCATCAGCTTCAAGACTACGAACATAGGTCCGGTCAAGTGTTTCGTTGTAATCGATTTTCAACGTGCGGTCGAGGCCGTTACCTTCGGCGGTAAAGCCCAAGGCGCGCACATCGAGATAATCATAGCCCTGGCCGAAGTCCGTAATCACATCGCTGTAGCTACGGTCCGCAGTGCGATAGCTGTCTTCGACGGTTTGGAAAACGAAGTAGTCATTACCGGTGCCACCTGTCATTCGGTCCACGCCTGATCCGCCCACCAGGGTGTCCTGGGCTGCGCCCCCTTTCACCACATCGTTACCCGCCAGCGCATATATATGCTCGTCGCCCGCTGACCCGGTCAGCGTGTCGCTTCCCGAAGTTCCAGTGATATCGACGTAATCGTTATCGAACGATGACATGACCCTGGGCTGGTCGGCCACTGCAAACTGTAGGGTATTAGAGCCCAGGTCCAGCAGGCGATCACCCGCGAAGGCGATTTGGAAGCGGTTACCTGTTTCGCCCAGCTCAAGCGAGCTTAGCCGAGTGACATTGGCGCCAGGGTCGTAGGAGAGCTTGAGCGTCGTACCGTAGCCATCACCCAAGCCGGTGAAGCCCAAGGCGGTGAGGTCAAGCTGGTCATGTTCCGTGCCGTTGAAATCCAGAATCAGGTCGCGCCCCTGATCCCTGCCAGCCGCGTCGACCTGGCTGTCGCTGGTGCGGGTAAAGGTGAAGGTATCGGCACCAGCACCCCCCGTGAGCCGGTCCGCACCCTCGCCCCCAATCAGGCGATCGGCGCTGTCACGACCAGAAAGCAAATCAGCGCCAGCGCCGCCAACCAACGTATCGCGCCCATCGCTGGTGCCATACAGAATGTCGTTCCCCGGGGTTCCCTTCACCAGCGCAAGGAAATTGTCATTGGTCAGGCTGTTTTGGTGATTCCCATCCAGAATCACTTCAAAGGCTTGCCCATGGGCGTTGGCATCAAGGCTTCTTAGGTAGGTCAGATTGTCGTAAGCGCTGTACGTGACTGCCAGGGTACCGTTATGACCGTCGCCCAGGCCCTTAAAGCCAATGCTGGTGACATCGATGCTGTCGCGGCTTGCGTCGAAGCGGGTGATGGTGTCTGCAAAACGTGCGGTGCCGGTGGAGTAGCTATCGCCCAGGCGGGTAAAACGGAAGGTATCGCTACCCTGGTATCCGGACATCAGATCGGCCCCCGCGCCGCCTATCAGGGTGTCGTCCCCGGTACCGCCAATAAGCGTATCTCGCCCGCCACCACCGTATACCAGGGTGTTGTATGCCGCCCGAAAATGCGAAATCGTATCGTCGCCAGCGGTGCCGAAGGTGGTCATTACTACCGCAGTATTGCCTGCGCGGGTGCTTGCGCCGACCACCTTGACCTCGCCTTTGGACGTGCCGGTGATGAAGTTATCGACGATCAGGCTTGCGTCGCTTTGCCCGCGCTCTTCAACCCCATAGGTAGCATGCCCCGCCTCGGACGTAGTCTGATCGCCGATAGTGTTGCCCTGCACCAAGGTTCCGGTACTGTCTTCCAGCAGGATTTCTGGCCCAGCCCCGTACTGGACATTACTCTCCAGCTCGCTGGAGATGATCTTGGTACTGCCAGAGTGTCTAACAACGATTCCTGAGCCTGCACTGGCCTCAACCCACACATGGTCGACCACAGCTCCTTGGGCGTTACTGATCACCACCCCTGCGCCTGAATTGCTGTTGGAATTGCCCGCCACCAACGTCGCGGCTCGCCCCTGGTCGTCGCCCTGGACGACAATGCCGTGTCCGCTGTTATAGAAGATGTGCATGTCTTGGACAGTCAGCGGGCCGGTCACGTCCAACCCGGTTCCACCGTTGTCTGAAACCGAGGTGTCGCTCAAGGTGCTGTTCACCAGCCCCGCAGCGACGATACCGCCCCCGTCGTTGGCGTCGGACCTCGAATTGGTGAGCTGAACCTGGCTGCCCTCTGCGCGCAGGTCCATGCCGAACCCGGTAACGCCGCTGGCGCTGATGCGGTCAAGGGTCACCTTTACCCCATCACCTATGGACCAGGCACTGACTTCGCCGTCATAGGCGCCAGAGCCGTCCACGCTAATGTCCTGGGCGCTGGTATGGGTGCCACTGATATGAATGATGCCGTCGATATCACCGGTTGACGTCTTTTCATCCAGCTCGATAGTGACCGAACGGCTTTGCCCTTGCAGGTTGACGTTATCCTTGAGCACTAGCACCGTGCTAGGGGAGTGGGTGCTTACTTTGTATCTGCCATCGGGTATGTACACCGTACCGCCACCGGCCGCCGCTGCAGCATCGATTGCCGCTTGCAGCGCCTGGGTGTCATCGGTGCGGCTATTGCCGACAGCGCCGTAGTCTTTGACATTGAAAATAGTGGCCATCAGGTTGTTCCTTGATTTGGGACTGTTCAGTGCACAGTGCTTGAATCGACCTGAGAATAGACAAAGAATTTAAGGGGGCTGGCGGGAGCGCGGTCAGGCCGGTCTTTAAAATAAGAAAGTATCAAGTACCCCTGATGCAGCGACAAAGCCTATCTTGCACCGCCTCGCTTGAAGACCGGCCTCCAGCTTCGGTGCGTGCGCATCGGCCAACCTTGGTGGTGACCACGCTGGCTTGTCCTCTGGCCTGTGCTACCAGGTCGGTTGCTGTTTTCTTGTCAATGCCGTTCCTCCTCAAAGGGCTGTTATGGGGCGGATGTAGTCGGTCATGATCGCCGGCAGGTCAGAAAAACTAAGCGGCTCAATGCATCGATTGTAGCGCTGAATTTAACCTTGGCTGTACGGACCCGCAGAGTGAGTTGTCAGGTATTGTCACCTTTACAACATCCTAGAGAACATACGGATATGCTCCTCGATCTGCTGCCTGCCTTCGCGCTTTTTGCCCTGGTGTCGTCAATCACCCCAGGCCCTAACAACACCATGCTCCTAGCCTCAGGGGTAAATTTTGGTTTCGTGCGCACCATTCCCCACGCTTTAGGCATCAGTCTGGGATTCATGCTGCTTGTGGTGGCGGTGGGACTAGGCCTGGGTGAAATCTTCCACGCCGTGCCGTGGACCTATACTGCACTGCGTTGGATAGGCGCTGCTTACTTGCTGTACCTGGCGTGGTGCATCGCCACCTCGGGGGGCATGAGCGAAACGGGCGGACAGGGCAGCAAGCCGGTAACCTTCTTGGGCGCGGCCGCCTTTCAATGGGTAAACCCCAAGGCTTGGGTGATGGCGGTTGGGGCTATTACTACTTATGTACCGACGCAAGGCTACATTTTTAATGTACTGGTCATCGCCGCAGTGTTTGCACTCGTTAATTTGCCGAGCGTGTGCGTATGGGTCGGTTTCGGCAGCGCCTTGCGTAATGTTCTGCGAGTGCCGCGCTGGTTGCGCCTGTTCAACTGGGGCATGGCGGCCCTGTTGGTGCTTTCGCTGTATCCGCTGCTGCAAAGCCAGCCCACGAGCTGAGCTCTGGCTTATGACTGCGAGGAAGTACTAGGTGTCTGCCGACGGCTCGTGTTTCTCCTTTAGATATGTCGGAATCGTGGTAAAAGGCCGAACACTGCCATCGCAACAATTCGCTTCGTACCGTGTGGGTAGGCCTGAAAAACGTCCAGTTTGGGTCGGTTCCGGCCGGTGGCGACAGACAGCTACCGACCCATAGCTGACGGTCGGCTTAGCTTAGGTTCAGACTGAGCAAGCCCGTCTCTCACCCAACCGCTCTACCAACCTTACAAGATAACCATCGGGATCCTGAACGATGAATTCGCGCTGACCTACTTCTATTTCGTCAGCCCGATACCAGGTGTCTTTGCATTCTCGATAGAGTGGAAATCCAGCCTGATCGAGTTTTTGGATGATGGGTTCGACAGCCACAACGTCAATCTGTAGGTTAATTCCTCTTCCAAACGGCTTAGACAGGGCAGCAGTCAGCCATTGACCAGCTTCCGAATGAACCTGCTCAAGCATTACCTGAGCGCCGTTCAAATCGAGATACGCGAATCCGTCTTCTAGACGTTGATAAGCTAGCTCGAGTCCCAGGCAAGAAACCCAAAAGTACAGGCTGTTAGCCAAGTCAGTGACCATTAACTCTGGAACCAGTTTGCTACGTTCGAACATAAGGCGACTTCCATTTCAACAGGCTTGACCCATTGCGGACATTGCGCAGAGAGGGCGTTCCGAGGGGCACGCGAAGCTTCAGCGTGTCGTTTCCAGCGCTCCTCGTATTTCTTGAACTACCAGCTTTTCGATACCTGCCTCGTCCGTTCCAATCGAGTGAGCTGCACAGCATGCGGCGGAGCCACCAACGGCACACCGATAGACCGCAATAACGCTTCCTGGCCCCATTCCGGTATGGCCAGCCAACATCAGGTCACCTTTGACTCCGCCTCGCATCATGCCGAGAGCGTAACCGGGCGCTAGCCAAGGCCGGTCTGCTATTGGGCCACCCAGTATTCGCGTCGCCTGCATTTCCTGAAGCAGATTGTCGGGTAGGAGGCCTCCAGCGAGCACGCCATCCAGCAGCCGGGCAGCCTGTGACACAGGACCAATCAGCAATCCGTGGTAGACCCAGCCGGGGTCGTAATTCAACGAACTACCGAAGAGCTTTTCATTCAGCTCAGCACGCTCTGTTGCGAAGCGAGCCGTCGCTATGTCAAGCGGACTCAGGACTTGCTGCCTGATAGCGTCTGCGAGCGGCAGATCGGCGGCACGCTCGATGATTTGGGTTACCAGCATGAAACCAACATTCGAGTAACGCCAACCCGTTCCGGGGTTGTATCGGAGTCGATGCCCATCCAGGCGCTGCATCATTTCGCCTGCGGGCCATGCGGACTCATGGTTGGCTACAACAGCGTGGTACTCGGGAAGTTCGCCATAGTCCGCAAGGCCTGCCTCGTGACGCAGCAGTTGGCGCAGAGTGAAAACACCTTCGGGAAGCGAAGCATCCAAGTCGAGCCTACCGTCGCGCACCAATGTAAGGGCGGTCGCGGCTAACACTGTTTTCGTGAAACTCCACCAGGGCACGAGGGGTTCGCCTTGCAAGGATGGCGTTATAAGTCGACCGTCGATAAGGGTAGAGATCAGCATTGAGTACTCACGCAGGAATGACAGGTCAGTTTGGAGAGTGGAGCGACAACATACCCCATTACTACTTCGTAAACTCCAACCTGATGTCTTTTGATGTGGGGTTTGCATGCGGACGTCAGCTTACGGCCTTTGTTACCTTTCACGAACGACCGCAATGGGTCGGTAGCGGCCTGTTGCGACAGGCAGCAACCGACCCATAGGAGACGCTGACGACAGGCTGACAAATAACTAGTGTGACGATACGAAAGGGGACGGTGTTATCGGCGCCGGCAACGCATAGGTCCGCTTCATCCACGCCACCTCTGCCAAAGGTGTGCGGCCGAACAGGCGCTTGAAGTCGCGGCTGAATTGCGAGGCACTTTCATAGCCCACCAGAAAAGCCGTTCTCGCTGCCGTTAGGTCGTTACGCAGCATCAGTAATCGCGCTTGGTGCAAGCGTGTCGACTTAAGGTACTGCATAGGTGAGGTGTCGGTAACCTTGCGAAAATGCAGATGAAAGTTAGGCACGCTCATCTGCGCTTCTTGGGCCAGTGCTTCTACATCCAGATGCTCGTGATAGCAGCGATGGATCTTGTGAATGGCGCGCGTCACTTTGCCAAACTGGCCCTGTTGGGCGATGGCCAAGCGCAGGCTGCCACCTTGTTCACCCGTGAGGATACGGTAGTAGAGTTCGCGCAGCATCGCCGGACCAAGGATCTGCGCATCGGTACGCTCTTCCATGATTTCCAGAAAACGCAAGATGGACCGGCGCAAGGGTTCATCCATAGGCGAGGCATACATCCCCATAGGCCGGGCCGCGCCGAACCCTCGCACCTCATCCACCTGCTGGATCAACTCGCCGGCCAGAGTGAAGTCCAGGCGCAGGTATACCGCCAGCATTGGCTCCGCCTGGCTGGCGTCGGTCTCCATGGTGAAGGGCACCGGCACCGACACAACCAGATAATGCTGAGGGTCGTAGACAAAAATCTGGTCACCCAGATAGCCGCGCTTCTGACCCTGACAGAGGATGACAATACCAGGCTCATACAGCACCGGTGTGCGTGTCAGCGATCGGTTGGAGCGCAGAAAACGCACATCATCCAACGGGCTCAGGTTATAGCCCTCCAACGGAGCCAATCGGCCCATCAGCTGCACCATGCGCACTGTGCACGGGTCCCTGGATCCAGCGATTGTCTGCACTTCTCCCTGCATCATTATCCCCAGCCATCGGTCGAGTAGCTAAGCGCCTCCCATTGATCAATACTCTCAAGCGTTTGTCGCAGCTTGTCACGTACCAAGGTGAGGGCGTCGCTGCCCAGCAGTAGGTGAGCTGGCGGGTTTGGGCTAGCGATAGCCGTCAAGATGGCGCATGCGGCCTTTTGCGGGTCGCCCAGCTGCTGGCCGTTTTTTTCCTCACGCGCCTTGCGTACCGGGTTGAAGCTTGCATCGTAGTCACTGATGCTGCGTGGAGTACGCTGCATCGAACGGCCTGCCCAGTCCGTGCGAAACGACCCTGGCGCCACGGCCGTGACAAGGATGCCAAAGGGGGCAAGCTCCTTGCTCAGGGTGTCGGATATACCTTCCAGAGCAAATTTGCTCCCGCAGTAGTAGGCAATACCGGGCATGGTGATATACCCGCCCATGGACGTGATATTGAGGATATGCCCCTTCCGCCGTTGGCGAAAATACGGCAAGAATGCCTTGGTCACCGCTACGGCTCCGAACACATTCACGTCGAACTGGCGGCGCATCTCAGCCAACGGTGACTCTTCGAATATCCCCTCGTGGCCATAACCCGCGTTATTGACCAATACATCTACCGGGCCGTGCCGATGTTCGACCTCAGCGATCACAGCGTCGATGGCATCGAATTGGGTAACGTCTAGAATCACACCATGGGCCCGCTCTGGCGAGAGCGCCGCAAAGGCCGCCAGTGCGGATTCGCTGCGCACGGTCCCGATTACCTGATTCCCCTGGGCAAGCGCCTCCTTGGCCAGCGCTAGGCCAAATCCGCTGCTGACGCCAGTGACGAAAAGGGTTTTCTCTGCATTCATGTGAGGTACTCCTGAGATTTGCAACGAGGCAATGCTAAGGTCAGGAGTGAGGAGAGCCTATGTCGGATCCACTTGGAATATTGCCTATTCCTATCAATCTAACCGTTCAGGGTTGGGAAAACCTAAAGATTTTGTATTCCGCTTTCTAATCAAGGCTGGCATTTGCCAAGGGCCGCTATGAGTCGGTGGCAACAGGTGCCGACAGGCCGCTATCGACCCAAAGAAATTTAGCATGGTCCTAGAGAAAACCGCATGTGAGCTCGCGGGTACGCCATGCCTGGAACTGGACGACCCAGACCCACTTAACAGATGATCTGCTGTAGCCGCATGTTTGGCAAACGGTTGACAGCGAGCCAGGAAGGGACCGCTTTTTGCGCCGTGATCTGCCTGTTCCTGCACGTGCGGCCTACCGGCAGACGTGAGTGACCCCGCATATCGGTATTAGTTGGTAGCCGGTAGGCGGCATTTGTGACCCAGTGCACAGTAATTTAAAATTTGACGCTAGTTATTTGACAATCCTTCCACTAGCCTTGGATCCGTATCGGGGAGGGTACACAGAGCATGGTCCCTCACCCGCCCTTGGATTCTTGTCTGAATGGATTGCCTATCATGCGCTACCGTTTCGCTCGTTCGCTGTGCCTCATGCTGCTTGCCCTGGCAGCGCTTACCGGCTGTGCCCACACTCAAAATCCCGTCGGGCTGGACCCTCAATTCTTTGCTGATACCAACCCGGTGATTGGCGTGGCCATGGGACCGCTTCCTGCACCGCGCCTGGCCCTGACCGGCAACCAGGGGCTGATCGAGTTCGGTATCAACACGGCAGTGAACAGTGCGCTCAGCAGCAAGGTCGCCACGTGGGGGACCGACGATCTAAAGAGCCTGCCAGACGACTTGGTCGCGCGGCTGCAAGCCAAAGGGTTTACGGTCAAGCGTATTCCGGAGTACGTCGACCTCAGCAAATACAAGCAGACCTCGTGGCGCGAAGGCTATCTGGACCGGGACTTGAGCGCGCTCAAGGCGCAATATGGCATCGACCGCTTGCTGCTGGTGTCGGTGAACACTGCGGGTGCCATGCGCAGCTACTACAGCGTGGTACCCACCAGCCCACCGACGCCGCAAGTGGCAGGCTGGGGCTTGCTGATGGATACCGCCGACAACCGCTTGATGTGGTACAAGCCATTCGCGGCTGCCCAGACCAGCCAGGGTGAGTGGGACCAGCCCGGCTACGCCAACCTCTCCAATGCCTATTACCAAGCCGTGGACAACGGCCGTCAGCAAGTGCTGGCGCCTTTTGCCCCATGACCCGCGGCACGCTATGGGTAGCCCTGGGATTGACCGGAGCATTGGCAGGTTGCGCCCAGGTGCCCGCAGGCCCTGCGCATTTCGTTGACAGCCAGGCCCAGGGTTACCTGAACCAGCACGGCGCGCGCGTGGAGCTGAACCTGCCTAAGGGGCCATGGGTCAGCGCCGCCCCGATCATCGATGGCGCTGCCACCATGGCCGCCCAGGCCAACACGGATCAAACCGCCGCTAATCTGCGCGCTAATGGCATAGCTGGCCTGGCCGGGCTCGCGGTTACCGCCGCGGTGAATGCTCATTCGGGTGTGGGAGCCTTGCAACGCAAGGCGCAGGCCGCTGCCGATCAGGAGGCCAAGCCACTGGCCGACCTGCTGAGCGCGTCCCCCCCTGAAACACAGCTCACCGAGCGTTACCGCCAGGCCGCCGTGCGTGCCGGGCTGCCGCAAGGCAGTGGTGCAGTCACAGCACGCTGGGTAATCGCCCCGCGCCTGGTATTAAGCGCCGACCGCATGCATTTCGTGCTCAGTTCCCAGGTGCGCCTCGAAGACATCGCCGGTGGCGCGCTCTACAGCGCTCAGGTGGATGTAGGTAGCCCGTCGTTGCGCCGCTGCGGTTCAGCGTGCGTTGACGACGGGCGTTTGGCACAGGCGCAGGTCGAGGCGGCACTTGCGACCTGTGTGAATGAAACGATGGCGCTGGTGGCGTTGGACCTGCAAGGACGCGCAACCAGCGACCAGGCAGAACGCACCTTGCGTTATGTCGTGGAAGGGCAGCGTGTGGTGGAACGGGGGCAGGTGTTGCCCGCAGGGGAAGGGTATGTGCGTTACCTGGCCTTGAGTGGCGCATTGAAGGCCATGCCAGTAACACTGGAACAGAACGTGGTCACGAAGTAACGCACAGCAGTACAGAGGCCTGCCGGTGTGAGCCGGCGGCCTAAGCGGCTCCTCACCTAAGCAGCATGGATATCACTAGGCGCAACACCTACTAATTTAATAGGCGCATCAGGAACGTACTCGCCTATTGAAACGGTGCTCGCAACGATCAGGTTGTCTGCGGTGAAGGTCCTGGTGTAGCCGCCTTCCAAAGCGATCTCGAAGCGCTGACCCTCGGCATTCAGGTCGTAGTCCTTGAAATAGGTGCGGTGCAGGTCTGTGTCGTACACCAGCTTCAAGGTGCCATTGGTGCCATCCCCTAGACCTGTATAGCCCAGGGCCGCCACGTCGATCTTATCCTGGGTCACGTCAAAATCCTTGATCAGGTCTGCGGCGCCATGAATGCTGTCGCTGCTGTCCAAGTAGCGGAAGGTATCGACTCCATCATTGCCGTTCAGCAAATCGCCCGCACCTCCGCCGATCAGAATGCCGCCGTCCCATCCCGTATAGAGAGCATCCCAGGTCGGCTTTCCGGTCAGGGTCTGGTTAGCTTCGTCAGAGTAGTTGTCACCGGCGAAGATAAAGCCATCCACATCTTGATAAGCGCCGTCACCGTGGCGGTAGTCCTGGTCGATATACACCTTGAAGCGGTTGCCTTGGGCATCGGCTTCGAACGACTGCGCCACAAAATGCCCTGCGGTTTTGTCATAGGCGTAATTCAGCGTGCCGTTGTAGCCGTCACCCAGCCCAGTGAAGCCCAGCGCGGAAACGTCCAATACGTCCCCGCGGAACAGGTTGAAATTGCTGATCAGGTCAACGCTGGACACACCCGAGGCGTCGTTGACGAAACTGTCGCTGGGCTGGTGGTAGAGGAAAGTGTCGTGGCCCTTATTGCCGATCAGGTGATCAGCACCTTCGCCGCCATCCAGTACGCTAGCGATTTTCCCGCCGGTCAGCGTATCGTCACCGTCCAGGCCATTGAGCACGTATTGCTTGGTGCTGAAGTTTAAGTCCAGGGTATCGTTGCCGGCTGTGCCGTCATGGCGCAGTACGAAGTTGGTCGTGCTTAGCTGTCCTTGGAAATCGCCTGCCAGGCGTACCTCGAAGAACCTGCCGTCGGCGTCTTTGTCTAGCGAGCGCACGTAGGTAATGTCCGTGGCGGCATCATAGCTGACGGCCAAATCCCCATTGTGGCCGTTACCGATCCGCTCCAAGCCAAGGGCAGTTAGGTCCAATACATCGTATGGGCCGAAGAAATTGGTAATCAGATCGGAATGAGAGCCCTGGGCATCGGCGTAACTGTCAGTGAGCGACGTAAATACGTATTTCAGCCCAGATCTGGGGAGGGCGGGGCCACTTAGGGTATCGACCCCGGCGCCGCCTACTAATGTGTCGTTACGACCACCTCCATCAAGGGTGTCATTCCCAGCGCCGCCGAATATGTGATCTACCCAAGAGGTTCCGGTAATCACATCATCGCCCGACGTTCCCTGGTAGGCAGTGAATGAGCCTTCATAATGAACTGTGACTTGCTCATCGAGCGCGGCTTGCAGGGCAATTTTGGAGGCTGTAGGCACAGTATTGATCCTGAGTGGGTTGAATTGCTGGGTTTGGGTCGGCAATTCAGCAGTAGCCTACCAAGCTAGGCCAGCACGCCTGTAGCTGTCATGTCCTAGATGAATTGCATCGGCTCGTCAACGCGATCCTTCTCTATCGGAGGCCGATCCTGGGTCTGATACCTTGGACTGTCAATGGCCGCTTCGGGTCGGTAGCGGCCTGTCGCAACCGGCAGCAACCGACCCATAGCTGACGGTGGGGACAGGCTGAAACCGGCCAAAAGCAGACTGATGATTCCTGCCGGAGACATGCAACCGGGAGAACTTTCGCTGGCGGGAGCCGCTATGTATCATCAGAGCGGGCTGATGCTGCCCGCCGCTCGCTCCTGAAAGGAAAGGTGAAAGCATTCCTTCTCCCCCCAAATCCTGTCGCAACTCTTGAGAGTCGAGGTTTGGCAACGCGAGCACCAGAATGCCTCGGCTACAGGAGGAGCGATGTTTTCAATCGAACAAGCCAAGCAGATGGCCAAGAGGCTGCGTGCCTCGCTTGAGGCGCGCAATCAAGAGGCGTCTCACTCAACGGTGCTTGAACTGGTAGCACATCAATTGGGTTTCAAGGACTGGAACACCGCGTCTGCGATGCTTCCCCATGAACCGGCCCAACCCGTCATGACCTTCGACAAAGCCATCCCGATATTGCGGATGTTCGACGAAGCTAAGGCACGCGAGTTTTACCTAGATTTTCTAGGGTTCAGGGTCGAATTTGAGCACCGATTCGAAGCAGATCTGCCGCTATACCTGGGAATCAGCCGAAACGGCCTGCAACTCCATCTTTCCGAACATCATGGCGATGCGAGCCCGGGATCGACCGTCTTCGTCCCGATGCAAAATATCGAGCTGCTACGCGACGAATTGCAGGGCAAACGCTACGGATACGGACGGCCAGATATCGTTCAGCAAGGCTGGGGGCAAGTGCTGGAAGTCTATGACCCATTCGGCAATCGAATCCGGTTCTGCCAAAGCTGATCCTAGTTTGCGGGCTGGGGATACCCAGTCCGCTTTGGGTCGGTTGAAACCTGTCACAACCGGCTGCTATGGGTCGGTTGCTGCCGGTTGCGACGGGCCGCTCCCGACCCATTGCAGCCGCTCAGCATGGGCCGAAACCGGCCAGAAACAGCTACTCCTAGCGATGGGGCTGTCGCGGTCCAACATTGAGGCGCAGGGGCATCTTGGGTGAGCGATTTATATTTCAACCTGGTGCATTCCGCCCAGGAATGCGCCTATGAAAATCATCGATTTCACTATCCTTTCTCAATCTCGTAGGGTGCAGTCTTCTGCATAAGGACATCATTTTATGAGCCCTCTGCGCTTATACGTCGACTTGCAATTCACTAGCCCCTATGCCATGTCGGTCTTTGTCGCTCTACGCGAGAAAGGTATCGATTTCAAGATGAGTACTGTCGGTAATCCCCCCTGAAAAAAGTACTCGTCGGAAGTAGAATTTTCTCCTAATCGGATCAAGGAAATTCTGCGTGAAGACATCACGTTTTTCAGACAGCCAAATCATTGCCATCCTCAAGCAAGCCGAGGCTGGAAGCCCAGTGCCAGAGCTGTGTCGTGAGCACGGCGTCAGCTCAGCTACCTTCTACAAGTGGCGCGCCAAGTTCGGCGGTATGGACGCATCGTTGATGGCTCGGCTGCGCGAGCTTGAGGAAGAAAACCGTCGCTTAAAGAAAATGTACGCCGAGGAGCGCCTCAAAGCCGAAATCATCCAAGAAGCGATGGCAAAAAAGTGGTGAAGCCATCTCGACGACGAGAGATGGCGCAACAGGCTGTACGTTCCGGAAAAATCGGCATCAAGCTGGCGTGTATGGCCTTCAAGGTCAGCCTCTGCTGCTATCGCTACCAACCGCGTCTAGCGACGAAAAATGCCGAGATTGCCGATCACTTGATTCGGCTTACCCATAACCAGCGCAACTGGGGTTTTGGCTTGTGCTTCCTGTATCTGCGTAATGTGAAGGGCTATCGCTGGAACCATAAACGGGTGTACCGGATTTACCGCGAGCTGGAGTTGAATCTGCGGATTAAACCGCGCAAACGCATCGTGCGGGAAAAGCCCGAGCCGTTGGCCGTTCCCGAGGCGATCAATCAGTGCTGGTCGATGGACTTCATGCACGATCAATTAGCTGACGGGCGCAGCTTTCGGATGTTCAATGTGATTGATGACTTCAACCGCGAAGCCTTGAGCATGGAGATTGATCTGTCGCTACCGGCCGAGCGTGTGGTGCGGGCATTGGATCAGGTGATTGAGTGGCGTGGTAAACCACACGCCATCCGTAGTAGCGATAACGGCCCTGAGTACATCAGCACGAAGTTGACACTGTGGGCCCAGAAACGGGGTATCCTCCTGGACTACATTCAACCGGGTAATCCACAGCAGATGCCTATGTTGAGCGCTACAGCCGCACAGTACGTTATGACTGGCTAGGTCATTACCTGTTTGAATCAATCGCAGAGGTTCAGGATTACGGTACAAACTGGATCTGGACATACAATCACAAGCGTCCGAATATGGCCCTCGGAGGCATCACCCCCAAACAGAAGTTGGCCCTTGTGGCCTGATATCTACTTCTGGCGCGTACTAAAAATGGGGGGATTACCCGAGGAAATCGATCCAAAGCCGTCACTACCCGGCCAAAATCAGAAATCGGCCAATAGCAGACGAGTGCGGCCGAGGTCGTTATTGTCAATGACAGACCTGTCGTAAAAGCTGAATGAAGAAAGGATTCGCCATGGAAAGCGATGTCACGCTACAGGCTTCAGCCACGCTGAAATCAATCGCTAACGCCTTTCCGCCTTACCTGAAATTGGAGGCAGATCGTCTGAGTTTGGTTATGGGCAATACCAGATGTGGTGATCATCCAGGCATAGAGGTCACAGCAGGTAGAGATCATGTGATCGTTCCATACCGAATCTACCCCGAGGGCAGCGAGCAGGATTGTAAGCCTCTGAGCCGAACGCAAAGCATTATGTACTCGTGCCTATTGAGCAGGCACCACAATGGCTATGTCCGTCAGCGCCATCTTAAGCACATTCTCCCTGTCTCCGAAACCTGGGTCGTTCCATTCGTTGTTCAGCTCACTGGCGAGTATGTGATCGAGATCCTCGACACCTGCGAAAGCCACTTGTCCCTTCTTGATCCTGTGCTTTACGGCTCCTTCATCAGGGATAACCAGAAGTATTTTCAGGCCACACAAGACCGAATGATCAGCTACTGGGATTGCTACCATCGCTGGCTGTACCAGCGTAAACCTGACTATGTCGGGTTCAGGCTGTTCGATCGACTTCAGGAATTTGAATCTCGCCTGTGAACACTGAACCGCCCTCGGCTTTCTTAAATACCGCTGAGCGTCAGCTATGGGACCCATAGCTGCCCTTCGCGAAAGGCAGCAATCGGCCGAATCTGTCGAAAAAGTCGGACTCGGTTTTCACGGCAGAAAAGCACGCGCATGAGATTGAAAACTTGAATTCCCAGACCAGAGAGACATTCGGACACAGATTTCACGTAGCAACGCGCAAAACAGACCCCTCCACCGATCAGGTTCTTGGCAATTTGAGAAAACCGACTTTTTCAACAGAATCGGCCAATAGCAGACCTTCAGCAAGTGAGCGCTGCAGGACCGGGCCAACGTCTACTCAGCGCAGGTATTGCTTGATAAAGGTAGCAGTTGTGAAGTCTCCTCGCACCTGCCTGCTATACCCGTCCAGGTTGAAATAATGGGGCAGATAGCCTGTAGTCGGCGTCGCCGAAAGCAGCCGGCCACAAGGCTTACTTCGATGCTGCACTATCGTCACGTCATCGACGCTTTATCCCATAGCCACTCCGCTGTTGTGTCAACATTGTTAACGTCGCACCACTTAATTGAATGTCAGATGGTCCGCCTCCATTAGGGCTTGTGAATGTTATCAGCCGAACTCAAGTCGTTTCACATGGTGGCCCGAATGGGCAGCATCACTCACGCGGCGAAAAAGCTCGGACTCAGCCAGCCCACCGTCACCACGCAAATTCGTAACCTCGAATCGCAGTATGGGGTCGAGCTGTTCTACCGCGGCGGCAGACGACTGACCGTCAGCGAAGAAGGCGCACGCTTGCTGCCGATGGTGCAGAAACTGTTGGAGCAGGAAGCCGACATCGAATTTTTACTGCGCAACAGCGGACAGATGCGGGGCAGTTTGCGCCTCGCTGCCACGGCCCCGTATTACGTGCTGGATCTGGTCCAGCGCTTCCGTGAGCGCATGCCGCAGATCCAGGTGACCCTGGAGATCGGCAACTCTCAGCAGGTGATCGAGGCGCTTGAGGAATACCGGGTCGACCTCGCTGCCTCATCCCAACTTGAAGAAGACGCCCGCTTCACCCGGCTGACGCTTGGCCACGATCCATTGGTGCTCGCCGTTCACCGCAGCCATCCGCTGGCGGCTCACAAACGGTTGCCACCATCGGCACTGGCCGGACACAGCCTGCTGATGCGTGAAGCCGGTTCGACGACGCGCATGCTCACCGAGCAGATGTTGCAGCAGTCAGGTGGCGCTCCCGGCCCGCTGTTGGAGATTGGTAGCCGCGAATCGATCCGCGAGGCGGTACTGCGCAACATCGGTATCAGCGTCATTGCCCGCCATGAAGTCCCTGATAATCCCGATCTCCGCGTCATCGAGCTCGAAGACGCGCCAGTGATCCCCGAGTACCTATATTGCCTGCGCGAGCGCCGTCAGGCTCGGCTGCCAGCCGCGTTCCTGACCATCGCGCGGGAATTTTCCGAGCGCTGATGGCCTTGCGGGCCTTCGCAGATATACCGATGTGACTATCGGCAGCTTTTGCCAAAGTGCCATAAAGCCTTAGTACGGCGGCCCCATCATGAACCTCGTTCGAATCAAACGAGGTTCCGCTGATGGCCACCGTCGATCTGCACCTGCACGACATACACAAGGGCTTTGGCACGTTCAAAGCACTCGATGGAGTCTCGCTGGATGTGACCCCTGGGGAGCTGGTCTGCCTGCTCGGCCCGTCCGGCTGCGGCAAGACCACGCTGCTTCGCTGTATCGCCGGCCTTGAGCGACAGGACCAGGGACGCATCCTTTTCTCCGGCCGCGACGTCTCCACCTTGCCGCCGCAAGCGCGTGATTACGGCATCCTGTTCCAATCCTACGCGCTGTTTCCCAACCTGACCGTTTCCCAGAACATCGCTTACGGCTTGGCCGCGCTGGGTCGCAAGGCGAGTAGAAATCGTGTGGCCGAAATGCTCGATCTGGTTGGCCTGACCGGCAGCGAGCACAAGTATCCGGCGCAGCTCTCCGGTGGTCAGCAACAACGGGTCGCGTTGGCCCGTGCCCTGGCGCCGAGCCCGTCCTTGCTGCTGCTTGATGAACCCATGTCGGCCCTCGATGCGCAGGTGCGCGAGCACCTGTGTAGTGAGTTGCGCAGCCTACAGCGCCAGCTTGGCATCACCACGCTGATGGTCACCCACAACCAGGACGAGGCCATGCTGATGGCCGACCGGATCGCGGTGATGAATCAGGGTCGGGTCGAGCAGTATTCGGCGCCACAGGCGATCTACGATGCGCCCGCCACGCCCTTCGTCGCCGAATTCGTTGGCCAGGGTAACTGGCTGCCTTACGAACGTGATGGTGCCCATGCGCGGGTCGGCGGGCTCAGCCTGCGTTTGGCTAAACCCGGGCATAGCGAGCACGGTCGCCTGTTCTGCCGGCCCGAGGCGATCCTCATCAACCCCGCGTCCGAACAGGACAACCTGTTCTCCGCGCGGATGCGGGACATGACCTTTCTCGGCAACCGCTGCCGCCTGAGCTTCGAGCTGGACGATCTGCCAGGCCATGCCCTGTTGGCCGAAATGGCGCCTGAAGCCATGCCGCCATTGCACGGCAACCAGATCCGCGTTGCCCTGCCGCCACACAGCTTGCAGGTCTTCGCCTGATGGAACAGGTCATGGCGATGTTTCGCGGTTCGACGCGCCAGCGCCCTGCGGATCGGGCTGACCTCCTGTTCGTTCAGGGCGGCCAGTGGCTGATGCTGGTGTTGCTGCTATTGGCTGTGGTGCTGCCCTTGCTGGCCATGCTCTGGCGCGGCATTTTCGGCGATCCGTCACAAGGCGGAGGCCTAGCCGCAGCCGTGGAGCTGTTCGGCAGCGCCAATTTCCGCTGGCTGCTGGGCAATAGTCTGAAAAGTGCCTTGGCGGTTGTACTGATTGTGGTGCCGCTTGCTTACGGGTTCGCTTATGCACTGCAGCGTACATGTGTGCCGAGTAAAGGCGTGTTCCGTGGCATCTCCCTGCTGCCCTTGTTTGCGCCTTCCATGTTGCCCGGCATCGCCCTGATCTACCTGTTCGGCAATCAGGGCCTGCTACGCGACATCATTCCGGACAGCATTTACGGCTTTGGGGGCGTCGTTCTGGGACAGGCTATCTACACCTTTCCCCACGCACTGATGGTGCTGCTCAGCGCCCTGGCGCTGGCCGATGCTCGTTTGTTCGACGCTGCATCAAGCCTGGGTGCCTCACCCTGGCGCGCCTTTCGCAGCATCACTTGGCCAGGTAGCCGGCAGGGCGTATTCGCCGCCGGGTGCCTGGTGTTCACCCTGTGCATCACCGACTTTGGTGTGCCGGTGGTGGTGGGTGGCGACTATCAGGTGCTTGCGCTGGAAGCCTACAAGGTGGTGCTTGGGCAGCAGCAATTCGGTCGCGGCGCGTTGATTGGTCTGTTCCTGCTGCTGCCTGCGCTATTGAGCTTCACGGTCGACCTGTGGCTGCGCCGTCGCCAGCGCGATGCCATGGGTGGTCGTGCACAAGCCTATGCTCCGAAGCCTCATCGCAGGCGTGATGGCGCCTTCATGCTGCTGGTGCTGTTTGTCTGCGCCGTGCTGCTCGGGGTCTTCGGCATGGCGGTGTATTCGTCGCTGGTCAAGTTCTGGCCCTACGACCTGTCGCTCTCGCTGCACAACTATGCCTTCTCCGAACTGCCTGGCGGCTGGTTGGCCTATCGCAACAGCCTGACGCTGGCGATCGCGTCCGCCGTGTTCGGCAGTGCCTTGATCTTCATCGGCAGCTACCTGCTGGAGAAGACTCGGCAGAACCCGCTGACGCAAACACTGCGCCTGCTGTGCTTTATCCCCATGGCGGTACCGGGCTTAGTGCTTGGGCTTGGCTACGTGTTTTTCTTCAATCTACCGGACAACCCGTTGAATGGTCTGTACGGCAGCCTGACGCTACTGGTGATTTGCACCGTTGCGCACTTTCTGACCACCGCGCAGATGACCGCAGCCACCGCCTTGCGGCAACTCGACAGTGAGTTCGAGGCCGCAGCCCTGTCGCTGAAGGTGCCGCTGTTTAGCCACTTTCTGCGGGTGACCTTGCCGATGTGCCTGCCGGCCCTGCTGGACATCGTCCGCTACCTGTTCGTCTCGGCGATGACCACCGTGTCGGCGCTGATTTTCCTCTACAGCCCAGACAGCCTGGTGGCTTCGGTCGCCGTGCTGAACATGGACGACGCAGGCAACGTCGGCGGTGCCGCGGCCATGTCGACCCTGATCCTGCTCACTTCCGCTGGCGTCTCGCTGCTACTGGCCGGGGCCTCGCGCGGCTTGCTGCGTCGGTCCCAGGCCTGGCGCGCCGCTGCCAATCATTGATTTTCTGGAGAACCTCATGCGCTATCAGCACCCTGAACGGCTACAAGCCGCCATCCTCGACTGGGCCGGCACCGTCGTAGATTTCGGCTCCTTTGCGCCGACCCGCATCTTCATTGAAGCCTTCGCCCAGTTCGATATCGAGATCAGTCTGGAAGAAGCACGGGGGCCCATGGGCATGGGCAAGTGGGATCACATCCGCACGCTGTGCGACCAGCCAGCCGTGGCCGAGCGCTTCATGCATCGCTTCGCTCGCCTGCCGACCGACGAGGATGTCACAGCTATCTACAAGCGCTTCATGCCCCTGCAGATCGAAAAAGTCGGTGAGCATTCGGCGCCTATACCCGGCGCGCTGGAGGCGGTGACGGTGCTGCGCGAACACGGCTTGAAGATTGGCACGTGCTCCGGCTATCCACAGGTGGTGATGCAAAAGGTCGTGGAGCTGGCTGCAGCCGCTGGCTACCAGCCCGACCATGTGGTCGCCACCGATGAGGTGCCCAGAGGCCGCCCCAGCCCGGCACAGGCGCTAGCCAACGTCATCGCTCTGGGGCTCGATGATGTGGCCGCCTGCGTAAAGGTCGACGACACCGAGCCCGGCATTCTCGAAGGCCGCAGTGCCGGCATGTGGACCGTGGCGCTGCGCTTCTCCGGCAACTTTCTCGGCCTGAGCTGGGAGCAATACCAGGCGCTGCCCGCTGAGCGCCTGGCCGCTGAGCGCAAGCGCATTGATGCGCTGTTCAAGGACAGCCGCCCGCATTACCTGATCGACACCCTGGCGGATCTGCCGCCGGTGGTGGAGGCCATCAACCAGCGTCTAGCACGAGGGGAAAGCCCGCAAGGCTGCTGACCTGATTCATGGCCGTCCCTGAACCGCCCGCACATACAACCAACGCCGTTCCAGGAGCTTCATCATGTTCAAACTCACCGTAATGGCTGCCGGTTTGCTCGCCGCCTGCGCACTGCACGTTCAAGCCGCAACCGAACTGACCGTTTATACCGCTTTGGAAGTGGAGCAACTGAACACTTACCAGAAAGCCTTCGAAAAGCAGAACCCGGACATCCGCATCAAGTGGGTGCGTGACTCCACGGGTATCGTGACCGCCAAGCTGTTGGCCGAAAAAGATCGCCCGCAGGCTGACGCGGTATGGGGGCTGGCTGGCTCCAGCCTGGCTGTGCTGAAGCAGCAGGACATGTTGGTGCCCTACGCGCCGGCTAACCTCGACAAAATCGGAGCCAACTACCGAGACCCGGCCAATCCGCCAGCTTGGGTGGGCATGGACGTCTGGGCCGCGACCATCTGTTTCAACACCATCGAGGCTGAAAAGCAGGGCCTGCCCAAGCCGGTCAAGTGGGAAGACCTCACAGACCCTGTCTACAAGGGCAAAATCGTCATGCCCAACCCGGCGTCTTCCGGCACTGGCTATCTGGATGTCAGCGCCTGGTTGCAGACATTTGGAGAGGACGGCGGCTGGGCCTACATGGACAAGCTGCACCAGAATATCGGCCAATACACGCACTCCGGCTCCAAGCCTTGCAAGCAGGCGGCGGCCGGCGAATTTCCCATCGGAATTTCCTTCGAGTACCCCGCGGTGCAACTCAAGCGCAAAGGCGCGCCGCTGGACATCGTGCTGCCGAAAGAAGGCTTGGGTTGGGAGATCGAGGCGACTGGCATCGTCAAGGGTACCGATAAGCTCGAAGCCGCCAAAAAGCTTGCCGACTTCTCCGCCAGCCGCGAGGCAATGGACCTGTACAAGGTCAACTTTGCCGTACTCGCCCAACCGGGCATCGCCGAACGCTTTCAAGAGCTTCCCGCCGATTACGAGCAGCGCCTGATCAAGAACGACTTTGCTTGGGCCTCGGAGAACCGTGACTGGATTTTGGCCGAGTGGCGCAAGCGTTATGACGGCAAGTCCGAGCCCGTCGCCAAGTAACCATACCGGGCGGCATTTGCTGGTACCCCCATCGTTTTGTAGCAGGCCGCTCAGCGCGGTCTCTCGTCTGGATTCAGGAGTTTTCTATGAGTCAGCAAGATTGTGACCTGCTAATTGTTGGCGCCGGCATGCTGGGGCTTGCCCACGCCTGGGCCGGTGTTAAGCGCGGTCTCAAGGTTCGTGTGTTCGAGCGCACCAACACGCCACGTGGCGCATCCATCCGTAATTTCGGCCAAGCACTGGTCACTGGCCAAGCACCGGGCGTGATGCTCGATCTGGCACGTCAGTCACGCACGCTGTGGGGCGACCTAGCTCAAGCAGCAGGTCTGTCGCTCAAACAGAAAGGCTCGCTGCTATTCGCCCGCACCGAGGCTGAAGAGGCGATGCTCGAAGCTTTTTGTGCCGGCCGCGCGCGCGAAATGGATTACCGCGTCGACCTGCTGCGCGGTGCTGAGCTGGAGGAACTGTATGACGGCCGTTTTGCTCACCATCGGGCTGCGCTGCATGGGCTCGATGATCAGCAACTCTACTCACGCGAGGCGCTGCCGCAAATCGTCGAGCACCTGAGCAACCTGGGCGTGCAGTTTCACTTCTCTACCCTGGTGCGTGACGTCGAATCGGGAAGTGCGCTCACTACAGCAGGACGTTTCCGCGCGCCGCAAATCCTGGTCTGCTCGGGGCATGACTACCAGACGCTGCTGGCCGAGCCTTTGGCGGCACTCAAGCCGCAGGTATGTCGCTTGCAGATGCTGCGCGCACGCCTCAAGCAGCCACTGGCGCTAGAACATGCCGTGCTCACTGGACTCAGTTGCGTGCATTACAACGCCTTCGCCGACCTGCCGGAGGCCGAGGCGATACGTGCCGAAATCCGCCGCCAGCAGCCTGCCTTGGAAACCTATGGCATCCACCTGTTGGTCAGTCCGACCCCCTATGGCGAACTGATCATCGGCGACTCCCATGACTATGGCAGCGATGTCGGGCCGTTCAACGCCGAGGAAGTCGACCGCATTCTGATCGACCTTGCCGAACACACCCTGGCGGGCGAGCTTGAAGTGCTGGAGCGGTGGCAAGGCGTGTATGGCGCGCGCGGGCCGGGGCAGTTCAGCGTACTCAAGGCGGCCGAGGGCGTGACTGCGGTGCTGATGCACACTGGCGTCGGCATGAGCGTTGGCCTGGGCTTGGGCGAACGCACCATTGCCGCGCTACTTGGCCAAGGCCAGTGGCCGAGAGCGCAGGCCGCATGACCGCCGAGGCGGCGGTCGCCGAGCTGTTCGCACTGTGCCGTCTGCAAGCCGACATGGATTACATTGGTGAGCCCATCAGCCAGCTCGAACATATGACACAGGCGGCCGAGTTGGCACTGGCAGAAGGGGCAGATGATGAGCTGATGCTAGCCGCCTTTTGCCACGACATTGGCCACTTCTGTGGCCCATCGGCGGACCACATCAGCATGGCTGGGCTCGGACGTATGTGGCACGAGCATGTCGGCGCCCACTGGCTTCGCCAACGGGGTTTCCCTGATCGGCTCTGCGGTCTGATGGCGCGGCACGTTGATGCTAAGCGCTACCTATGCCTGCGCGAAGCAGGTTATCTGGCCGGGCTAAGCCCGGCTAGCTGCCAGACGCTGTCATGGCAGGGTGGTCCGATGAGCGATACTGAAGCGGATGCATTCGAGCTCGACCCGTTATTTAACGACAGCCTACAACTACGCCGTTGGGATGAGGCCGCGAAGATGACTGGCAGACCTTTGCTGAATCTTTCTGATTTTGAACGCAAAGCGGTGAGGGTCCATTTAGCCGCTTGCTTCTAGGATCCAGGCGCCAAATCAGGCTAGCTTCGCTAGAGCTTAGTCATGTTTATGCCGCTTCTTATGCACTTGCTGCGAGTTCGGCAGCGGCTACCGTGCGGTGCTTTCAGCTCAGCGCCTGCGGCCTGGTATGCGTGCTGCGCCTGGCGTTGTGCTTGCCTGTCTGATGATATCTACCCTAGCTGAAAGCGAACCGCTGTCTAAGGTTGCAATTGGCCGAAAGGGCGCCTTAGTGATCAGCCCGAGACGGATGACACCGCCGCGCTTTCAGATGCCCCGTTAATGTGGCATACGCCAGGTCAAATGCGGAAGCTGCCGACCAATTGCTTGAGCCGGGCGGCCTGCTGCTCTAGGTCAGAGCAGGCATGCAGGGTCGCCTGCAGGTTCTCAACGCCTTCCTGGTTCAGGGTGTAGATTCTGATAGCTGGCTTGCTGGTTCTTCGAGCTTAGAGAGTGCAGCGATAGACTGCTTCTGGCCGATTCTGTTGAAAAAGTCGGTTTTCTCAAATTGCCAAGAACCTGATCGGTGGAGGGGTCTGTTTTGCGCGTTGCTACGTGAAATCTGTGTCCGAATGTCTCTCTGGGAATTCAAGTTTTCAATCTCATGCGCGTGCTTTTCTGCCATGAAAACCGAGTCCGACTTTTTCAACAGAATCGGTCGGTTGCTGCCGATGGCGACAGGCTGCAACCGACCCTAAGCGGACGTTGCTCTGCGATGGCGATTGCCTCGAAGCGAGCTTTTGAACCATCGCGAGGAGGAATCCTAGTCTTCTCAATCAGGATGAATCTTTCTGTATTCTCTTCAGAGCAGTGACTAGCCCTCAAGCACCTAGGGCTTTGGCCGAAACACAGAATGAGTAAGACTCATACCACTATTGTATGAGCCAGCCCACGCTGCTCTCCCAAGGACCATTCCGTGCCGTCGGCAGACCTGATACCCGGTTTCATTAGAACGCTTTTTCCTTACGTGTTTGGCTTGAGTGCAGGCTTTATCCTCGCCACGCTTCTCATGGTGCTTCAACGAATAATTGCGGGTCACGGTTCTGTTTTTCGCAAAGAGTTTGCCGCCTGCGCTTTCTGGATTCTCAACGGTGGGGCCTGGATGGCCGTATACATCGTTTATCTCAGGCACAACGACTTGCCCCTGGTCGACGTGGCTGGAGCTGCCATGATTGGCTTGCTCCTCCAGGTCTATTGCGCCCGTTCTCACACGCTATCCTCAGAGATCAGGCCACAGTGGCTATCCACCAATGCCCTAGGCACTCTGGCCTTCGGGTGTTGGGCTGTCTCCTTGGGATGCGCCAGCTTGGGCGCTAGTCAGCAGCACATGTGGCATGGCTTTGAGTTATTGCTATTTGGATGGCTGGGGAGCGGCAGTACCTTCGCTTGGTTTGCCAACCTACTCTTCTTTCGGGCGCTTGGTCGGGTAAGCCTGAAACGCACAGCCGAGATTTCCGGACCTCTGGCTTTTCTGATCTCGCTCGACACTTGGCGGATAGATACCTACCTAGCAGACGAAGGTGGTGGCAAGTTCACTGTCTACGGGTATGGTTGGGGGGCTGTATTATGGCTGCTCTCGATGACTTTACTTCTCGCTGCCTGTGGCAGCGTCAAGATATCCAATCCTGCCGCGCCTGATTCCATCGTTCGATCCCAGCCCTGGTTACGTCCCATTGGTCTGACTCTCAGCGTACTGGTAGTCGTGGCAGCCTGCTACTTGTCTATCCAGCAGCGACAGACCGCCAACCACACGGAACTCGATGCTTTGGAGGGCTTCGCTTTCAAACGAGATGATGTGTGCACGGTGGAGGTAAAGCCTCCCAAGCAGCCGATCCAGGACTTCACCGGGCCGCTGACTCTGGACATCGAATCGACAAATGATTCAGACCTCTACCCGTTCGTTGATCTGGAACAGATGCTGAAATGGGGTATCCCCAGTATTCGTTTTTTGAACAGAGATTACAGCCTGAGTCGTGTGGGAGAGGAGCATCTAATGACCTCAGTCCCTGCGACTGGCTCTTCTGCCGCACGGCTTGTAATACGGAAAGAGGCTTCACTCCTGACCGCGGTATTGATAGCGGACGGTGGCCGAGTACTGGTCCAACAGGACTGGAAACTTGATCGCAGTCGCCGCAACTGCCCAGATTTTTCATCCTTTCCAGCACCGGAGGGGCAGCCACGCGCTCTGCTGATCTCGGCCCTCGGGCTGCCGGTAAAGTCGCCCGCTTTCGAGGATCAGGTATGGAAGGATGATTTAGCGACCTACAATGGCCAAATCATCGCGCTGACAGCGGGCTCGCGTTCGACTTCACGAAGCCGCAACGGCGGTTGCCCAAATGGAGATGGCTGGGTAATGCTTCCAGCGGCGGTGGCACCCTTCAGTAGTCTGCGGTGGCCATTCCGAATCGGAGACAAGCTGTTTTATCCGCACAGTTCACCGGAGGGAGGCGTGCTATGCGAAGAAGCTTCTGCTTTTATCTACAAGGTGGACGTCCGGTCAGAAATCTCTACCCTACTGCTTATTAACAAACGCCAGTTGAACAATTTCCAGCAGGTTTGGCGAATCGTCGTAAGAGTGGACACGGCGGGCGACTCCCTCGAGACCGACATGCGAGGCTTTAAGCTGGACTCAGTGACCGAGCAACAGAGCCAGATGACTATTCAACTCAGTGATCCACGCACAGGACGCGGAATAACAGTACTAGCGAAACTTCCTGTAGATCAGGGCAATTTCAGACCGAAACCGACCCCTACCGCAAGACATGTTGAGCGGTAAATAGCCATAATATTAGCTCGAAATCGTTCATTAACGTCGACGGCGAGCCACTGCACAAAGGTGTTTTTCTCAGGCTGAAGGGTCACTATAAGTCGGAAGCAGCGGATCTCGTTTGACTGCTACCGACCCTTAGCGGCCATTGACCGTCCAAGGTGAACGACCTAGTGATCGGCCGCCCTGATGAGCTGTCTGATGGAGCGCGTTGACGAGCTTATGCAATTCATCTAGTACATGACCGCAACAGTCGTGCTGGTCTAGCCCGGTAGGCTACTGCCTGAATTGCCGACCCAAACCCAGCAATTCAACCCACTCAGGATCAATACTGTGCCTACAGCCTCCAAAATTGCCCTGCAAGCCGCGCTCGATGAGCAGGTTACCTTTCACCATCGGCCTTCTTTCGATACCTCTACTGGTACGTCGGGCGATGACGTAATTAACGGCACCTGGTTGAATGATCATTTATTCGGCGGCGCCGGGAACGACACCCTGAATGGCCAGGGCGGCAACGACGACATATTGGTAGGCGGCGCTGGAGTCGATACCCTCACAGGCAGCGCAGCCAGTAGAGGCTCGGTGACATTCGTGTTCACGTCGCTCACCGACAGCTACGCCAATGCCGAGGGCTCTCACTCCGACCTGATAACCGGTTTCAGGCCATACGATAGATTGGACCTAACCGCCCTTGGCTTGGAGCGGATCGGTAACGGCCACAATGGCGACTTGGCCGTCAGCTATGACGCTGCGACGGACATTACCTACCTGCGTTCGCTGGACAAAGACGCCAGCGGCAATTTCTTCGAGGTGCGCCTGGCGGGCGATTTTCAAGGCCAGCTAAGCACGTATAACTTTGCACTGCGCCACGACGGCACAGCCGGCAACGATACCCTGGATTACAGTTTCAGCACCAAGCAATATGCGCTCAATGGCCTGGACGGCGACGATACACTGACTGGCGGGAAATTCACCAACGTACTGGATGGTGGCGCAGGTTCTGATCACCTGATCGGCAATAGCGGCTACGACACTTTCCTCTATCACCAGCTCAGCGACAGTTTCGTCAACGACGCCTCGGGTGTGTCCAGCGTTGACCTTATCAGCAATTTCAACCTGTTCGGCGGCAGCGTGTTGGACGTTTCCGCGCTAGGCTTCACTGGCCTGGGCGATGGCTATAACGGCACGCTGAATTATACCTATGACAAAACCGCAGGGCATTTTGTGGCGCAGTCGTTCGAAGCCGACGCCCAGGGCAACCGCTTCGAAGTGTATATCGACCAGGACTACCGCCACAGTGGCATTGCTTACCAAGATGCCGATGGTTTTATCTTCGCCGGGGATAACAACCATAACGATGCCGAGCAGACCCTCACCGGGAAGCCGACTTGGGATAAACTTCATACGGGATATGAAGGGGGTATTCTAATTGGCGGCGGTGCCGGCGATGCGCTGACGGGTAATACTGGGGTAGATACCTTCCGCTATCTGGACAGCAGCGACAGCGTTCATGGTGCCGCCGACTTTATTACGGACTTCGACGTAACCCAGGACAAGATCGACGTGGCGGCCCTCGGCTATACGGGCCTGGGCGATGGCACCAACAGTACCTTGAAGCTGGTCTACGACACAGACCTGCACCGCACCTACCTCAAGGACTACGAGCTGAATGCAGAGGGTCAGCGCTTCGAGATCGCTTTGGAAGGCGGCTATACCAGGACATTCTCCGCAGATAACCTGGTTGTTGCGAGCACCGTTTCAACAGCTGAACACGTCTCCGATACGCCTGTTGAATTAGTAGGTGTTGCGCCTAGTGATATCTATGCGGCTTAGGTGAGAGGCCGCTTTAGGTAGTCGTCAGTAGTCCTTCCCTACTGCCGGCTACTGTTCCAAGGGTGGCGTTAGCGAACGGCCGCTATGGGTCGGAAGCTGCCTGTCACCACAGACCGCTACTGACCCAGGCTGTGTGAAAACGCTAACCGAAAAATTAGGTACGCGTCCCTACGCTAAATCTGAGACTGAGTGAAGGGTGAGCAGACTCGGATTTCGCTTAGGAGCGCGGTTTGGAGGTCGGTTTTCACTGTCCTCCGCATCCAAAAACGTTTTCACACAGCCTGGACCCATTGCGGCCGTTCGTTAACAGCAACCTTGGAACGGTAGTCGTCAGTAGGTAAGGACTACTGACGGCTACCTATAGCGGCTTCTCACCTACGCAACATGGATATCACTAGGCGCAATACCTACTAACTCAATAGGCGCATCAGAAACGTGCTCAGCTGTGGAAACGTCGCTCGCAACGACCAGGTTGGCTGCAGTGAAGGTCCTGGTGTAGCCGCCTACCAAGCCGATTTCGAAGCGCTGGCCCTCGGCATTGAGGTCGTAATCCTTGAGGTAGGTGCGTTGAAGGTCTGTGTCGTAGATCAGCTTCAAGGTGCCATCGTGGCCGTCGCCCAAGCCGGTATAGCCGAGGGCTGCTACGTCGATCTTGTCCTGGGCCACATCGAAGTCCGTGATCAGGTCAGAGGTGCCATAGCCACGAAGGCTGTCGCTGCTGTCCAGATAGCGGAAGGTAACGACCCCCTCATAGCCCGTGAGCGCATCGCCCGCACCGCCGCCGATCAGGATACCGCCGTCCCGTCCCGCATAGAGTGCATCCTTGATCGGTCTCCCGGTAAGGGTCTGATCGGCATCGACATGGCTGTTATCACCGGCGAAGATAAAACCATCCGCATCTTGAGAGGCGCCGCCAGTGGCGCGATAGCCCTGGTCGATATACACCTTGAAGCGGTTGCCCTCGGAATCGGCTTCGAACGATTGCACTACGATGTGCCCTACGGTTTTGTCATAGGCGTAATTCAGCGTGCCGTTGTAGCCATCGCCCAAGCCAGTGAAGCCAAGCGCCGAAACGTCTAATATATCCCCATCGAACAGATTGAATTCGCTTATAAGATCAACGCTGGACACACCCGAGGCTTCGTTGACAAAACTGTCGCTGAGCTGATGATAGAGAAAAGTGTCGTCTCCGTAATTGCCGATCAGATGGTCCGCACCCGCCCCACCATCCAGTACGCTCTCTCTTTTCCCGGCAGTCAGCGTATCGTCGCCGTCCAGGCCGTTGAGCACGTATCGCTTGGTGCTGAAGTTGAAGTCCAGGGTATCGTTGCCGGCTGTGCCGTCATGGCGTAGTACGAAGTTGGCCGTGCTTAGCTGACCTTGGAAATCGCCTGCCAGGCGCACCTCGAAGAACCTGCCGTCGGCATCTTTGTCTAGCGAACGCACGTAGGTAATGTCCGTGGCTGCATCATAGCTGACGTCCAGATCGCCATTGTGGCCGTTACCGATCCGCTCCAGGCCAAGAGTGCTCAGGTCCAGTACATCGTATGGGCCGAAGAAATCGGTAATCAGGTCCGAGTGAGAGCCCTGGGCATCGGCGTAACTATCGGTGAGCGACGTGAATACGTATTTCGCCCCAGATCGGGGGAGGGCGCCACCAGTGAGGTTATCGACCCCGGCGCCGCCTACTAATGTGTCGTTACGGCCATTTCCATTAAGGGTGTCATTCCCGGCGCCGCCGAATATGTGATCTACCCAAGAGGTACCGGTAATTACGTCGTCACCCGACGTACCCGTGTAGGTAATGAAAGAGCCTCGATTGTGAACGGTGACCTGCTCAGCGAGCGCGGCTTGCAGGGCAGTTTTGGAAGCTTTAGGCACAGTATTTATCCTGAGTAGGTTGAATTGCTCGCTTTCGGGTCGGCAATTCAGGCAGTAGCCCATCGGCTAGACCAGCACGACTGTTGCTGTCATGTACTAGACGAATTGCATAGGCTCGTCAACGCACTCCATCTTCCCCAGACAGCTCATCAGCGCGGACGATCACTAGGTCTGACACCTTGCACGGTCAATGGCCGCTTTGGGTCGATAGCGGCCTGTCGCACTCCGCAGAATGACTCAATGTAGGTTTTAAGAAGGATATGTCGATACCAAGCTTAAAAGGCCACATCCTCATAAACTCATAAACTCATACGCTTTCCATCACGCGGGTGTTGCGCTCTACTAAGGAGGGGCATGAGTACCTTGGGCACCTAGACTCGGATGCGCTCTACTTCACTCAAGCTGATTTCGTCACTGCGGCGGTCGTAAAGCTGAGTAGTGCGCGTCGAGGAATGATTGGCCATAGCAGCAGCGCTTTCCAGTGAGCCGCCATTTTTCAGGTAGGCCGTGATACCTGTTGCTCGAAAGGTGTGGTTGCCTATCCGGGTATCAATTCCAGCAGCTGCAGCTCGACGCTGTACCATCAGGTAAGCGTTCGCCTGGGGAAGGGCGGTCCTGCTCAATTGCTTGGTGCCTCTCGCTAGAGTTCTGAATAGCGGACCCTTGCTGTCCACGTCGATAGCAGTCCCAACCAGGTACGCATGCAGATACTCCTCCAATGAGTGGTGACAGGGCATCGTGTGCTGCTTGCCACCTTTCTCCCGCAACCGGACCCATAGCCGGCGGTTCTGCGTATATACGTCCTCTACCTTCATAGCCAGTGCTGCCCCGATCCGTGCAAACGAAAACACCATTAGCCCATATGCTCGATCACGAAGGCCGGCAGGTGTGCTGGTATCAATGCTGTCTAGCAGCTGGCGCGCCTCGCTCGGGTCGAGTACAGGTGTTTTGCCAGTTCGGCTAGTGTGGCTTGGGCCGCGTACCGATGCTGCAGGGTTGTGTGTCACGACCTGGCCCACTACCAGCCAATCAAACAAATGCCGCAGTGCTGCAAGCCGTTGCTTGACCGAGGGCACCGATAGCCGCTGTAACTGCAGCTCAATCCAGGTCGAAACGTGCAGGGAGGTGACAGCCGTCAGGCTGGGCACACCGACCATAGCGCACCAGGTCAGAAACTCATCGGTAGCACGGGCATAAGCGCGTCGGGTGTTGGGATTACGGATGTTGGCCGTGAAGAACTCCAGGAAGCGCATACTTGCTCGATCACCGGCCTGACTGACCAATGCTGGCATGGTTGAGCCTGATACCAAAATGGCAGGCGTCATGGTGAGTCATCCGATTTGGTCGAACCCGGCACAGGGTTGTGCCTGGCCAAAGAAAATCACCCAAGTCCTAAAGTTGTCGCTAAACCGTTCAAAGCGATGATCGACACCAGCAGGCACGAACAGGAGGTCACCTACCTTCACTTCCGTGTACATCTGATCGCGTCGGAAAGTGGCAGTCCCTGAGCTGACGATGTACAGCTCGTCCTAGGCATGTGGCGTTTGAGTGTCCTTTACACGCGGAGCAAATAATTCGACCGAAAGGTCGCCACGTTCGAACAATACCGCGAAGGGGGTAGGCAGCTGGGCCAACGCGAGGGCTTGTTCAGCTTCATCTAGCTTGAGCAGGTCTGTCATGGATGATCCTTCACCGACGATGGGTCTATGTATGATAAAGGACATTATCATACATAGCTGGAAGGCCTTGGCAGCGCGAGAAGCATTCAAAGCGGGCGAGGTTAGCACCTCTGAAGATGCTGACGACGAAAGGCCTTTGTCCTGGGCATGCCTCAAGAATCTCGGCAATCAGGATGCCTATCCGCTCTGGCAATATTAGGCTTTGAATGAACAGCTCCGACAAGGCCAAAGGGCCGAGTCCGGAGCAACCCTCTCAAGGGGCAGCTACCAATCACACTACCAGTCTTCTGGACGCTCAGCGTGTTGGTGCAAAATTCGATACACCAGGATGGTGTCGCTCTTGACCTTGAGGGTGTAGACGGCGCGGTAGGGAAATTTCGAAAAAATCAGCTCGCGGCAATCAGGAATGTCCGACGCTTTCCCCAGCTGCGGAAAGCTCTCCAGTCGGCCCAGCGCTTCCAACACCTGGAAGACAACGTCCTCTGCTTTTTCGGCGCCTAGCCGGGGCTCGTAGTGCTCGTAGATACCCTCGAGGTCACTGTCCGCCTTGCTGGTTAATGCGATTTTCGGCACGAGCCACCCACTTAGCCTTTACGGCATCCAAGTCGATAAGATTGCCTGCTTCCGCATCTGCAATACCTTCAGCAACCGCACGAAAGTGCCAGGACTCAGCCTCGACATAGCGCGCCAAAGCGCGTTTGAGGTGGTACTGGCGATCCCGGTCAGTGGCTTTGGCAAGCTGGTCGAGCTGATTAATCAACTCAGATTCCACACGAAAAGACAGGACTGGCGAGGCCATATTAAACGCTCCAAAATTTTATGTATACAGTGGTGACATAGTGTGGACAATGTTTACGTTAGGCATAAATAATGATTATGTCAATATGGCTAATTGCTAAAACGACCTTTGGGTATGCTTTTGATAATCGGTAGATTGGTAAATCGACCCCCACACCAAAGCCCGCTTCGGCGGGCTTTTTGCTGACCCTTGGTGACCAGACCCCCACCCCCTGCCGTACCATTACGCGCAGCGCTGGTTTCAGACCCTACAGGAGGTAAGCATGGACACACCGCACTCGGCCGAGGCCCGTATCGAGCGCTGCAACAACGGTGGGAGATTGAAGAGCCGTATGTACGCTGCCTACGCTGTGGGGCTGGCCAACGTATTGACCAGGCGGAGGAGCCCTTTAATGCTCATCACACGCCCGACTGCACGCTGCGCAGTGACCTGCCGCAATACCCCTGGCGCGAATTGAGCCAATTGCTCAAGCAGTGGCAACAGGAGGTGGACCATGCGCCAAGGCATCCATGAAGACGCCTTGCGCGCAATGCTCGAGGGCGGTGCCGTGCGCGAGGTGCTGGTCAGCCGGCACAACGAAAAGTGGACCCTGGCCATTCGCCTAGGCGGTGCCGGTAGCCGGTGGCTGCCCGTGCGCTCCAGGCGAGAGGTATTGCGCACCTGGGCGAGTCTGACCGCCGTGGGCCGCTTTGCCGAAGGCCTGGGTGTGAAGGGCTTTGCCGTGGAGCTGTAGGGGGAGGTTCCGATTCGGAACTTTGCCAAGCTTCAGCCTTGAGTCACCTTCCTGGTAGTGACCGACAGCAACCGACCCAAAGCTGCCGTTGCCGTAGGCAGCTACCGGCCAAGGCACACTACCCTTGAACCTAAGAACCCAGCTGCTTTTCGATGGGCACGCTTCTCGCGCTGATTTTATCGCCCGTATGCAGGGTGGAGACCGTTTCGATCAGCACGATCCCGCACTCTTCTTCGGCGACAGGGTTGTGGCGGGTTTGTTTGGGGATCACACAAAAATCGCCGGGCTGGAGGACTACGTCCCGATCCTCCAACTGGATCTTGAGCGTGCCGTAAACTACCAAGAACATCTCGTCTTCATCCGCATGGGAATGCCACATCAGCTCCCCTCTAAGCTTGGCAACTTTGATGTACTGGTCATTGACCTGACCGATGACCTGCGGTGACCAATATTCACTTACTTTGGCGAGGGCTGACTGTATATTCGTGCTGTTCCCGCTGAGGGTCATGAGGCGGCTCCGTAAAAAAGAGCCTTACTCTACGTTGGGCCAGCCACGCGCCATATCGAAGGTTCATAATAGGGGTATTAGCGACTGTATTGGCTCCCCGTTATGTCCACGCTTCGCACTGTCGATCTTGTTCTGCTGCGTACTTTCGTATTTGTCGCCCAAGCGGGCAGCATCAGCGGAGCCGCGCGCCAACTGCATCTGACTCAGGGTGCTATCAGTCAGCAGATCAAGCGGCTTGAATGCTTTTTCAGTTGCCGGTTGCTGGAGCGTGATCCGCTGGGTACCCGGTTGACCGACCGTGGAATGGATCTTCTACCCAAAGCCCGTCGTCTCTTGGACCTGAGCGACCTCGTCTGTGAAGAAATGATCGGGCCGGGCCTTCGTAAAAGTGTACGGGTTGGCGTGCCGTACGACATGGCGGGAGCGCACTTCGCGCCTATTCTCAGGGCCCACGCACGGCGCCATCCCGACGTCGATGTCACGGTAGTATCGGGCTCTTCGGTTGACTTGATGACCGACTTTTCCAGAGGTCTTGTCGATCTATCAATCAGCCAATGTCCCGAGGGCGAGAGTATTGGTGAACGCCTATGCCTAGAGCCTTTGGTGTGGGTAGGAACATCGGACGACTTGATCAGCCAAAGGCCCTTGCCGTTGTGTTTCGTCACGCCGACCTGCACGTTTCGCCGCATGGTGTTTTCAACGTTAAGACAGGCGCACATCAGTTGGCGCGTAGTTTTCGAAAACGCCTCGGTAGATACGACGCTTTCTACCGTCAGGAGCGGTCTCGCGTTGACGCCATGGCTACGCTCGCTCATGCCTGACGACGTGCGCATGCTCGGGGCAGAATCCGGACTGCCCCCCTTGCCGGATTTCGCAATCGAACTTCACGTCTCGCCAAGCGCTGGCCAAGCCGCAATGGACATGGCGACGTCCATCCGAGAGCAGTATCGCTAGGGCGATGTGTTTACCTTGGTCAGCCTAATTCCTTAAGGCGGCTACCTATCGCTTTCAGCATGGTGGCCAATGATATCTTTTGTACCTTCAGGACCGACAGCTAGGGTTCGATGTGTCGGAAACGCCCAGAAGCGGCACCTTACGCCTTCAGTAATGCCACTTTTGGCCGTTAGCTGTCCTTTTTGAAGGGCAGCTTTGGGTCGGTTGCTGCCAGTGGCGACAGGCCGCAACCGACCCAAAGCGGCTTTCTGTGCTGGGAGGCTATCGAGGAGAAGAAGTCTTTCAGGGCGCTACGCGGGTAGGTATGGGACAGGGACAGTCGAAAACTGGCCTCAAAACCGCGCTCCTACGTCAAATTCGAGTCTGTTCACCCGGCACTCAGCCTCAGATTTTGCGCAGGAACGCGCACCTAGTTTTTCGGTTAGCGTTTTCACGCAGCCTGGCCCCGAAGCGGCCCACAAGCCATCACTCATCGGCGATGTCTATGTCCTTGGTTTCCCTAGAAAGATACACACATAGGGCAGACAGCCCTGCAAGTACAATCGTATACAACGCTATGGCGTAAGGTGACCCGTAGTGGCTGAGCAAGAATGCCCCTACGATAGGCGCTGTGCCACCGCCCAAGATACCGCCAATGTTTGTAGCCATGGCGAACCCTGTAAACCTGGCACTAGGGCCAAAGGCCTCGCCGGTAAAGGAAGGCACGGCACCATACACAAGTCCGTAGCCTGCCATGAACAAGCACGATCCCGCGACCATCGGCAGAAATTCGCCAGTGGAGAACAGGTGCCAGAAGGGGAACGCAGCCAGGGCAGTTATCGCAAAGCCGATCAGCATCATGGAGCGTCGGCCAATTCGGTCGGCTAGGGCGCCGGCGAATGGCACGATGACCAAGTGCGTGCAGATGGCGACCATTGCTACGGATAGTACAAAGGCGTTGGAGAGGCCCAACTCTTTCTTGCCATAGCTCAGTGCAAACACGGTGAATAGGTAGAAGGTGGAGAAATGGCAGATATTAGCGCCCGCCACCAGTAGCAGCTGTTTGGGATACCGGGTGAAGAGGCGCATGGCTGGTGATTGACCCGGTTTGGTAGCAGCTGCGCGCTTCTGGGCAGTCTTCTGGAATATCGGAGACTCTGGAACCTTGGACCGGACAAAGATCCCCACAATTAACAGCGCAAGGCTGGCAATGAACGGGATCCGCCAGCCCCAGGTGTAGAAGGCATCATTAGAGAGCATGCCGCTCACGGCCATGAGCAGGCCCGCCGAAGTGATAAACCCGAAGACTGGGCCAATATTATTGATGGCAGCATAGAAACCGCGTTTTCGCCTGGGGGCGTGCTCCAGAAGCATGAGCACAGCACCGCTGTACTCTCCGGCGAACGCAAAGCCTTGGATAAAGCGCAGTACACAGAGCGCGATGGGCGCCCAGATTCCGGCACTCGCGTAGGTGGGCAGCAAGCCAATACCTACGGTGCTGAGCCCCATGACGATCAGGGTGAGATAAAGCAGTTTTTTCCGGCCTATCTGATCGCCGAAGTGCCCAAGCACCAACGATCCCAGCGGCCGCGCCACAAATGAGATCGCAAAAGACGCAAGTGCCGCCAGACGCGAGACAGCTTCGTCAGTTCCTGGGAAAAACAATGGCGCAAAAATCAATGCGGCCGCAGTGCCGTAAAGGTAGAGGTCATAGGTTTCAAGCGCCGTACCGAACAAACTTCCGGCCACAACGTTTTTCATAGACTTCTTCTTTGCTTCGTTTAAATGTTCCTGGTTGTCTTGCTGGATCTGTTCATTTTGACGTTTGTGGTCTTGATGTGCGGGGATACTGCTCGAAAGAGAGGTTTGCATAGTTCCACCTGTTGTTATTTTGGGTATGCAATGGAGTTTTAACTTAATTGCAGGCGTGAAGGTTTCCTCTTAGCGCCTTTACAAAATAGTCATGGTCGCCCATTTGCCCGCCTTTCAAGGCAAGCTCAAGATCGGCTAGATAAGGTTTGTTGGAGTGCACCTGGCAAAGAGGTGCCCCTGGTGAAATATCGGACTTGATAACCAAGGCGTTTGGGTCAAGAATTTTGGTTATTTGGCTGGACGTATCTCCACCTGAAATTACAAGCCGGTCCAGTCTATAGCCTTTTAAAATATCTAGAACCATATGGCCCAATTCAACAGCGAGCTGTTTGCCACCGCGAACCTTGGCTTCATCACGAGGTGTGCCTTTGGCAACCATGGATTCGATCATCTGCTCGATGCGAGGATCCTCAGGGCCTTTTGCGGTATGGATTAGCACTGAGCGGCCGGCTTTCAGGTAGGAGATCGCTGTGGCCACCCTGTCTTGCACGGCGCCGCTTTGCTGCGTGCTGGCAACAAGCGCGGCGGCATCTATGGCCAGCTCAACGAACCCGCTGCGCAAAGCAGTGTCAATCTGCACCTCGCTTAGAGGCGAAGCGCTACCGGAAATGACTAATACCTGTTTGGCTGGCGTCAGGGGCATAACCTGAGATTTACCGCTAGCCATCAGCCCAATTGAGCGCCAGTGCTGCGTCAGTCCATATTCGACGCCAGATGAGCCAACCGCAAATACCGGGGCGTGCACTTTTGACAACTCCGTGAGTACACGCCCGGCAATAGTCATGTGCGTTTCGGTGGCGCCATCCACTAACACCGCATCGTGGGAAGCTGAAGCTTCGCTGACCGAATGCGTTAGATTTGCAGGCTGGTCCAGTTGCAGAATATCGATCTTCGCGATGGAAAGGTTATCCTGCTCACCGATATGAACACTCAGGTCCCCTTCTCGCATAGGCGTAATAGGGTGAGCTCGCATAATCGGATGTTGGTCAATGCGGTGAACCTTATGGTCTGTCTTGGACAGCGCAAAGAGGTTACCGAACACGCAATAACGGCCGAGTGCCGGGTTTCCAGCAATGATCGGGATACCTGCGGTGCCAAAGGCGCGGGACGCCAGGTTGATAACGTGGCCGATACTGCCCACGTTGGACGCGCTGTCGAAGGTAGAGCACACTTTGTAATGTACGATGGACGGGGCCAGCCGCTTGATTGCCTCAAAAGTGGCAGGTAGCACCTCGTCCATTTCCATATTCGATAGTCCACGGCTGTCGCCAGCAATCCCGATAGCGTCAAATTCGCCTAGGTCCGCCAGCATTTCAGGCGAAGGTGGCGCCAGAAAGAGCGCGCACCTGAGGCCCGCCGCAGTAAGCACTTCAAGGGCGTCAGTCGAGCCAGTGAAGTCGTCGCCGTAGAACACCAAATGAAGTTTGGATTGAGTGAGCGGCAGCATGATCACTGCCCTCCGAATTTATCCAAGGCGGCGCTCAAGGCCGGCCGGCCTTCAGCATAGTGCTGTAGCGACACTCCCTGGATTGCGGCTTCCCATCCTTCGCGCATGCTCTGGACACCGGCTTCGGTACCCTGCGGATGCCCGATGATGCCACCGCCTGCCAGGTGCATAAGGTCTACGGACTGCAGCTTGTCGAACAGCGCGGGAGCCTGTCCTGCCCACTGGCCCGAGGAGAACACCGGAACAATTGGCTGCACACCAGAGAAAGGGCGCAGGCAGCTCAATGCCGAAGAAATCACCGACTCGTCCGGCTCCCAGAACTTGCTTTGAATGCCATTGACGTGCAAGTGATCGACGCCAGCCAGCCGCCAGATCTTCTGGTATACCTCAAATGCGAAGCCTAGTTGAGGATTGCGCGTGAATGCCCCCCAGCCGTTGCGGTGACCATGAATAGCCAGTTGGGAATGCTTGCGAATATGCTCCACCGCAGAATGACCTACCCAGTTTAGGCAGAGCATCACGCAGGTTCCGCCCGCCTCCAGTACTGCATCATGACGGCGTAACATTTCGTCTATACTGCCTGAAATATTGATGGCATACATAGGCATGCGTCCCAGACGATCTGCATGCTTGTGGAGTATCGGCATCACTGCCTGAAGACGAGCGTCAAAAGACGCATAGGTGGGGTCAATCAGCAACTCATCGTCTTTCATGAAGTCGATTCCGCCTGCACAGAGTTCGTCCGCGACTTTAGCTGTCTGCTCAGGTGTCAAGCCAATGCTGGGTTTGATAATAGTGCCGATGATTGGGCGGCCATGAACACCACACAGTTTACGCGTGCCGTCGATACCGAATTGTGGACCTTGGAAACCCTCGGCAAACTGTTCGGACAGATCAACATCAAGCACCCTCAAGCCACTGACTTCCCCAAGTTCGAAAAGGTTGCCGGCGATGGTGGTCAACAGGGCAGGGATATTAGTGCCTATATTCGCAGTTGGAAAAGCGATCGTCACTTCACCGCGGTGGAATTTATCGGAAGGATTACGCCTTTCAAGAAATGCACTGTGCAGGGACGGAACAGCTACATCTGGTAGAGCCTTGACCGAAATAACGCGAGCGCGGGACCGCTCTTTTAATTCGGCGGATTCACCCGGAAGTGAAATGAATGTGCCACTAGACTGCTCGCCGGCAATAACTTCGCCGACGCGCTCAATTGGATAGCTACTTTCTACGAAGAAGCGGGCGGAAAACTCTTCCCGCCCGGATTTTTGATCGACCATGATAGTGCCTCTTTTTGATTTTATTTTATAAAGCGAGCCTGCCTTGCAGAAACGGCCATATTTCCAATATACATTGACCATGCTCTTGGCCTAGCGATATGATTTCTTGCCAGGTTGACAAAAACTCACAATAGCCTTTGGCTGGGCACTACCGGTCGTGCCAAGGCCACCCCTTTACTGAGGTGCTCACATGTCCTCCCCCCTGCGCCCCTCCCTGAATGCCCTTAGGGCGTTTGAAATGGTCGCGCGCAAAGGTACCTTCAGCGAGGCAGCGGACGCACTCTCCGTGACCCACGGGGCGGTCAGCAGACACATCCGCACGCTTGAGGATTTACTGGGTGTAGTGCTACTCAGTCGCAACGCACACGGTACAAAGCTCACGCCTGAAGGTGCGCGGTTGGCGGCAGGGTTGGGACGGGCTTTCAACATGATCCAGGAAAGCATTGATGAGCTGCGGCCGCGCCCACTGGAGTTGTCCTGCTCCGCATCGATAATGATGCACTGGCTGCTTCCTAGGTTGGCCAGGTTCCACAGCAACTTTCCAACGATGGCCTTGGGACTCAAGACCGGGCACGGCCCCATCGACTTCGCCCTTGAAGGGGTCAGTGTGGCGATACGCTTGGGAAGCATCGAGCCACCCTACGGTATTGTGCCTGTTCCTTTGGGCCGAGAATGGATAGGCGCGGTATGTTCACCCGAGTATCTGGCGGCATCCGACGTGCAGGAAGTCGCTGACCTGAATAATCAGAAGCTGCTCGCTACCAAAACTCGGCCTCATGCCTGGAAGGAGTGGTATTCCACCACGAACTCGACCATGGTCGAGCCGCATGAAATGGAGTTTTTCGAACACTTTTACTTGTTGATCCAGGCAGCCAAGGTGGGGCTAGGATTTGCCTGTGTGCCCCGAATGCTAGTGCAGGCCGAGCTGGACAGCGGGGCGCTAGTGGCACCTTTTGGGTTTGTCGAAGGGCCAGGGGAACTGGTGCTATGGATCTCCCCTGGCGCAAAAATGCGCCGCGACACTGTGGACCTGGTCAGATGGATCACCGAGGAAATGGCAGCCAGCGACTCAGGCATCCGGCCACTGGGTGCCGAATGAGCGCACCATAAAAAAATAAGCGGTCAGATGTCCCCCGCCCCCCACGCCAGGAAGCCCCCATCCACCGGCAGGACGACCCCATTGACATAGGCAGCAACGTCAGACGCCAGATAACTTACCGCCCCGGCAATCTCTTGGGTGGTGCCGTAGCGTTTAGCCGGGATTGCCTTGCTATAAGCTTTGCGGAACGTGTCGCTGTGAAGCTCTTTGGTCATTGGTGTATCCACTGGCCCTGGAGCGACGGCATTGCAGGTAATGCCGTAGTCACTGAGCTCTACCGCCATTTGCCGGGTCAAGGCGATAACCGCCCCCTTAGAGGTGCCATAAGCTGTTCTGCCTTTGCCCACCGCACGCATGCCGGCTACCGAAGCGATATTGATGATTCTGCCGAATTCGTTCTTGCACATCAGCTGTGCTGCCAATTGGCAGCACATGAAGGTCCCTGTAACGTTGATCAGCATTGTCTTGCTGAAGACGTCGAGATCGAACTCCAGAAACGGCATCGTCTTCGCAATGCCGGCGGAGTTAACCAGCACATCGCAGCGGCCAAACTGCGCTTCGATCCAGGCGAAAGCATCCGTGACTGAGGTAGGCATCCCAACGTCCATCTGACGCGAGGTGGCAAACAACCCCTGGTCTCGGAGGCTCTGGGCAAAGTGTTCTGCCTGCCCCGCGTTAATATCGCAGATGATGACATGATGGCCACTGTCCGCCAGTGCATAGGCTGCTTGCGCGCCAATACCCATTGCACCGCCTGTTACAACTGCGACCTTCTTCTCTACAACCGTCATCGGGGAGTCCTCTTATTATTTGAGCCAAGTTGTTGGGCTGTTGGAAAATCCTATGAAGACTGGAGCTAAGGCGCAATCGATAAAAAATCGAACGTGCAGCACGAAAACTCACCTACGGCAAGATAATCGACCCGGTGTCGAGTAGTGAGTGGCGGGCAACGGTTGCAGACCGGGCTGTCCCAGGGCATTGGAAAGGCAACTTATTGTTCGGCACCAAGAATAGACAGATCGCAACGCTGGTGGAAAATGGTGTGACTGTGGCTACAATAACTGTCCGCCCGAGATGTCAAAAGTCGTTCCGTTAGCCCAGGACATGTCATCGGACAGGATCGCGGCAACCGCACCGCCTATATCATCCGGCAGGCCTACACGGCGCAGGGCGATACCTTGTGCTACGTAGGCGTTCACCTTCTTGTTATCGCGCACCGCACCGCCGCCAAAATCAGTTGCGATGGCGCCCGGTGCAATTGCATTCACCCGAATGTAGCGCGACCCCAGTTCTAAAGCCATGTAACGGGTGAGCACTTCAACTGCGGCCTTCACTGCCGCGTAAACACTGTATCCCGGTAATGTAAAACGCACGAAGCCGGAGGAAACGTTCAGAATGCGGCCGCCGTCTTCCATAAGTGGTAATAGCTTTTGAGTTAGGAAAATTGGGCCGCGCAGGTGCGTGGCGACGAGTGAGGAAAACTGGTCTTCGGTCGCGTCAATAAAGTTCGCAAAGAGGCCATTGCCTGCGTTGTTGACGAGGAAGTCGAAGCGCTCCCGGCCGAAGTCGGTCTTCAGCGTATCAATCAGTGCGTTTGAAAAAGCTTGATAGCTGGCGGTATTAGTAATGTCGAGTGGCAGCATCGTAGCCTTGCCGCCCTGCGCTTCGATCTCCTGCTTCAGCGTCTCGGCTTCTGCCACGCCGCTGCGGTAGGTGCCGATGATGTAGACGCCCCGTTTGGCGAGGTGAAGCGCCATGTTGTGGCCAAGGCCGCGGCTGGCGCCGGTGATGAGTGCTATCTGGTTGGTCATGGGCTGTCTCCGCTAGGTTACGCGCGCCTGTCGGCGCTTTCTTGACCTGCCCAAGATAGGCAATGACCGGTTTATAGCCCACGCTCAATACGCTCAATTTATTGCATGATTGTATCAGTCATGCTCCGTGTTGGCGGGACTAAGGCATACTCGGCTCATGAATAACGACCTTGCACAGCATCTTCAGATAGCCCTGCGCCATGCGCCACCGGGTTTGACTGCCACGCAGATCCCGCGTGTGGACATCTGCGTCGGCCAAGGCTTTACAGATAAAGCGCCATGCCTATATCGCTCAATGATCTGCTTCATCCTGCAAGGGTCGAAGCGCGTTGCTATTAACGACAATCTTCTGAGTTATAGCAGTGAGCAGTATCTCATCAGCGCCCTTGACCTGCCTTTGATCGGACAGATTTTTGATACTCAAGGAGGGCAGCCCTATGTTGCGGTATCGCTCGTGCTGGATGCGGCCATACTGGCGGAACTGGCGGCGACCATGCCGCCGGCTCGCGAGAGCGAACAAAAGGGCATGGGCATCACATTAAACCCGATGACCGCCTCGCTTCGGGACACATTACTCCGCTTATTATCATTACTTGATACGCCTGCCGATATCCCGATTCTTAGCGCCTTGGTCGAACGGGAATTGCTCTATCGTCTACTACAGGGCCCCCAAGGCCGGCTGCTGCGCCAGATTGCCCAACCCGATGGCGCATTAAGTCGCATCCGCCGAGCGGCTGCTTGGATCAGGGATAACTACACCACTAGACTTCGCATTGAGGTGTTGTGCGATGTAAGCGGGATGAGTCGGGCGAGCCTGCATCGCCATTTTGTATCGATAACAGGCCTCAGTCCTATCCAGTATCAGAAGCAGCTTAGGTTGCAGGAAGCTCGCCAGCTTTTGCTTGCAGGCGAGCATCGCGCGTCTGACGTGGCGTTCGCTGTTGGCTATGAAAGCGCATCACAGTTTAGCCGCGAATACCTAAGGCAGTTTGGCGCGCCTCCTGCGCGCGACGCACGCGAAATACGTCAGTCAATCACGGGCGAGGCTATCCGGTAAGATATCAGGCTTGACAAACATGAGTAGAGCCAAGCTCTGCAGGATTGATAGTCAATAGCTTTCGTCCGACGTCCCTGTCCTCTGGGCGATCTGGTGTGTCAATCCTTCAAGACGCTAGATCATCCGCGTCACATGTGACCCATGGCCTAGAAAGGGACGGCCTCCGGCCTGGCACTGCGCAAACAATCCCGGCCCGCGCGCTTGGCCGCATAGAGCGCGCAGTCGGCGGCGCCGATCAGGCTGTCGGCCTGGTTGTAGGGGGCGATGCCGTTGGACATGCCCAGGCTGATGGTCACCCGGGCATCCGCGCCGAGCACCGGGTGCGGTACGTTCAAGGCGGCGACCGCGGCGCGCATGGCCTCGGCCAAGGCCCGGGCCTGGCCGGCGTCCACACCCACCTTGATAACCAGTATTTCCTCGCCGCCGAAACGGAACGCCAAGGCGCCATGGTCGGCAGCCACTTGCTGAATCGCGCTGCTCAGGTGCTTGAGGCAGGTGTCACCCTGTAGGTGGCCGTAGTTGTCGTTGTAGGCCTTGAAGTGATCGATATCCAGCAGAATGATCGCCACCGGGGTGGGCGCGGCCTGGGCGCGAGTCCAGATCTGCTGGGTAATCTCGCCCTGGTAGCGGCGGTTGAACAGCCGGGTCAGCGGGTCGGTGCGTGCCATGTCGGTAAGCTGGTCCTGCAGCAGGCGCCCCCGCAGGGCAAAGAGCCAACTCAGGCGAGCCCCCCGCTCAAGGAAATACGACGCCATCAGCAGCAGCAAAACGGTAGACAAATAAAGCACGGCGTTGGCCTGCCAGGCCACGAAGTCCATAAAGTGGGCCAGGTGCGTGGTGCTCAACTGAATGACCATCATCACCAATAGCGCGGCGGCGGCCACACGCATGGGCAGTTGCTGAATCATGGTGCAATAGACCATCAGCAGCAGCATGCCCAGTTGGTAGTGCAGCCGGTACGGGCTGTGGCTGTGAATCATCACCAGCAAAGGCATCAGCGAGGCGAGCACCGTGCCGGTGGCCGCAATCGCCTCCAGGGCCCAGCGCGCTCGCAATCGCTGGGTGAGTACCAACAGGCCGATGACCATGGGCGTGATTACGCACAAGCGGCCGAAGGCGACGTATTCAAAGGCGTCGCGCATCAACAACCAGTCGCTGAGTAGGAACAGGATGTACACCAAGGTGCCGCCAATCCCCACTGGGATCAGAAAGCGCTTGCGCGTCAACAGCGTTTCCTCTTGGTAATGCTGCTCCAAACCGGCTTCAAAACGTAGTGAGGGGATCCCCGAGGCGATGGTTCGCTCAATGCCGTCCAAGATTTGCAGGTCTTGGGGCGCGGGGCGGTGAATGGAAGAGGCTGGCATGGGGCACCGGGTCGAAATAGCGAATGGAGCTATGACAGCGCGAGTAATATCTTTGTGCCATCACTCGACAGATGGTACCTTAGTTTGCGATCAGTGGCAGAACAACTGCTCATTTTTTATGCACTATCCGCTAAGTGGCCGCCTCGTTTACGCCTTGGCCACTAGGGTCAGAATGTCGTAACTGGCCATTACCTTACTTAACTGGTTGGTGACTTCCACGTCCCAGGCCACCACTCCTTGGGGCTGCGTCGGGGAGACGAACAGACCCGTGCCATGGCGCAAGCAGGCATGGCACTATAAAATGCAGCCTTTATCTACCAGGGGTGCACCATGGCCACCGACACATCGAAGCTCGACCGAATCCTCGCCGACAACCAGCGCGAGCGTGAACGTGGCTACCGCGATAAAGCCCTCAAGATGTACCCGCACGTATGCGGCCGCTGCGCCCGTGAGTTCACCGGCAAACGCCTGAGCGAACTTACCGTCCACCACCGCGACCACAACCACGACAATAACCCCCAGGATGGCTCCAATTGGGAGTTGCTGTGCCTGTACTGCCACGACAACGAGCATTCCCGCTACACCGACCAGCAATACTTCGCCGAAGGTTCGCTGAGCACCCCCTCGGTGGCCAAGGCCACCCACAACCCCTTTGCCGCGTTAGGCGGGTTGTTGAAGAAGGACAGCTGATTCATACGCTTGCAGGAGCCGTCCCGCCGCCAAGGCGCCGCGCTGTCGCGCAGCAAACAGGGGTGTATGACGCTTGACAGCAACCCTCGCGGTGCAGCTTTCGCCAGCTTCGCTCACGCCTACACACTGATGCACCCGAAGGTTGGGCAGGTGCGCAGGTCATCGTGTAGGAGCCAGCGAAGCTGGCGAATAGGGCCGACACGTCCGCGCATAGCGCCAGTTAAAGCGGGGTGATTCAGATTTTTAAATCAATAGGTTATGTTTTGTTTGATGAGAGCGAGCGCAAGCTTGCGAAGAGACGGCGCAGGCAAGCAATGACGCACTGTTCGCCAGCTTTGCTGGCTCCTACAACAATGCGTATTACGGGCTAACGGTCGCCAGGGGCGTATCCCGCACTTCAGTAGGGCGGTCGCCCTGAATTTGCTTCACGTGGGCCAAGGCCTTATCCACGCGAGGTTTATCCGCCAGCAGGGTGTAGCTGATGCTGAAGTGGCGGCTGTCCTTGGGGGCGAGGGTGGGAACCAGGTTTAAGGCGCGTTGATAGCGACGGTTGTAGGAGAAGCTGGTGCCTGGTTCCAGCCCGGTGACATAACCCTGGGCCTGGGTATCGGTGTTTTTCCACAACGAGAACACCGGCAGGGTATGGGTATCGAAGCCCACCGCTACCCCCAAGGTGCCGGCCTTGTTATGCAGCACGGTCAGGGTTTTACCTTGGGCATCGGCATAGGGCACCAGGTTGTATACGGTTTCGTCATAGCCTGAGGTAGGCCCAGAGTACAGGTCCCAACGGGCCAGCTCTGCTTTGGCTTTATCGTTGAACGGGGAAACATGTTTGACCGGCGCTACGAAACGTGAGCCTTCCTCAAGCAGCGGCGTGCTGAAGTTGCTGTGGTACAGGGCTTGGTATTCCTTGGGGTAGTCGCCGTTATTGGTCAGGGTGTCATCAAGGTCGAAGCCGCTGCTGCCGGGCACGGTAGTCAGCTTCGTGGCCACAGTAAAGTCCACCTTCTTGAACGCCTGCTCTTTAAGCTCCCCACGCAGGTGGATGGTGTAGGGCGGCTGTTCGTCGATATGCAGGGTCACTCGGCTGGCGGGGATGTTCGCCGCGCGCCCGTGCAAGGTCAGCATTTCGCCGTTGTCCACGCCAGGGTGACCGACCCATTCGTAGCCGCAGCGCGCCACCAACTCATTGAAGCCCTCCAGCCAGCCCAGGCCATCGCGCCCAGTGAGGTTGATAAATGCGGGGTTGACCACCTCTTTCACCGGTGAGTCCCAGCCCATGCGCACATCGCCCACCTGCGCCTTGAGCACGTTCATGCCCCGGGTAGGCACCACGGTGAGTTTGAGGGTGCCATTGTCGATGTCGATCGCTGTTACCCCCTCCTGACGCCCACCGTGCAGAAGCCGCTGGGTGATCGTGAACGGTTTGGCGGTTTTCACATTCAAGGCAGTACTGGACAGGCTAAAGGGCGCTGGCGCTTGGTCGGCATCCAGCAGTACATAGTCCCAGGCCAGGGCCGGGGTGGCCGCCGCCAGGCAGGTGAGGGCGAAAACAGATTTGATTGCGCTCATGGGAAAGCCTTTATTGGAGTTGTAAAGCCTATATAGCGCGGGTGAAGCGTTTCAGCAATAGCCTTGCCGTGGGAGCTAGGGCTTTTTTTAGAATCTTGAAAAAAGCGGAATGCAGCGTTTCGTAGTCAGTTTGTAGGCGCTCCCTGTGAAACGGACGAGATTTAGGCCTGGCCCAGCGCTCCGATATAAACAGGAATGTGAAAATAAAGTCGACAAATTGTTGCAGTTGCATCTGGTTACCATTTGAGAATTGTTTCAAAATCCCGGTCCTCACACGCTGTTAGGAACCGCGACCTTGAAACCCCGTCTTCCCGCTACCTTGTTACTGGCTGGCGCCTGCGGCGCTTTGCCGTTGGCCCATGCCGACGACGTTACTACTTTGCCAGTGATCCAGATTCAGGACAGCTCCACCCAGGAGCCCACCGTAAGTGAAGGGTATAAGGGCAGGGCGTCGTCCAGCACCACCAAGCTGGGGCTGACCAATCAGCAAACGCCGCAGGCGATCACGGTCATTACCCGTGAACAGATGAACGACTTCAAGATCAACGGCGTCAAGGACGCGCTGCGCTCGGCGCCCTCGGTGACCGTGGAACAAAGCGAGTCGGACCGCACCGAATTCACCTCTCGGGGCTTTGATATCGGTACCTTCGAATACGACGGCATGAGCATGCCGTTCGCCCAGACGCTGCTGATCGGCGACATCGACATGGCCGAGTACGAGCAGATCGATGTGCTCCACGGCGCCAACGGTTTGATGAGCGGCACTGGCAACCCCTCGGCCACGGTCAACTTCGTGCGCAAGCGCCCCACCCGCGACCCCCAGGCGCAAGTCAACGCAAGCGTTGGTTCCTGGGACAGCCGCCGTATCGATATGGACCTGTCCGGGCCCCTCACCTCTACAGGTAATGTACGCGGGCGTTTGATTTACGCCCACGACAAGGGCAACTCCTGGATGGACCGCTATAGCCACGAAAAAACCGTGGCCGCCGGCCTATTGGCGTTCGACCTGTCCGAGGTGGACACGCTGACCCTGGGTGTGTCGCAGCACAACAGCGATTCGAACGGCAGTACTTGGGGTAACCTGCCGCTAATCGACAGCAAGGGCCAGACCATCCATTACAGTAGCCGCAGCTCCAACGTAGGCCAGGACTGGACCTATTGGAACATGCATACCCAAAAGGCCTTCGCCGAGCTGACCCACGCCTTTGAAAATGGCTGGAATGCCACCTTGATGGCCACCGGTATTACCGAATACCAAGACACCAACATGCTGTACGTGAGTAGCGTGACCGATGACACGGCCAACGTGTTCGCCGCCCATACCGGCAGCAAAGCTCACCAGCTGATAGGGGAGGCAAAGGCCTCTGGGCCGTTTAGCCTGCTCGGGCGCGAGCACCAGCTGACCCTGGGCGCCACCTATGGCCGCACTCACCAAAAGGCGCGGGAATATGATACCGCAAGGGATGGTTATTTCGACACCTCCTTCTCTGATCTGCTGGCCGGCAACACGCCCAACCTGGGCTTTCCATTTACCAGTGACGGCAATACCCAGAACTTCGAAGACCGGCAGAAGAGCCTGTTCGCCGGCGCACGTTTTAGCCTGGCCGACAACCTGCATTGGATCGCTGGCGCGCGGATGCTCAGCGCCGACGGCTCAGGCTTAAGCTACGGCGCGGACCACAGCCTGCGCGAACACGGCAAGGTCACCCCTTACACCGGCTTGGTCTATGACCTGACCGACGAGTGGAGCCTGTACACCAGCTGGACCCGTATCTTCAACCCGCAGTACAGCTATATCGGTTCGGACGGCAACCTGTTGGACCCCTTGGAAGGCAAGAGCCTGGAGGCCGGGGTCAAGGGTAGTCTGCGGGATAAGCGCCTGGACGTGACCGCCGCTGTGTTCAAGACCCAGCAGAGCAACGTGGCCGCCAACCCTGTGCTCAACGAGCATGGCCAATATGAGTACGACGCGGTGAGCTACAAGAGCCGCGGCATCGAGTTGGAAGCTTCCGGCGAGGCTCTGCCGGGGCTCGACCTCCTGGCCGGGTACACCTACGTGCATATCGACGACGCCGACGGCGACCATGCCCGCCGCTATGTGCCCACCCACGCCTTGCGGGCGATGGCCACGTACCGCCTGCCCAGCCTGCCCCAGGCCAAGGTGGGGGCGCGGCTAAGCTGGCAGAGCGCGATCGAGAACGACAATAACAGCGACATCCGCCAAAGCGCCTATGCGGTGCTGGATGTGCTCACCAACTATGAGTTCGATGAGCACTGGAGCACGGCGCTGAACTTCAACAACGTTACCGACCGCAAGTACCTGCGCTCGCTCTACAGCCAGACGGCCAGCAGCTATGGCGCGCCGCGCAACCTGATGGCCTCGGTCACCTGGAAGTATTGATCCGTCCCAAGGCGCGCCCGGTTAGGCGCGCGTTGGGCCTCAGGCGTGGGTCAAGCCGGTGAGGGGTGTCGGCGATGGTTTTGGTACGCTGAGCAGTACCCTCGGTCGCCCGGCTGGAATCCTCCAGAGTGCCGAGCATTTCCCGCAGGTCACCCACGGCGGTGGACTGGTCTTCGATCTGCTGAGCCACCCGCTGTATCTCGCCAGACAGCAGCTCGATGTCCACACCGATTTCCCCTGCGTTCTTGCGGGTGATTTCCGCCAGCTTGCATACTTCGTCCGCCACTACCGCAAAGCCCCGGCCCATGTCGCCGGCACGGGCCGCTTCAAAGGAAGCGCTCGTAGTCAGTGCGAGTGGAAACGCTTAAGCGCAGGGGCCTATGCAGGCAGGACAGTTTATCGACGGGTATCGATTGCCTGATCGGCAGCGTTGGCCTGTTGGATAAAACCTACGAAGGCCCGCAGGGGGGCGGGCAGGTGACGGCGGCCCGGGTAGTATAAAAATGGCCCCTTGAACGGCTGCCACCAGGGTTGCAGCACCGGCTCCAATGCGCCGCTTTCCAGGTGCGGGCGTAGCCAGTCTTCAAATAGGTGAATCACCCCCAAGCCTTGTCGGGCCGCGTCTATGGCCAGCTCTACCGCGCCGCCGATGCTCAGGGTCAGTGGGCCGGTGGGGTCCAGGCTGATGATTTCGCCATCGCGCTCGAACTCCCAGAGCGCCACCGCGCCACTGGGGAATTTCCCACGCAGGCAGGCATGGTTAAGTAAGTCCTTGGGGTGTTGCGGGCGGCCATGGACGTCCAGATAGGCCGGGGCCGCGGCGGTGGCGCAGCGCTGTACCCGTGGGCCGATGGGCACAGCGATCATGTCCTGCTCCAGGCGCTCGTCGTAGCGAATACCAGCGTCGCAGCCAGCGGCCAGAACGTCGACAAAACTTTCTTCTACCACCAGTTCCAGGTGAATGTCGGGATAGACGCGCAGGAAGGGAGTGATCAGCGCGGGCAATACCAGCCGCGCCGCGCTTAGCGGTACGTTCAGCTTCAGCGTGCCGGCGGGCCGCTCGCGAAAGTCGTTGACCACATCCAGCGCAACTTCCACCTCATTCAGTGCTGGCAGGATGCGCTCCATCAGCCGTACGCCGGCCTCGGTGGGGCGCACGCTGCGGGTAGTACGGTTGAGCAGACGCACCCCAAGCTGAGCTTCTGCTCGTCGTACCGCGTCGCTCAAACTCGAAGGCGAGCGGCCGCTGACCCTGGCCGCTTCGCGAAAGCCCTGAGCGTCTACCACGGCGATAAACGCCAGCAAGTCTTGGAGCGTGGTGATCATTGTCCGCCATTCCGTACAGCCCGTGCCGATTACAACGGATTATCAGTCCAATCGCCAGGGGGTACTGTGAGGCCTCAGCCTTCGGCACCTACCTTTAGAGGGAACACAGATGAACGGCATAGCAGCGGCAGGCACCTTCGTACTGGGGCGCCACTCGGTTAACCGCATGGGCTACGGCGCCATGCAACTGGCTGGCCCTGGGGTATTCGGCCCGCCCCGGCGCCCAGGTGAAGCGCAGGCGGTGCTTCGCGAGGCCATCGACTCAGGCGTGACTCACCTGGATACCGCAGACTTCTATGGTCCTCACGAAACCAACCGGCTGATCCGCCAGGCGCTGTACCCCTACGTCGATGAATTGGTGATCGTTACCAAGGTCGGTGCCCAGCGCGGCGCGGACGCCTCCTGGAACCCGGCACAAAGCCCGGAGCAGGTTACCCAGGCAGTGCATGACAACCTGCGTAATTTGGGCTTGGACGTACTGGAGGTGGTGAACTTCAGGGCCTGGGGCACCTTGCATGCGCCGGATGAAGCCTCTATCGAAGCCCCGTTCAGCGCCTTGGCCGCGTTGCAGCAACAAGGTTTGATACGTCATTTGGGGCTGAGCAACGTGTCGGCGGCCCAGGTTGAGCAAGCCAGAGGTATTGCCCCGGTGGTGTGTGTACAGAACCACTACAACCTGACCCATCGAACCGATGACGCCCTGATCGACCAACTGGCCGAGCAAGGCATTGCTTATGTGCCGTTCTTTCCCTTGGGCGGGTTTACGCCGCTGCAGTCCGAGCAGTTGTCAGCGGTGGCTGTCGAGCTTGGCGCTACGCCCATGAGCGTGGCCTTGGCCTGGCTACTGCAACGCTCACCCAACCTGCTGTTAATCCCCGGCACCTCTTCACGCGAGCATTTGCGCGAAAATCTGGCGGCAAGCCGCTTGGTGATTCCTGCGCAACTGTTGGTTACCTTGAACGCCCTGGCTTAACGGGTCAGGCGGTTGGCGAACTGCTCCACGGCGCTGACCACCTTTTGCGCGCCGTCCTGGATTTCCACGATCACCGAACCTGCCTGGCTGGCTAGTTCCAGGCCATCCTCGGCCTGGCGCCGGCCAGTGCCAATGACCGTTACCGCATCCGAGGCCAAACGTTGGTTCTTTTGCACCACGTCGGCGATTTCCGCCGTGGCCTGGGTGGTGCGCGACGCGAGCTGACGCACTTCGTCGGCCACCACGGCAAAGCCCCGCCCTTGCTCACCGGCACGTGCCGCTTCGATGGCGGCGTTGAGCGCCAGCAGGTTGGTTTGCTCGGCGATGCCGCTAATGGTCTTGATAATGGTGCTGATGATCTGGCTCTGCTGGTCCAGGGCTTCGATGCCTTCGGCAGCGTCTTGCATATGGCGAGCAAGGTCACGCATCACCGTTACCGTTTGCTGAACCACGTCTGCGCCACGCTGGGCAGTGCTGTCGGTTTGCACTGAGGTGGAGTAGGCCACGGTGGCTGCATCGGCCACGGCGATTTCCCCGTTCACCTGGTCGGTGATGACCGTGGCGAACTTGACGATCTTGACCAGGCGGTCGCTGGCGTCGAACACCGGGTTGTAAGAGGCCTCCAACCATACCGTGCGGCCTGCGGCGTCCAGGCGCTTGAAGCGGCCGGCAACGAACTCACCCGAGCGCAGGCGCTCCCAGAACTGCCGGTATTCTTCGGAGCTGGCATCTTCGGGGGTGCAGAACTGCCGGTGGTGTCTGCCTTTGATTTGCTCCAGGCGCACACCCATCGCTTGCAGGAAGCGGTCGTTGGCTTCCAGCACATGGCCTTGTAGGTCAAATTCAACGACCGCGGTGGAACGCATCAGTGCCTTGATCATGCCTTCCTGCATACGCGAGGTTTCAATGGTCCGGGTCAGGTCGCTGGCATAGATCACAAAAGAGGTCAGGGCGTTGTCTGAGCGGCGAATAGGGTGCAGCAGCACCCGCAGCCAGGCTTCTTTGCCATCTTTGCGCAGTAGGCGCAAGGCGCCGCTGAAGTTGTCGCCGTTGCGCAACGCACCCCACACCCGGCGATGAAAATCATCATGACGTACATCCTCCGGCACCAGCTCCGACAACGGCCGGCCCTGGAGCTCACTTGAGCGATGGAGCATCTCGCGCTCGAAGTTGGCGTTGACAGTCTCGATCTTTCCTTCGGCATCGAGGTGCATCACGATCATGTCCTCGTCCAAACCATGCCGGACTTGCTTGAACGATGCTAATTCTTCACGAAGGGTAGCCAGTTCTGTTTTGAGTTGGTTGTTGAAGAACATGATGCGGGCCTATGCCAAAGTGGGAGGTGACGATTTAGCATCGGCGGCTTATTTGTACACTTTAGCCTGTGTGTACAAATACCGACAGGTGGAAAAGCGCAATCTTTTAGCGCGCTTAGCAATGGACGCCGCAGGCTTCCCGTTCGCTGACGCGCGGTGCCTCGTCATGGAGAGACTGCGGTCTGAACAGGCCCGAACCTGTAACGGTGGTATATCTACTTACCGCCCAGGCGCCGTTATGGGCCGTAGAGTGCTCGCCAGCTACTTTCGGCAGCTTTCGAGATCATCATCATGACGGCGTTATACCCCTATACCGAAGCGGACTTGGATAAGGCGTTCAGCAAGCTTAGCGGATCGCTTTTCGGCATTACCCGGGATTCTCCATGTGGGGGCTGCGAGCCCAGCCCCAAAATGCTAATCGTGGCAGGTGCCCAGGGCTCTGGCAAAACCTACCTGCTGGAGAACAACCTGCTGCCAAGCGGGCGTTATGACAACTATGTGCGGCTGTACCTTCCTGCCTTTCGCAGGCTGCATCCTCGTTATGCAGAGATGGAAGACAAGGGCGTTCTTCACGTATATGAGCACACCGAGCCGTTTGTGTGGGCGCTAGGCCACAGGGTATTCACCTATGCCTTCGCCAACCGATACAACATCATCATGGAAACCGCGCTGGACAGTCCGAATTTTGCGACCTTCCCCCCCAGTGCGGTGGAGGCAGGCTACCAGTTCGAAGTGCACTTGATCGCCTGCCAGAAGGAATTCAGTCACTGGGCAACCCTGGACCGTGGCGTTAAGAGTATCGAACAGGGCGAGCTTGAGCGTTTCCTGCCTTTATCACAGATAGAAGCTTCACAGCTCAATGCCCGGGCGATCTTGGATGCATTCGAGGATGCCTGCACTCAAGTCCCGGGCTCTAAGATTACCCTGTATCACCGTGGCATGCAGACGGACATGGAAAGCCTACCGCTGTGCCATAGCCGCTGTAACGCGCCCTTGCAGCTCACACCCGAACCCGATCATGAAGGCAGACCCTTCGCTCGTTTGCCCGATGTAAATGCCTCTTTCAGCATCGTTCGTAATCCGCAGGCGAATTTCCCTTGTTCCTATCTTCAGTATGCTCAGGTGGTGCATGCGGGCATGATCGACCCGGACGTGCGGGGAAAAATGGTTAAGTCCAGTTGCAAGACCCTGAATCGAGCGCAGGCCCTACTGCCCAAGGTCCCTGCCGATGTGTTTCGCGAGTTGAGTCTCTATGTACTGAAATACGTATACCCCTAAATGAGTTGCCCCAGAATGAACTGTGGCTTGGCTGGGGTAGAGCACTTAACTACCCCAGCCCGGGCGGGTGCTGGGCGTGGCGCCGCAGGAATTAGCTTGGCTACAATAGCGTTGCGCCTATGCAGGAGCCCCCTGAGGCGGTAAATTCTGCGCTCGACCCAGGGCTGAACACTGCACCGCACGCGGGGTGCGCTCAGGTGTTCTTCCTCTTCAGGCATGCATCGACGGGCTGTCGCTGATCGAAACGATGGCACCGATTCACCCCGAAGATGTTCCTGGCGCGGCCGAGGCCATCGAGTTGGCCTTGCGCGACCGCGCCACGGCGTTGCTGCGCATGTTCACCGAGGCCGTGCCTGGGGTGGTGTACGCCAAAGATCGCCAAGGCCGTATGTTGGTGGACGTCACCGCCCGCGAGCAGGCCGAAGCAGCGGTGTTGGAGCTTAACGCTACCCTGGAGCAGCGGATCAAGGGCGCGGTCCACGAGCGTGAGCAAGCCCAGGACGCATTGCGTCAGTCCCAAAAGATGGAAGTGGTCGGGCAGTTGACCGGTGGCATCGCCCATGACTTCAATAATCTCCTGGCCGGTATTTCGGGTTGCCTGGAAATGCTGCCTAAAAAACTCGACCAGGGGCGCTTCGATGACCTTGGCCGCTACGTGACGGTTGCGTTGGGGGCAGTCCAGTGCGGCGCCGCGTTGACGCACCGCTTGCTGGCGTTTTCCCGCCGCCAGGTGCTGGCTCCCCAGGCCACGGCTGTCAACGCACTGATCAGCGGCATGCATGAGCTCATTCAGCGCGCCGTAGGCCCTTCCATCCACCTGAGCGTCAGCGGTCAGCCAGGGCTGTGGCCGGCATTGATCGATCCAGGGCAGTTGGAAAATGCCTTGCTCAACCTATGTGTCAACTCGCGAGATGCGATGCCCAATGGCGGGCGGATCTCTATCACCGCCAGCAACGAAACCGTGGATGCAACCCTGGGCATGGCCCTGGACCTGGCACCAGCGCAATACCTAAGAATCAGCGTGGTCGACAACGGCGTGGGCATGGATGCGAGCATCGTCAGCAAGGTATTCGAGCCGTTCTTCACCACGAAGGCAATCGGCGAGGGTACTGGCCTTGGGCTGTCCATGGTTTATGGCTTCGCCCGCCAATCAGGTGGGCAGCTGAACATCTCATCCACGCCGGGGCAGGGTACGACCGTCGAGCTTTATCTGCCGCGCTTCGAGGGCCAGGTAGAGACCAGTACCCCCGACCAAGCCATGGGTTCTCCGGCGCCAACGGTGAGCGATATTACCGTGCTGGTGATCGAGGATGACCAGGCCGTGCGCCTGATTGTCATCTAACTGTGCTGCACTGCCGGGGCCCTCATTTTAAAAAGGACGTTCCGGTGCCCGCGCGCAAGCCTTCGTTGCAATTGGAATACCGGCCTCGGTTGGCCGACCTTAACCCTGTGCTCTCCGCCCGTGCTGGCCTGCTTCAAGACGCCAGGGGCGGGGAAAGCGCACGGGTGACCCCTGCCGAGGCGCTACAGGGCCGAGGGGGGTATGCGCCAGAATTTCTGGGTGACTTCGTGGTGCCTTGGCCCAGCGCCAGCGAGACCGTTAGCGCCGACCTTTACCCAATCGACGGGCAGGACGGGCAGTTGCGCTATACCCATTTTTCCGTTGCCATGTCCCGTGCCCGGCGCATGGCGCGCTGGGTGGGGGTCAATATCGACGGCAAAGCCCATGTAGAAGTGCCGCGCAGCCGTGACAGCTGGGCCTATGACGGGCGTTTGCCCGTGGACGCTCAAATCGGTGATGCCCTGTATGCCGGCAATGGCTTGGATCGCGGCCACCTGGTGCGCCGTCAAGACCCTAACTGGGGCCCGGAGGCAAGCACCGCCAACGCAGATACCTTTCACTTCACCAATTGCTCGCCACAAATGAGCGCCTTCAATCAGAAAACCTGGCTGGAACTGGAAGACTATATTCTGGACAACACCCAGCGTTGGGAAGCACGGGCCACTGTCTTTACCGGGCCGGTGTTCAACGACAACGACCGCGTGTATCGCGGCGTGAAAATCCCGGAAGCCTACTGGAAGGTTGTGGCCTATCTGGGTGACGACGGCAAACCCTCGACCAGTGCCTATATGATCGATCAGAGCCGTGAGCTGGGCCAATTGGACCTGACGTTCGGCGCCCTGCGTACCTACCGGCGAAGCGTGCTGGCTATCGAAGCCCTGACTGGTCTGCACTTCGGGGCGTTGGCGCAATTTGACGGCTTCAGTAACGAAGAACAAGCCACCGGCACACGCATCGAGGCACTGGTGACCGGGCCAGAGAGCCTGTACCTGTAGGTGGCTCGCCTACGCGGGCACTTTGCTGCGCGACGGCGCCTACAGCAATCCCGCTTGCGAAGTGAGGAACAAAACGGTAGCTACGAGTGATGTGGCTGCAAAACCTAATCCCGCGGCCGGCTGTGGCCAAGCCCCTCGGGGTGTTCCAGCACGTGCAGCAGCGCACGGTACTGCTGGGTGAGTTTATGCCGAGGGTCCAGGTACACCAGAGGCAGGCTGCGTTCATGGGACTCGCGCATCTTAACCGAACCGCTCAGGTAGGTGGGCAGCACCGGCAGGCCTTCGGCGATCAACTCGTTGACCAGCTTGGCGTGCAGCGCGGTAGTGCTGGAATATTGATTGATCACGATGCCCTCGACCAGCAGGTGCTCGTTGTGGTCCTCGCGAATGTCTTCTAGGTGAGCCAATACCTGGTACAGCGCCTGGCGCGAAAACGCATCGCAATCGAACGGAATCAGTACCGCGTCAGCGGCGATCAAGGCGCTGAAGGCATAGAAGTTCAGGGCCGGTGGAGTGTCCAGGTAAATACGGTCGTAGTCCTGGGCTACTTCGTCGAGCAGGCGGCGCAGCTTGTTGATTTTGAACTTGGCCTCCAGTTTGGGCTGTAGATCGGCCAGTTCCTGGCTGGCGGTGATCAGGTGCAAGTTGCGGTGAGGCGTTTCCACTATCTTAACCCGGTTCTTTTTGCCACCGGTGCCAGAAGCGAGAATCTGCTTGAAGAAGTCGGCGATGCCTGGTGGGATATCGTCGCCAATCAACCCAGTCAGGTAGTGGGTGGAATTGGCCTGAGCGTCCAGGTCTACTACCAGGGTGCGGTAGCCTTCCATTGCGCTGGCGGCAGCCAGATTACAGACGATGCTGGACTTGCCCACGCCTCCCTTTTGATTGAACACCACCCGGCGCATAGGCCTATCCCCTGGAAAAAGACTCCAGTGTAACGGGTCCACTGATACGTGGAAGAAGCAATTACGTGAACTTTATATGTCAGCAGGGGCAACCTGGCGACCGCTGGCAGGGCGCTGTAAGAAAAGCGTAACGAGCTGCGCCTAGCCTTGGCTGAACCGACTTGCCGAGAGCTCTCATGACAGCCATTGCCCCTACCGAACAGGCGGCCCGCGCCAGTGAAATCAGTGCCGCCCTCAGGTCCTTGACGTTCCTGCGCAAAGAGATTGCCTCAGCCGCGGCGATCGACCTATCAGTCATCCACCCTAGTTACCAGGCCAGCGCGGCCAACCTGCTGGGCTATCTTGCACTGCGCCGGCATGACATCCGGGTGCTACAAACGCGCCTGGCGGCCCTGGGGTTGTCGTCGCTGGGGCGCTGCGAGAGCGACGTGCTGGGCTCGGTAGACCGGGTCATTCAGGTCCTGGAGCAGTTGGCCGGCGGTGATGGCCCCGTGGGTACTGAAGCCAGCCTGGCCGCCGCGCCACAGGCAGGTAGCCTTAAGGACCATGCCCTGGCCTTGTTCGGCCCAGAGCCTGAAGGCCGTGCGGCGCGCATCATGGTGACCATGCCTACCGAGGCGACCCAGGATTATGCCTTGATCGAGCGGCTACTCGTGGCAGGCATGAATTGCCAACGCATCAACTGTGCCCACGACGGCCCCGAGCAATGGGCGGCCATGGTGGATCACGGCAGGACCGCCAGCCGTCAATTGGGCAAGCCTTGCCTGGTGGCGATGGACCTGCCGGGGCCGAAACTGCGCACAGGGCCCGTAGGGCAGGGTACGGCGGTGCTGAAGGTACGCCCCGAGCGCGCGGAAACTGGCGCGGTGCGTGAACCGGCCCGGCTGTTCCTCACCGCCGAGCCCTACACGGGCGATGAAACGGTTCGGGTGTCGGCAGAGTTGCTCAGCGGTTGCCAGGTAGGGGACGTGTTCAAACTGCGCGATGCCCGGGAGGCTAAGCGTGCGCTGGAAGTGGTGGAATGCACGCCCCAAGGCTGCTGGGTCACGCTGCATAAAACGGCCTACCTGACCCCTGGGCTGAAGCTCAAGTGCAAGCAACCCAAGGGTGGCAAGCGGGCAGGGCGTATTCTGGAAGTACCGGCGGCCATCGAAACCATCCGCTTGCATGAAGGTGACCTGCTGATGCTCACGCTGGGCGAAGCGCCGGGTGCTTCTGCCTGTGTCGATGCTGCCGGGCAAGTAGTGACCCCGGCCCAGATCGGCTGCACCTCGCCCGAAGTCTTCACCGCCGCTCAGCCTGGCGACCCGATCTGGTTCGACGACGGGAAGATCGGCGGGGTGATAGTGACCGCCTCCCCAGAGGCCCTTGAGGTAAGAATCCAGCATGCGCCCGGTGGGGCAAAGCTCAAGGCTGACAAAGGCATTAACCTGCCAGCAACCGATTTGGGCATCGATGCTCTGGGTGAAGACGATATCAATGCCTTGAACTTCGCCGCTCGCCATGCCGATATCGTGGAGCTGTCATTCGTTAACCGCGCCCGAGACGTGCAACTACTGCTTGAGCACCTTGAACGGCTGAGCGCTAGTCACTTAGGCATGGTGCTAAAGATTGAAACCCGCCAGGGCTTCGAGCAACTGCCTGAGCTACTGCTCGCTGGCATGCGCAACCCGCGCTTCGGGGTGATGATCGCCCGCGGCGACCTGGCGGTGGAGGCAGGCTTTGAGCGCACCGCGGAACTGCAGGAAGAAATGCTCTGCCTGTGCGAAGCGGCCCATGTGCCGGTGATTTGGGCCACCCAGGTGCTTGAGTCCCAGGCCAAGACCGGCGCGCCCAGCCGGGCGGAAATCACCGATGCGGCGATGGGCGTGCGGGCCGACTGCGTGATGCTCAACAAGGGCCCGTACGTGCATAAGGCGGTGGCTACCCTGGATGATCTGCTGCGGCGCATGCAGGGACACCATCAAAAAAAGCGCCACCTGATGCGCAAGCTGAACGTCGCCGAACCACCCATCCGCGAGGTCAGCGCCGAGGCAACAGCGCCTTAAGCTTCTCCAAAGCCACCTCAGCCTGGGCGAGTTCCTTCGCCTGGGCCTGCTCCCAAAGCGGCCGCAGAGGGCGCAGGTCCGGCTCTACCTCTGCCTTCAGGCACCATTGGTGATGGTCATGCCAGGCGCCCAGCGCCGCCTGCACGGCTTTAAGCGCCTTGGCGCCCTTGGCTGACAGCGGCGAGAGCTGGGGGAAGGCTTCGGTAAGGTAACGAGTACGCTTGACCAAGATACGCAGCTGGTGGCGATCGAATTGCGGGTCTTCCACCGCGGCGTGCAGCTTGTAGAAATGCTTGGCCAAGGATTTTTCCACCGCCTTGGTCAAGCGCGCGGCATCGCTGCCCAGCTTGCAGGCCCGAAACGCCTCTGGCCACCGGTCCAGTGCCTTGAACAGCGCATCCAGCGCAGGGGCCTGGGCAATTCGGCTGTAATGAGCCTGCAGTTTCGCTTGGCGGGTGGTGGCAGCGTTGGGGTAACCTCGATGGGTCAGTTCTTCAGCCATCACCTCCAGGTCACGGGAGGGTGTAGTCAGGCGGCCCACATGGGCGGCGGCATCGCGAAGCGCCCCCATGCTGGCCACCCCTCGCACCGGAACCAGCAAGCTACGCAGGCGCCGTACGGCAATGCGCAGGTCATGCAAGGCCTCGGCGTCGGAATCGGCGCGCAGCCGGGCATGAGCACCCCAGAGGGTAACCTCCAAACGAATGATCGCTTCCACGTACTGGTCGGTAAAAGCCATGCAGTGCCCCCTTTAGCAATGATTATTTTCAGACGCATGGCTATACAGACCACCGCTGGGCTCGGCCGTCCCCGCCGCGTTTAATTAATTACGCACCGCTTGGTACAAACGCTTGATCAGGTCCGACTGGGTGATGATGCCCACCAGCCGTTGCTGCCTGTCGATGATGGGGATGTGGCGGTGGCCGTTTTCCGAAAATACCGGAACCAGATCGATCAACAGCCGGTCTTCACTGGCAACGCGCACGGTGCGGGTCATGATGTGCCCTACGGTGCGGGCCTGGGCAGGGCGTGGGCGCACCAACGCGCGCAGGCGCCAGGCCATGCCCTCGTGGACATCCAGGTCGATCTGGCGCATGAAGTCCGCCACCGTGAGGATGCCCAGCAAGTGCCTGCGGCCGTCGACCACTGGCAGTGCTTTGATCCGATGCCTGCGCATCAATGCCCAGGCCTCGCGCAATGGCATTTCTACCCGCGCCGCCAGGGGCTCTCGGGTCATCACGTCGGCGCAACGCACTTCCCCCATGGTGCGCTGATAGGCCAAGGCTTCAACTTGGTCGAGCAACGCTTCTAGGTCGCCGCGGCTGATATCCAGCACCTGGTTGTAGCGGGCCAGTACGGCGTCCAGGTCGCCCCGGTGCAGGCGCGTGGGAGGAACGGCCGTGGTGGGCAGGTAAGGCCAGGGCCGCCGGGTGAGGTTGTTGTACAGCAGCCCGGCGGCCACCAGTAGTACCGCGTCCAGCAACACAGGATTAAAAGCGAAGCTCAATTCACTGCGGCCAGTCAGCACCATCAGCAGGGCCGCGGCGCCGCCCGGTGGGTGTAGGCAGCGCAGGGTGAGCATCACGGCGATCGCCAAACCTACCGCCAACCCCGCGGCCAGGGGTGCGAAGGGAATGAAATTGACGCAGGCAATGCCCACCAAGGCCGACAAGGTATTGCCGCCTACTACTGACCACGGCTGCGCCAAAGGGCTTGAAGGTACCGCGAATACCAGCACCGCACTCGCGCCAAGGGGGGCGGCCAGGGCCAAGGCCAGCGGGCCGTGTTCCCGTGTGAAGGCGGCCAGCAGGGCAACGAACCCAACCCCCAAGCCTGCCCCCACGCAAGCACGTAGCCGCTCTCGAGCATCAATGGAGGGCCGTGCCGGCCATAGCGCGCGTATCAGCGCAGCAAGGCCTGGGCGCACGGGGCCAGTAGGGGGAAGGGGGGCAGGAGCGGACATAGGCAAAACCATAAGCGATTGAACGAAAACCCGGCGGGCCGCCAGTGAACCTGGCTGTACCGGTGTGCCGCCGCAGATGGTAGCCCGGTTTGCAGCCAACCGGCGATGCAATGTCCGAAAACGTCCTGAGTGTGTCTGCCTGCGTGCTGTTGGCCCAGGCTGCTTCACGGTTAGGCTATGCCCTGCGATAGTTACTCTAACCACTGGCCAGGACTTGCCATGACCCTTAGCGCGCTACTTGTGATCGATGCTCAAACCTCATTCCGTCACGCGCCTTATTGGCTCGAAGCGGACCTGCCCGCTTACCTGGAAAAACAACAGGCGCTGATTGACGGCTGCGTTCGGCAGGGCATTCCCGTGGTACGTATTTTCCATGTGAGTGAGCAAGGGCATTTTTCTTTGGCCTCTGGCCATGTGCGAACGCTGGATGAGCTGACCATCGACCCGGCGGTGACCTTTCACAAGTACTATCACAGCGCATTGGCCAGCACGCCGCTGGCCGCCTGGTTGACGCAACGGGGGATTTCCCGGCTAATTGTCAGCGGCATTCGCACCGAGCAATGCTGCGAAACCACTACCCGCCACGCCTCCGACAGCGGCTGGGCAGTGGATTACGTAAGCGAGGCTACCCTGACCTTCCCCATGACCCACAAGGGCACCGGCCGGGTGTACAGCCCAGCGGAGATCCGCGAGCGCACCGAACTGGTTCTGGAGGGGCGGTTTGCCCGTATTTTGACCGTGCCCCAGGCCTTGGAAGGCTAAGCCATGGCCACGCCGGTGTATTTCGTGGTGCTGCCCCAGGTGCTGATGCTCGACCTAGTGGGGCCGGCGGAAGTACTGCGCCTGGCCTCCCGCCTGGCCTGGGACGCCGGCCAAGGCGAGTTGGGCTTCGAACTGCGCTACCTGTGCCCGTTCCCAGACGTACAGAGCTCCATCGGCTTGCCACTGGCGGGCCTGGCCCCTCTGCCAGGCAGCCTGCCAGCGGGCAGCCTGGTGGTGCTGGTAGGTTCGATCCGCCCGGAGCGTTTCGAACAGGGCGCGGCCTATGACGCGGCCAGCGCGCTGCTGACACCTTGGCTACAAAACGTGGTGGCCCCTGCGAACCTGCAGGTGATCTGCGTGTGCAGCGGCGCGCTGAGCGCGGCCCGGGCAGGTTTGCTCGACGGCCGCCAATGCACCACCCACCATGGCCTGTACCTGCAGTTGCAAGCGCTGGCGCCTACGGCCACGGTGCTGGAAAACCGCTTATACGTCACCGACGGTTGCATCAGCAGCAGCGCCGGGGTGACCGCTGGGCTCGATCTGATGCTGCACGTGCTGGCACAGCTGCGTGGCGCGCAGGTGGCATGTGCCGTGGCCAGGGACCTAGTGGTGTATATGCGTCGAGCGGGGAGTGATCCGCAATTGTCCCCTTGGCTGAGTGGGCGCAACCACCTGCACCCGGCCTTGCACCGGGTACAGGATGCGGTAGCAGCCGACCCCGCCGGTGACTGGACCGTGCAACGCATGGCGGGCCTGGCCTTTACCAGCGTCAGGCACCTGGGTCGGCTGTTCAACGAGCAGGCCGGGGTTAGCCCCCTGGATTACCTCAACCGCCTGCGGGTAGCCTTGGCGCGGGAGTTGCTCAGCCACCCTGGCCTGGACATGGAAAGCGTTGCCCAACGCGCAGGCTTTGGCTCGGCCCGTCACCTGCGGCGCATCTGGGCCAAATATGAAGCAACACCGCCATCGAGAAGCCGAACCCTGGCCTGAGCCTCGAACCTGGTTGACCGGTTCGAGGCTGGGTTACCTCAGCTTGAAGCGGCGTACCACCGCGATCAGTGTCTCGTTAGAGGCCGCCAGCGCGGCGGTGCTTTGCTCGCTCTTGGCGCCACCGGCCACCAACTCCTCGACGATATGCCGCACCGCGACCATATTGCGGTTCACCTCTTCGCTCACCGCGCTTTGCTCCTCGGCGGCGGTGGCGATCTGGGTGCTAAGGTCGTTGATACGCACCACCGAGTCGGCCATGCCATCCAGGCCTTCGTTGACCTTGGCGGTTTTCTCGGCGGTGGCTTGGCAACTTTGTTTGGTCTTTTCCATGGCCACCACGGCGGCGCCTACCCCTTGCTGCAAGCGGGCCAGCATCTCGTTGATCTCCGAGGTACTGGCTTGAGTGCGCCCGGCCAAGGCGCGCACTTCATCGGCCACCACGGCAAAGCCTCGGCCTTGTTCCCCCGCGCGGGCCGCTTCGATAGCGGCGTTGAGCGCCAGCAGGTTGGTCTGCCCAGCGATTTCACCGATTACCGCCAGTACGGCGTTGATCCGCTCGGCGTCCTGCTCCATGGCCTGCACCTTGGTGGTGGCCAATTCCACTTCACTGATCAGCTCTCGCACGCTATTGGAGGCGTCGTCTACCACCAGCTTGGAACGGCGGGCATTTTCATTGGCGGTTTGGGTCATGCTGGCGGTTTGTGCAGCATTGCGCGCTACGTCATCGGCGGTGGAGCTCATTTCGGTGATGGCCGTCACCGCTTGGTCTGTTTCGCTGGCATGGCGGGTAAGGATGTGGTTCGTGCCCTGGGCTTGGCCACGTAATTGGTCCACCCCCTGGGCGATAACGGCCGAGGACTCGGACACCTCGGTCAGCAGCTTTTGCAGGTAGACGATAAAGCGGTTGACTGAGTGGCCCACCGCGCCCACTTCGTCCTCGGCGCGGATGATAATGCGCTTGGTCAGGTCAGCATCACCGGCAGACAGGGTATCGATATTGGCCCGCAGCACCGCCAGGCGTTTCATCAACTGACGCAGGGCAAAAACCATGATCAGCAACAGCACGATCACCATAGGGACCTGCAAGGCGGCCAAGGTGGTCAGCACCTTGCGGCTTTGAGCGGTGAGTTCGCGGGTTTGCTGGGCCACGGCCATCGACCAGGGCGTACCCTCGATCGGTTGCAGGAACAGGCTGTACTCCTGGCCATCGGCGCCGGTGTAGGTCTGTTTGGTCACCCCTGCATGAGCTGGCGCTTGCAGGGCTTGCTGCAGCGCTTTGGCAAAGGGGTACTGGGCGGCCAGGTCCGAAAGGTTCTTAAGCACGTTGTTGCCAGGGATCTCTGGCTGGTTGCTCAATACCTTGCCGTCTTTTTCCACGATCATCAGCAAGGCGTGGATTTGTGCTTCCGTGCTCGCGACCAGGTCATTGAAAAAGCCCAGGGTCACGTCGATGGTGGATACGCCATAGGCGGCGCCGTCTTTGGTAATGGCCATGGCGCAGTTGGTGCGTGGCTCCGGGCTGGCATCGTCACGGTAGGCATTGGCCCAGTTGCACTGCCCGGCGGGTGCCTTCAGGCCGCCCAGGTACCAGGGCTGTTCGAAGTAATTCTGGGATTCAGGTGAGTTCCAGTGGGTGTTAACGATCAGCTTGCCACCGCTGTCTCGATGATAGAACGTGCTGTGCTTGGCCCGGCCTGGGGTGCGTTTATCCGGCAGCGGCCAAACCCCACCGCCAAAGACTTTCAGTTCGCCGTACTGGTTGACCAATGCTGGCAGCAAGCGGTCGATAGCGTCACTGTCCAATTGCGGCACGGTTTCGGTGATTACCCGCTGCTGGGCTTGCACCCGTGCCAGTTCGGTCTTGATCACGTTGCCGATCTTGCCACCCTCGTTGATCAGGTGGCGCTCATCGGTCGCTGTGAGCGCGGGGGTGATAAACAGGTGTATACCGACAATGGTCAACACCGCGATCAATAAAATAAAACCGAGGAAGGTTGCGGTGTAGCGGGCTTGAATTGTTTTTATCATAGGGGCCATCCAGGGGAGGGGGTGCTGCCGTTACGCTACTATCGGCCGAGGCAGCATTTACCTTAGCCCCTTTTGCACGCCCCGTTACCCTTGAAACGCTTGGCTTACTGCTGTTTAAAGGGCGATATGCCCCTTGGCCATCAGGCGCCGCAGCGCGCCTATAAACACCTCTTCGTTATTTACGGTTTCAGTGAATCCCGCCCGGCGCACTTTGTTCATGTCCGAGACCATATCGAACTCGGTGTTGAACACGAAATCGCCGAAAGGCCATCCCACCAAGCGCTCGTAGGACAAGGTAGCGAGACCGTGCTTTTTTACCAAACGCGCCCATACATCAGCCAGCCCAGGCATCTGTTTGCTCAAAGAGAACGGCTGGGGCTCGGCCACCTCCAGTTCGAAGGCCGCGGCGACCTTATGCCAGATCCGCTCCCAACGGAAGGGTTCGCCCACCAGGTTAAATGCCTGATTGACCGCCTCGGGGCTCAGCGCAGCCCAAAGGCTTGCCCGTGCCAGCCAATGGGCGTCGGTAACCTGGGCCAGCACCCCACGGTAGGCAGCCTCCGACCCAGGGAAACGCATGGGGACGCCCATTTCCTTGCTCAGGCTCATAAACACACCCATGACCATGGCAATGTTCATAGGGTTGCCGGCTACATCGCCAACCACCACATCTGGCCGCAGGAGGGTCCAGGCCAGGCCATCGCTGGCCTGACGTTCACGCAAAAGGTCTTCCTGGGCGTAATAGAAGTTGGCCGCCACATGGCGTGGGTCTTCTTCATAGAAGGGCGCGCGGGTGGGGCCAAGGTGAACACCGTACACCTTGGCCCCTTGGTAATGAACCACCCGTTGCAATGGCGCGCCCACGGCTTTCAAACCATCGAGCAGGTTGCGTAGCATCGTGGCGTTGATGTGGGACTCTTCGGCCAAGTCGGGGCGGGCTTGCAGCGCGGCATAAAACACATGAGTGGTGTCGGCGGCAGCGGCCAGGGCCGTGCGTGTGGCCTGGGCATCGCTTAGGTCGCAGTCTAGGGTTGGCACCCCCGCTACTTCGGTGCGGCGCATGGCTCGCACCTCCCAACCCGGCGTTTGCGCCAGCGTGTCAACCAAGGCGCTACCGATGATCCCGCTAGAACCGACCACCAGGGCCTTATAGGCACTCATGGTTGCACTTCATTTTTCAAGCGAGCGATCAGCGCCTTGGCGGTAGCCTCGGAGGAGGCTGGGTTTTGCCCAGTGATCAGGTGACCGTCCTCTACCACGTAGCTGGCCCAGTCGGCGCCTTTGGAGTACTCGCCACCCTTGGCCTTAAGCATGTCCTCGACCAAGAAGGGCACTACGTCGGTCAGGCCTACGCCGTGTTCTTCGCTATTGGTAAAGCCGGTAACCCTCTTGCCCTGTACCACGGGGGTGCCGTCCGGTGCGTTCACGTTTTTGAATACCCCCGGCGCGTGGCATACCGCGGCGATGGGCTTGTTGGAGGCATAGAAGGATTCGAGCAGGGTTTTCGAGTCCTTGTTTTCGGCTAAGTCCCACAGTGGGCCATGGCCACCGGGGTAGAACACGGCATCGAAGTCGTAAGGGTCGATGTCGCCCAGCGGAAGTGTGCCGGCCAGCGCTTTTTGCGCGTCGCTGTCGCCCTTGAAGCGTTCGGTGGCCTCGGTCTGGGCGTCTTCGGCATCGCTCTTAGGGTCTAAGGGCGGCTGACCGCCTTTGGGGGAAGCCAAGGTTATTTTGGCTCTGGCGTCCACAAAGGCAAAGTAGGGCGCGGCGAATTCTTCGAGCCAGAAACCGGTTTTTTTGCCGGTGTCGCCAAGCTGATCGTGAGAGGTAAGAACCATCAGGATCTTCATAGTGCGTAGCCTCCAAAGGTAATGAATAGATGCGTCGCATCCTGTGCTATCACTCTCTGAGGCCGCTCGACGGCAGATGTTCATTCAAACCCCAGCCCAAGATAGGAAGCCTGACCCCATGGACCTACATACCCTCTATCGCGCCTACCTTCAGTGCCTGAACGAACGTAGATGGGCGGACCTGGGCGAATTCGTGGATGCTCACGTGCGTTATAACGGCGAGGCTGTTGGCTTGGCGGGCTATCGGGCGATGCTGGAGCAAGACGTCAAGATTATCCCCGACCTGCGCTTCAATCTCAGCCTGCTGGCAGTGGAGCCCCCTCTGGTTGCGGCGAAGTTGTTGTTCGACTGCTCGCCCAGTGGAGCTTTTCTCGGCCTGCAAACCCATGGGCAACGAGTGGCCTTCAGCGAGAACGTGTTTTACACGTTCGAAGCGGGGAAAATCCTGTCCGTGTGGTCGGTGATTGACAAGGCGGCGGTGGAACGCGCGCTGCGGGCAGGCTAACGCAGCCCAGTTGCACCCGCAGCTTACAGGCGGTAAAAGCGAGAGCGAACGAACGCTTGCGATAAGAGAAACACGCCCATGGCGCAAGTGCCATAGCGCTTTTTCGGCTATTGCCCGTTCCAGGAAACCAAGCAGTTCAAATGATCAATATAGGTTGGCGAAGCAGTGAGGGTATCAGTGGATTTTTGCTATGGCGCCGCGGGGAAATGCCGGTGAACGCCAAGCATGGCGCCGGCCATGTTTCTGGCATGTGGTTGATGGCAGCGGTAGCGATGGTGTTCGCAACCCACGATACATTGTCCAAAAGCCTGATCTTCAGCCTGCCAGTACTGTTCGTGGCCTGGGTCCGCTACCTGGTGCACTCGGGGCTAGTGACCGCTGTGATTCTCAAATCACGAGGGGAGCGACGCTTTCATACCCAGCGGCCATGGCTCCATGTGCTGCGGGCGTTTTGCCTGTTGGCGGACAGCCTTACCTTCCTGTTTGGCCTGACCCATGTACCCATCGCGGAATCCACCGCATTGGTGTTTCTTGCGCCAGCGTTCGTTACCCTGCTGTCCCCCTGTTGTTTGGCATTCGGGCCAGCCGTTCTCAGTGGTTGTCTGTCGCGGTAGGTTTTATCGGTGTACTGGTGATCATCAACCCCGCCAGCGATGCGTTTTCGGTGTGGATGCTGTTTCCTCTGGCGACGGCGTTTTTCTTTGCCTTGTACCAGCTATTGACGCAACTGGCGGGTGATACCGATAGCCCCTTGGTCTGTAGCTTCTATGTAGGCGTATTCGCCACCGCGTTGTTGAGTGCCGTGGTGCCTTTTTACTGGGGTTATCCCACCGCAGTGCAGTGGCTGTCATTGATAGTGCTGGGTGGGATGGGGCTGAGCGCGCATGTCCTCCTGTCTAAAGCCTACACCTATGCTTCTTCTGCAATACTGGCGCCGTTGGGCTATCTGCAAATCATTTTCGCGGCAGTCTATGGGGTGGTGCTGTTCAGTGACTGGCCCAATCGGTGGTCGCTGGTGGGCATGGGGCTGATCTGTATCAGTGGGCTTATGGTGTATAAAAAAACTAAATAACCGAAGGGCACTTGTTGAAGAAGTGAGTACGAAAGGTGTGTTCGGCATCCGCTTACGAAGGCCCGTCCAGCGTGACAGCTCGAACGCCCCATGGCACCCTGCGTGCTTTTCGCATAAGCCGCAGGGGAGACGAGTAGCGTGACCTTTCAGGAGCTTGTAGATTTTTGGCGAGTAGAGGTTACCGGGGGTAGCCGCTTTCGCCCCTATCGTTGCTGGCGCAGGATCAGGCGTAAGGAAACCAACCACTATCTATTCTGGTTTCGGCTGGGTCAGTATTTCAGCCGTAAACCCCCCGGCCTGATCAATTACCCGCGCCTTGCCAAACGCATTCAGGTGGCGCTGGTCAGCCGGCATAACATGGATATTTCGCTCGAATCCGACATCGGGATGGGGCTGCGGATCATGCACCGCGTGGGTATCGTTATCACGGGGCGCGCAAAGATCGGCCGGAATTTTGTTATCCGGCAAAACACCACCATTGGCATTGTTGGACGAGAGGTGGGTCTGATCGAAATCGGCGACAACGTTAATTTGGGCGCCAACGTCTGCATAATTGGCGACCACCTGAGGATTGGCAATAACGTCACTGTGGGGGCGATGGCGCTTATCACGAGGAACGTTCCATCCAATAGCCTGTACTACTGCCAAATTACACCCGTCATCCGTGAAATAGATGCCCGTTAGTATCATTCCAAAGCGAAATTATGCGGATTGATAGAAATATCAGTCGCTTGCTGCAATAACCTAGAAACCAAATTAGGCATTCGTTCACCGGGCTAGGGCCAGACCGGTGAGCGAATTTCAAGGACTTACAGCTCTTTCTTCAAGTGCTTTTCAATCTGTTCCAATGACTTGCCTTTAGTTTCCGGTAAACAAAGGTAGACGAAGCCCAGCGAGCCAATGTTGATAGCGGCAAACACAAAGAACGTTGGATTGCCCAGAGCATCGATGGCAATTGGAAAGCTGAACGCTACCGAGGCGTTGAACAGCCATTGCATGGACACCGCCGCGCCAGTGAGCAGCCGGCGCACTTGCATGGGGAACAATTCAGCCATCAACAACCAGTACACCGGCGATACGCACATCTGCATAAAGAGTAGAAACACCAGGATGCAACCCAGTGCCGTATAACTTTGAGCCAGGTTCTGGGGCATGAACATCAGTACGCAGCCCAAGGCTGCTTGCATCAGAATGACCATCACCAGGCCGATCATCAGCAAGTGCCGCCGGCCGTAGCGGCCGATCGCCCAAATGCCCAGCAAGGTTGCGATCACCGACACCACCCCGTTGCCGATGGTGGCGGTGAGGGCTGCATTGGTGCCCATGCCGGTGGTCTTAAGGATGATCGGGGTGTAGTACATAAAGGCGTTGACCCCGGTCAGCTGCGCGGTAAAGCCCAAGCCAATACCGATGAACAACAATTTGATCACCCAGCGTTGGCGCAACAGCTCACCAATGGGTGGGCGAGTATGCGCCTGTTTGGCCTGAGCCCTCATCTCCTCCAGCTCACGATGAGCCTCGGCCTGGGTGTCGCGCAGTTGCTCCAGTACCGCTTCGGCCTCGTTGAGGCGACCCTTGGCGGCCAGCCAACGCGGCGAGGGTGGAACGAAGAAGGTGCCGATCAGCAAGAGCACGCCCGGCACCATGGCAATGGCCAACATATAGCGCCAGATGCCTGGGGTGTGCAGCAAGGCTGCCATGACCGCACTTAACACGTACGCCAATAATTGGCCGCTGACGATCATCAGCTCGTTACGGCTCACCAAGCGGGCGCGGCGCGACGGCCCGGCGATTTCGGCGATAAACACCGGCACGGTGGCCGAGCCGCCGCCGACCGCGATGCCCAGCAGAAACCGCGCGGCAATCATAAAGGGTACCGATGGCGCGGTAGCCGTACCCAAGGCGCCCGCGATAAATAGCACCGACAGTATTCGCAGGGTCAGCCGTCGACCGAAACGGTCAGACACATAGCCACTGGCTAAGGAGCCAAAGGCTGCGCCTACGACCAAGGACGCGGTGACCAACCCCTCGCTGACTGCATTGAGCCCTAGCCCACCTTGATCGATGGGCAAGGTCATAAAGGGCAGGGCGCCGGCGATAATCCCTGTGTCGTAGCCAAAGGCGAGGGCGCCCATGGTCGCCACTAATACAGAAATGAAAATCAGCCGTCGCGCTGATGTCCGCTGCCCTGTAGGGGTACTGGCAGCCGGAGTAATACTTGCAGACATGAACGCTTGAATCCTTAACGTGTGTCAAAAGGTGCGGGTTCGCGGATGTGTGCCTTAGGGCGGCACCTTCGGCGGGAGTTCCCTGATGGCCTGCCTAGAGCGTTCCGCTTGCCGGCGAAGCCCAACGGGAGAGGCAGGTGCCGACTAACGGTCGGCAATTAGGAGTTTTATTTCAATGGGTTAGCACAACCAGACCAGCGGTTTCGGCGGCTTCTACCCCTTGCGCGAACTTGATCTATTCCAATAGTTAACGCCCACCCTGGCAGCTGCCGGGGTCGTGCGCCCAGGACTATTCGATGGATACCTCAGCAGGTGACTTTCCATGGTGGATTTAACTGTCTGGAACTTAAGCGTACCGGTTGGCAGCCCGGCGATCATCGTTGATACCCCGGCCTTGGCCGGAGGCTACAAAGACCCGTACTTCCATGCCGAATCCGGCACGTTGTTCTTTTGGGCGCCGGTGACCGGTTCGGTAACCAAGAGCGCGAAGTTTCCCCGATCCGAACTGCGAGAAACCTACCCCGACGGCCGGGTACACAACTGGAAGTACCCCGATGCCGACAACTTGCTGCGGGCTACATTGATGGTCAATCAGGTGCCCTCCACTGGAAAGGTGGTGATCGGGCAGATTCATCAGTTCGGTAGCAATGAGCCCTTACTGAAGTTGGAGTATCAGTACAAAGAAAAGACCAAGCTGGGCAATATCGTCGCCAAGCTCAGGCCCACCCCAGACCAGGACGAGCCCACGGTCATCCAGATAACCTCTGGCGTACCCTTGGCGGCGCAGTTCAGCTACAGCATTCACCTCAACCCCAATGGCAGCCTGGTGGTCAACGCCGCCAACACTCAGTGGAGCCGGGAACTGGACCCGGCCTGGAAAACCAAGGACCTGTATTTCAAAGCGGGTGTGTATACCCAGGACAACACCGGCTATGCCACCGAGGGTGGGCGAGTCACCTTCTATAACTTGACCGCCGAGCACAATGCGCCGGCCACCGGCGCAGCGCTCACGGCACACTGATGGCAATGCCAGGCCCGCGTCGGGCGGGCCTACCCTCGTCAAGCCATAATCTTTGCCTCAAGAAAACCTCGAGCCAGGCCGATACGCGATCACATGGGTAAGACACCCAAGCCGCATTCGAATCAACCGCCAGCCCCACGCGGGGCGCGCGCTCGAGATATATCGCGATGACTAGACTCCTGCTGGGCAAACTTGCCAGCCTGGTATCGGTGCCCAGCGACAACCCGCGCCTGCTGCGGGCGCAATTCACCGCGCTCTCTGGCCAGCTGCCGATGATGTACCTGGTACTGCTGGTGAACACTTGGGCACTGGCAATCACCCATATGGCCAGCGCGCCAGCCTGGCTGACCCTGGGTGTACCCCTGGTGCTGTCCATCGTGTCCGCCGGCCGTGCGCTGATGTGGTGGCGATTCGCGGGCCGCCTGCCAGACGAGGCTGTGATTCATGCCATGCTTACCCGAACCAACCGCCTGGTGATTTTTATCGCCATTGGTTTTACCGCCTGGTCCTTGGCCCTGTATCCCTACGGCAGCGCCTACGCTCAAGCCCATGTGGCGTTCTTTATGGCCATTACGGTCATTGTCTGCATCTTCTGCATGATGCATTTGCTGCCAGCGGCGCTCATCACTACTGCCGTAGTGGATGTCGCCTTCGTGGTGTTTTTCGCCTCAACCCAGAACCCGACCTTTATCGCCACGGCGATCAATATCCTGCTGGTATCCATCGCCATGCTGGTGGTGTTGCAGAACAACTACCGTACCTTTACCCGCTTGATCAACGTGCAGGCGCAAACCGAACGACTAAGCGATGAAAACCTGCGCCTGGCTAACCAGGACAGCCTGACAGGCCTGCCCAATCGCCGGCAGTTCTTCAGCAATTTGGAGCAGGCTCTGGAGCGGGCCCATGCTCAGGGAACCCGCCTGGCCGTGGGCATTATTGATTTGGATGGTTTCAAACCGGTGAACGACCTGTACGGCCACGGGGTAGGGGACAAGCTTTTGACCCTGGTGGCCCAGCGGTTATCGCTGAATACCAGTGAGACGACCCATATCGCCCGGTTGGGCGGCGATGAGTTCGCGGTCATTCTCACCGGTAATCTGGATGCCGAGCAGGTGTATGCCTTAAGCCGCCAACTGTGCCAGCAGCTTCGCGCAGAATTTGTATTGGCCGCGGGGCCGATTCAAGTGGGCGCTACCCTAGGCGTGGTGATGTACCCACATACCCAAGGCAGCGCCGCCCAGCTGTTCGAATATGCCGACTACGCCCTCTACCAAGGCAAACGCCAGAACCCCGGAGAGCCTTGCCTATTCTCCGCCGCCCACCATCAGCAGCTGCACCAGGACGCCATGACCGAGCAGGCGTTGCGCCGGGCGGACCTGGAGCGTGAGTTCTACCTGCAATTCCAGCCCATCGTCGACGCCTCTACCCATGTAACAGTGGCCTTCGAAGCCCTGGCCCGATGGAACAGCCCAGAGCTGGGCGCGGTGTCCCCAGGGTTGTTCATTCCCGTGGCCGAGCGCAGCGGCTGGATCACTCGCCTGACCTTGCCGTTACTGCGCAAGGCCCTGCTGCAGGCCAGCCAATGGCCGCCGAGTGTGCGCTTGTCCTTCAACCTCTCGGTACATGACTGCGCTTCTAATGAAAGCGTGGGGCAGATCGTTGAGGTAATCCGCAATACCGGGTTTCCCCCCGACCGGCTGGATCTAGAAATCACCGAAACCGCCATCGTCCAGGACATGGGCCAGATGCACCAGGCCATCGCCCAGTTCCGCCAATTAGGTTGCGGCATCTCTTTGGACGACTTCGGCACCGGCTATTCCAGCCTGAGCCAGTTGCATGCCCTGGCGCTGACCAAGCTCAAGATTGACCGCAGCTTCGTCATTGAAATACACCGCAACCCGGCCAGTTACAAGATCGTCAAATCCCTTGTGGCGCTGACACAGGACATGGGCCTGGAATGCGTGATCGAAGGGGTGGAGACCGAGCAGGAGATGGCCGCGCTTACCTGCCTGGGCTGCACCCTGGTTCAGGGCTACCTGTTCAGCCGCCCCATGGCCTTCGACGATACCCTGGCCTGGCTCAGGCACCTGCCACAACCGTGCGGCGAACACGCGTAAGGGGTTGCTGTTGCGGCTTATCACCCCCCGCAGCCTCCGCTATTTTCGCGCGGCAGAGCAACTGACCAAGTCAGCACTACATTGATGTGCCGTACAGGCTAGCCAAACCGGTGCGAACCGAGCCGTGGATGGCCTGGGCGCAAGCGGGCGCCGTGGCCGGTTTATGGGCGCGACGTCGGAGCCCTGAACACGCCACTTGCGGGGCTGCCAAAACCCGCTAGTGTCAGTGCTCCGAACCCATGCTTCATACATCAAGGACGCTCCATGACCCCCTACAACCCTGTCGAAACCGCCAGTTTCGTTACCCGTAACGCGCCCGGCAGCGTCGTCATCGACGTGGCCGGGTTCACCGACACCAATCAGAGCATCAGCGTGCGGCCGGATGGAAAGATTCTGGTGGGCGGGTTCAGTTTTTATGGTGGTGTCTACGAGACCGATTACGACTATAGCGTGGTGCGTTTGAACGCGGACGGCAGCCTCGACCGCAGCTTTGGTACCGACGGCCGCCAGGTGATCAGCGCCGAGGTGTCTATCGATGAAGGCTACAGCCTGACCGTACAACCCGATGGCGCCGTGCTGGTGCAATCGCCTGCGTACGTGAACGGCGAATGGACGTTCCGCCTGACTCGGTTGGACGCCGACGGCAACCCCGACGCGCTGTTCAATGCCAATGCCCGGGCAAGCATTGCGCTAGGTGTCGGCAGCCGCGACGCGGACATCCGGGTCAATGCCGATGGCACCATCCTCTTTAGCCGCGGGGATGAAGGCGCGGTGCTGGTACAGCTCAGGGCTGATGGCACGCTGGATACGTCTTTCGGCACCCAGGGCGTTGCCCATCTGGCCAGTGGCCTGAGCTTCAACGGTGAAGTGCACGCGACCGAACTGGCCACCGGGCAATTCTTGTTGGCAGGGGACTTCGACTCAGGCAGCGGCTACCACTACGGTGTGACCCGGGTGAACGCCGACGGCTCGCTGGACAAGAGCTTTGGCGCGGGCGGGCACGTGGTGTTTGGCAACACTGTGCTGTCTGATTACCGAGGCGACCTGAGCGTGCAAGCGGACGGCAAAATCGTACTGGCTGGCAGTAATGAAGGCTATGCAGACTTCCAAGTGGTCCGGCTCAACGCCAATGGCAGTTACGATAAAAGTTTTGGACAGGGCGGGGTAGCCTCCATCGATACCCAGGGCAGCTATGATTCGGCGCGCTCGGTCACCTTGCTGAAGGATGGCAAAATCCTGGTCGCGGGCGACAGCGTGGTGGACGATAATGACATCGGTGTGGTACGCCTTAACCCCGACGGCAGCCTGGACACCACCTTTGGTAGCGGCAAAGGCTATGTCGTTTCCGGTTCAGCCAATAACGACCTGATCCAAGGCACTTCTGCCAGCGAACAGCTATACGGTTTTGGCGGCGATGACGTGCTGCAAGGCAACGCTGGGCGCGACACGCTCCGGGGTGGGGCGGGCGCCGACGTTTTCCGCTTTGTAGCCCTGGACGACAGCTACCGCACCGCCAGCAAAGGCGCCAGCGATACCATCCATGGCTTCGACCCCAGCGAAGATCGTATCGACCTGGCCCAACTGGGCTTTACCGGCCTGGGCAATGGTCATCGCGGCACCCTGGCCGTACACGTTAACGAGGCCGGTACAAAGACTTATCTGAAAAGCTATGACTACGATGACAACGGCCACCGCTTTGAACTGGCCCTGGTCGGGGATTTCAAGCAGGCCCTGCACGATGCGCAGTTTATCTTCGCCAGCTCCCACGTGGGCGCTCATCTGGCGGCCGAAGGGGCGAACGAGGCTGTGCCAGAGGTGGTGGCGTTAGGTACGGCAGCTATCCCGGAACACGTGGCGTTAGGGTAGGGCTTGAGTAGATTTGGTCATATTCTGATACCGCCCTAGGGTCGGCAGGCCTGGGCGGCGTCGCTATGCTACGGTTTCGTTTTCAAAGGAGGTACCATGCAGCGACTCGCACCAATCAAACGGGTTGTCACCGGTCACGATGGCACCGGCAAGGCGATCATCTCCAGCGAAGGGCCGGTACCTTCGCAGTTTCCCATTCCGATCATCCCAGGCATGTGGTTTCAGGAGGTGTGGAGCACCAAAGGTTTGCCCGTCACCTTGGGTAACGAGCCAGACCCTACCGAAGGCAAGCCGCTGAGCCTTGCACCTGAAAAAGGTGGCAGCCGTATAAGGGTGGTGGATATTCCGCCCGACAGCATCCAGAACCAAGCCAAGGAAGGTGATATCGAGCAGGCCTTCAAGGACGTAGGCCATGGGGGTACACCGCGCGACACCCAGCGCCACAACCTGATGCATCGCACGCAAACCCTGGACTACGGCATTCTGGTACAGGGCGAGCTGTGGCTGATAATGGATGAAGGCGAAACCCTGATCAGGCCGGGAGATGTAGTAGTGCAGCGCGGCACCAATCATGCCTGGAGCAACCGCACCGAAGAAATGGCCCGTATTGTGTTTATTTTGATGGATGGCGCCTACGACCCTGATATTTCTACGCTGTAGTGCCCTCGGCGATCATAGGCAGGCGGCGCCAAACAGTGCCTGCCTGCCTACTTGCCCCTGATTTGAGCCGTAAATCCTAACCTGACTAACCGCTTTCCCAGCGCTTACTCCTGCATGCTGCGCAATGTCTCCAATGCGATCTGCGCACGTTGGGCCAACCCTGCGCGCGCCGCCTCGAACCCCTGCGCGGTGGGCTTATCGGTGAGCAAGGGCAGGTCTTCAGCCAGATTGAGCAACAGCGCCTGTACGCTGGCGTGAATCATCTGGCCACCGGCCAATACGTCACACCGTAGCCCTTGCGTAGCCAGGGGCGCGGCGGCCACCGACAGTTCCAGTGCCTGCTGCGCATCTTCGGCGGCGCGCCGCGCGCCTTCGGTCATGCGCGTTACGTCTGCCTGGCGCTGGGCGTCTTCAGGCTCGGTATGGGGCAGGTCCTCGATAAAACGCCCAAAGGCGCGCATGTCCGCGTCCGCATGTGCGGCCAGCCGAGGCATCAGGGCCTGAGCCTGGTTCAGCAAGCCAGCCAGCGGCGCTGAAGGGTACCGGGCCTGGCTCTTGGCCACGGCCATGGTGACCAAGGCCAACCCCAAGTTGCCGCATACCGCGGCGGTGGCCCCACAGCTGGGAACCGGAGCCTGGCCGGCCAGCGCGTCTCGAAACTCGGCCAGGGGCCAGGCCCAAATGCTGCTATGGCTGGGTGAGGTGACATCGGTCATGGCGCATCCTTCGAAAAGCCGGGTGTAATGCTCTGAGTGCCTGGGCTTCAAATGTTCACCCGCGAGGGGTTGAACGGCATGCATCAGGGACTATTCACCGCGTTGGCCGAAAGCTATTATCGCCGCCGCCTCGAAGACCGGGCCTGCACCCGGCATTATCTGCCTTACTGAAAGGAACGAACATGAAGCACTGGGTCACGGCCGGCGTCGGCGTTGGATGTTCCCTGGCATGGCTGCTGCCCGCTACGGCAGCGCAGCCCGAGGGCAGCCAGTTTGGCTTGGAAATCAAAGCCACTGCACAGTCCGAGGGGGACCGTGACCTGGGTACCGCCTCCGGTGGTGACGTCAATGGCCTAGGCCTTGATCTGCGCCCATGGGCCTACTTCCAGCGTGGCGCCTGGAGCGCCTACGCCATGGGGCAGGCGGTCACGGCCACCGACATCATCGAAACCGATACCCTGCAGCAAAACACCAGTGAAGACGCCCAGATCAGCAACAGCGACCGCGAGCCTAAGAAAAGCTACCTGGCCATGCGTGAGTTCTGGGTGGGCTATCGAGGCCTTACGCCTTACCCGGGCGAACAACTCAAGCTCGGCCGTCAGCGCCTGCGTAACGACGACGGGCAGTGGCGCGACACCAATATCGAAGCCTTGGCCTGGACCTTCGATACCACCCTGCTCAAGGCTAACCTGGGTACCGCTGAGCGCTTCAGCGACTACCGCACCGACCTGAGCGAACTGTCGCCCACGGACAAAGACCGCCTGCACCTGTTCGGTGACGCCGCCTGGCAGTGGAACCCCGGCCAGTGGATCGGGCTGCGTGCCCATCACAGCCGGGATAACGGCAGCCTGGATTATCCGGTGCAGGGGCAGGGCCGCGATCCTCTGGCCAAAACCCAGAACGGCGACTTGACCTGGTTTGGCATTGAGGCCAGCAGCGACGCCTACCGTGCCCGTGGCAATACCAACACGCTCAATTATTGGGCGAGCCTGACGGGCCTTAAAGGTAACCGTGACACGGTCAACAGCCTCGACAGCAACGGCAACCTGCCCAGTGAAGCGTCCACGAATGATCACGTCAGCGGTTGGGCCACCGACCTGGGCGTGCGCTTGCGCCTGGACCCAAGCTGGCAAGTGGGCGCGGCTTATACCCGCGCCAGCGGCGACTACCAGCAAAATGGCCTGGAGAGCAACCGTTCTACCTTCACTGGGGTCAACACCCGAGTTCATCGCTTCGGTGAAGCGTTCCGGGGTGACATGAACAACCTGCAAAGCGCCACCTTGTTTGGCTCCTGGAGCCTTCGCGAGGACTACGACGCCAGCCTGATCTACCACCGCTTCTGGCGGGTAGATGGCGACAAGGGCATTACCAGCCGCGGCGTGGCGGCGGTGGACAACGACTACGACAGCGTAACCAACGCATTGCTGTCGAGCAGCAGCTTGCCGCTGCGCGATGGCGAAAAAGACCTGGGTCAGGAGGTCGACCTGGTGATGACGCGCTATTTCAAGCAAGGCCTGCTGCCTGCGTCGCTGAGCCAAGCCATCGACGAGCCTTCCGCGCTGGTGCGTTTGCGCGGTGGCGTGTTCAAGCCGGGCGATGCTTACGGCAGCCAGGTGGACAGTTACATGCACCGGGCCTTCGTGGATGTGATCTGGCGGTATTGATACGCGGCAAGGCCTTGATCGGACGGGAGTGATACCCTGGGCGGCACCCATTCGCCCCAAGGAGCCTCCGCCCTATGAAGTGGCTAGCCGCTTTACTGCTGCCTCTGATCGCAACCTTTGCCCAGGCCCAGCCCGCGCTGCAAAATGACCTGGGCCTTAATTACCTGGCCCAAGTAGCACCCGAGGTTACCGCCAAGCCGCTGGTGATTTTCCTGCACGGCTATGGCGCCAATGAAGACGATCTGTTCGCGCTTCGCCATAGCCTTCCCGCTGCCTACACCTACCTGTCGGTACAGGCCCCCATGCCGCTGGGCGAGGGCCGCTATCAGTGGTTCAGTAAAACCCCGGGTAACGGCCCTTATGAGGGCGTGCAAGATGAAGTTAGCCGCAGCCTGACGCGCCTGCGCACCTTCGTGGCCAAGGCGGGTGACAAATACCACGTGGCGCCGAACCGGATTTACCTGGTGGGATTCAGCCAGGGGGCGATGATGAGTTATGAGCTTGCCCTGCGCTATCCACAGGCCGTGGCAGGTATCGCAGCCCTGAGTGGCAAGCTCACGGCGGGCTTGCGCGCAACACTGCCGGGCTTGAATGGGTTTGATTCGCTTGCGGTATTTATCGGCCACGGCACCGCAGACCCGGTGCTGACTTATCAGGAAGCCACCGACGCGCGTAATGCGTTGCTTAACGCCGGGGTAAACCCTGTGTTCCATGCGTACCCAGGCGTAGGGCACTCGATCAGCCTCACGGAAACCCAGGACCTGGCCAAGTGGCTGGAGGGGGCGGCCAACGGAGCCGCGCGCTGACGGCCCCTGGCACAACAGAAGAAGCCCCGCGCGAAGGCGGGGCCTGGCCTTAGGCCGTGGTGGCGTGGTGCTCTGGGTCGGTGGTACCCAAAACGACCACTTCAGGCGTAGTGCCTACATCCGAGTGAGCGGTGGTGTCCGGGGCAGTGGTGCTGGCCGGAGTGGTGCTGGCGAATACGAAGTTCGCGGCGGTCAGGTCGGTGGTGTGATTACCGCTGAGCGCGACTTCGAAGCGATTGCCGTTGGCATCGGCGTCCAGATCTTTGACGTAGGTGCGGTCCGCGGTGGCGTTGTACACCAGGGTCAGGGTATTGGCATGGCCATCGCCCAGGCCGGTGAAGCCCAGCGCGGACACGTCCAGTTTGTCTTCGGCGGCATTGAAGTCGAAGATCAGGTCGTCAGAGCTGGTGGTCGCCGTACGGAAGCTGTCGGTGATGGTGTCGAAGCGGAAGGTATCCGCCCCGTCGCCGCCGGTGAGTTTGTCCGCGCCCGCGCCACCGACCAGGGTGTCGGCGCCAGTGGTGCCATTGAGCACGTCCACGCCCGACGTACCTTGCAGGGTGATGCCCGTGACCGGGGTGGCGAACACGAAGTTGGCCGAGGTCAAGTCGGTCATGTGGTTGCCCGCCAGGGAGAACTCAAAGCGGTTGCCGTCTGCGTCCGCGTCGCGGCTCTTGAGGTACGTGCGGGTACCGTCGCTGTTGAGCACCAACTGCAGGGTGTGGTCGTTGCCGCTGCCCAAGCCGGTGATGCCCAAGGCCGACAGGTCGATCTTGTCAGTTGTCACGTCGAAGTCCAGGATCGAGTCGCCCTGGTTGGCGCCGCCTGCGTTGTAGTTACGGAAGCTGTCGCTGACCGCGCTGAACACGAAGGTATCCGCCCCCGCGCCGCCGCTCAGGGTATCGGCACCGGCGCCACCGTAGATCACATCGTTGCCTGCGCCACCGTTGATGGTGTCGGCGCCGCCCAAGCCGTACAGGGTTTCATTCTGCGCGGTCCCGGTGAGGGTATCGCCCTGTTCGGTGCCTTGTACGACGTATTTGAATACGAAGTTATCGGCGGTCAGGCTCGAAACCAGGTTGCCCGCCAGGGCCAGTTCGAAGCGGTTGCCGCTGGTGTCTGCGTCCAGGCTCTTGATGTAGGTGCGGTCGTTGCTGCTGTTGTAGACGATGGTCAGGGTGCCGTTGGTGCCATTACCCAGGCCAGAGAAGCCCAGTGCGCCCAGGTCGATCTTGTCTTCCTTGGCGTTGAAGTCGGTGATCAGGTCGGTGTAGGAGGTGGTGCTGCTGCGGTAGCTGTCGGTCACCGCGTCGAAGCGGAAGGTGTCCGCGCCGTCGCCACCGGTGAGCTTGTCGCTACCGGCACCGCCGACAATCACGTCCGCGCCACCGGCGCCGCTGAGGGTATCTTTGCCCGCGCCACCGAGCATCAGATCCGCCACCGCGGTGCCGACCAACGTGTCATTACCCGCCGTACCTGTGATTTCATGCAGCGGTACCTGGGCGTTTACATAGCTGCCATCGCCGTAGAGCAGGGTGCTGCCCTTGGTGGTGCCGGAGATAGTGTTGCCCACTACGGCATTGGCGTCGGTGCCGTCTTCGTTGCGCTCGGCCACGCCGTAGGTGGAGTTAGAGCCACCGACGATGGTGTTGCTTTCGATCACATTGCCCTTGCCGGCGTAGAAATCGCCCGACACGCCAGCGGTATCATCGTAGGACTGAATGATGATCTCAGGCACAGGGTTGCTCTGGCCATTAGCGGTCAAGGTGTTATCCACCACGGTCACGCCCGAGGAGCCGTACAGGCGAATACCGGCGCTGCCATTGTTATGGATGTCCACGCCGGTGACGGTTACGTCGTTGGACATTTTCACCAGAATGCCTTCGGCGGCGTTGTCATACACGGAGCCGCCGCTGATGGTGACGTTGGTTGGGGAGGGGATGTCCTCACTGCCACGCTGCACCACGATCCCGCCGCCGCTGTTGCCATAGGCCACGTTGTCTACCAAGCTAAAGCCGTTGGTGCTGGTGACGATGTTGAACCCGTGGCGATCGTTGCCGTAGGCCACGTTGTTCTTAAAGGTACTGTCGATCAGGTAGTCGGCCACAAAGCCATCCAGGCCGTTGCCATGGGATACGCAGTTTTCGATCACCATGTTTACGGTCTGTTCGTGCGGGTCGAAGCCGTAGCCTTCGCAGTCTTTGATCTCCACGCCGTCCAGGGTCACGTTGGAGTCCTGGCCTTCCTGGCCGGGGGCGTAGCCATTGAACCAGCCGTCGATCTTCCCGCTGGTGTTGGCGCGGTTACCGTCGATGGTGAGGTTGCTCAAGCCGAAATCATGGGTTTCTTCAGCATAGGCCGAGCGTACGATACCGGTGACCGCCTCGTTCCAGCCGTCGGCGAGCTTGAGCGTGGTAGCGCCCATGCCGTCCCCGTACATATACACATTGCTCTTGAGCATGATGCAGCCATCGGAAGGCTCTTCGCCGCCGGTGACAATGTAGGTACCGGTCGGCACGTAGACCTGACCGCCGCCTGCCGCGGAAGCTGCATCCACCGCGGCCTGAATGGCGGCGGTGTCATCGGTAACACCATCACCCACCGCGCCGTAATCTTTAACGTTGAAGATCATCGTTCGCTCCTTCATCCACCGCCGATCCGCGGCCACCGGGTCGGTTCCGCTGCCAATACGTAAGTGTCAAATGTTTGTCGTTTTCGAGAAATATGGCAGGTGCCTATCTCGCACTGACCCTGTGACCGAGCGAAACGAAGGAAGTTGCTGTCCCTATGCTACTACTGACAAATTTTTATTGGTGGATCCCGCTGATGCTGGAAACGCCTGTATTTAAAGGGGTAAACCTTAAATCTGGGCAATGTGCCATTGTGCAGGCCGCAGGCACGGGGTGTTGAAGGGTTTTCTAACGCGGAGTCAATTACACGGCTGAAGTGCCGACATGAGGCGTGTTATTTACTAACTATATGAAATATAAGTAAATGTGTTTGTTATCCATAAGGAGTCCCAGCTGTGCCGCTTAGAGCGTACACAGCCAGGCGATAGGATGTGCTAGAGGCCGAGGTCAGTGAGGCCAGGGTGTTCGTCCGGGCGACGCCCCAAGGGCCAGCGAAATGCGCGTTCCGCCTCGCTGATGGGCATGTCGTTGATGCAGGCGTAGCGCCTGGTCATCAAACCATCCGCAGCGAACTCCCAATTTTCATTGCCATAGGAGCGGAACCAATTGCCCGAGTCGTCGTGCCATTCGTAGGCGTAACGCACGGCAATGCGGTTCTCGGTGAAGCTCCATAATTCCTTGATCAGCCGGTATTCCAGTTCCTTGTTCCACTTGCGCTCAAGGAACGCCTGGGCCTGCTCGCGGCCGGTGACGAATTCCGCACGGTTACGCCAGCGGGTATCGGTGGTATAGGCCAGCGCTACCTTGGCCGGGTCACGGCTGTTCCAGCCGTCTTCGGCCAGGCGGACCTTTTCAATAGCCGAGGCCTGGGTGAACGGTGGTAGCGGTGGGCGGGTGGAATTGCTCGACATGGTGGACCTCCGGCTGGTTGTAGGGGCAGGTGGGTTAGCAAACAGGGGTTGGGTGATCCAGCAGGATCACGGCCATCGCCTTGGCGTGTCGGGCTGAACTAAAGTCGCCCGCCACCCTGGCCACGGTGATAGCGCCGTCTAGCAGAATCAATAAGTGCTGAGCGGCCTCGTGGGGGCAGGGGAGTTGCGCTTGCTCGCATAACCCCTGCACATAACCCAGCAGTCGCAGCTTGTGCGCCTTGCTAATTAAACGCACCGGGTGCTGAGGGTCACCAACCTCGCCGCAGGTATTGATAAAGGCACAGCCGCGAAAGCCTGCGGTCTCGAACCAGGCCGACAACACTTCGAACATTTCGAGAATCTTCAGGCGTGGCGTGGCAGCGCGCTCGGTGTGCTCGCAGAACCACGTCATCCAGCGCTCATCCCGGGCCTCCAGGGCGGCGGCGGCGATATCTTCCTTGGTGGCGAAGTAGCGGTAGATGCTTTTACGCGCCACGCCTGAGCACTTGACCAGAAGGTCCATGCTCATGGCCTGAATGCCGTGCTCATAAATAAGCCGCTCGGCGGTGGCGAGGATCTTACTGCGGGTATCTGCGCTTGATGTGGTCATGCGCAAAGGTAGAACGAGCGTTCTACCCTGTCAAGGGTTGTATGCGTGTGGCGTGCTGTTCACCCGCGCCCCAGACGGCAGGTTGCAGGATAACCTCGCTCCCCTATAGCCAATGGCTTACACGCCAACACAGCGATTGGCTCTCGCCGGGCGCCTGGGAACACCGTATTCTGACCCCATCAACTGAAACGCAGGACGTGTTTCAGGATCATGGATGATCGGCCATGGCCTAGGAGGCCGGCAGCAGGACGCTGATGGCATTGAAAGAACCCGCTTCGGCGGGTTTTGTGCTTTATACGATTCAGCCTTTCAAGTGCATCGCCACCTGTCTATTGGTTCAAATGCAACACTTTTTGCCATGAAATCGGATACATCTTTCTGTAATGAAAATGTAATATTCGCTTTCGCATATAACAAAAAGAGTTGGAGAACCCCGATGTTTGCCTTCTTCCGCCCCGCCGCACACCAGGCGCCCCTACCCGCTGAACGCATCGATAGCACCTACCGCCGCCTACGCTGGCAGATCTTCGCCGGTATCTTCTTTGGCTATGCCGGTTACTACTTGCTGCGCAAGAATTTTTCTCTGGCCATGCCTTACCTGATCGAAGAAGAGGGCTATTCGAGGGGGCAGTTGGGGGTGGCTATTTCCGCCATCGCCATTGCCTACGGGCTGTCCAAGTTCCTGATGGGGCTGGTGTCAGACCGTTCCAACCCACGGTACTTTCTGCCCTTTGGGTTGCTGCTATCAGCGGCGGTAATGTTTGTGTTCGGTTTCGCGCATTGGGCTACCTCCAGCGTGACCCTCATGTTCCTGTTGCTGTTTGTCAACGGCTGGGCCCAGGGCATGGGCTGGCCGCCCAGTGGGCGGACCATGGTGCATTGGTGGTCGCAGCAAGAGCGCGGCCAGGTGGTGTCTACCTGGAACGTGGCCCATAACGTGGGTGGCGGCTTGATCGGCCCTTTGTTCCTGCTAGGCCTTGGCTGGACCAATGACTGGCATGCTGCCTTCTACGTGCCTGCCGCCGTGGCGGTGCTGGTCGCGGTATTCGCGTTCGCGACCATGCGCGACACGCCGCAGTCGGTAGGCCTGCCACCGATCGAGGCCTATAAGAACGACTACCCCCAAGGCTACAACGAGAGCCACGAAGCGGAATTCAGCGCCAAGCAGATCTTCGTGCACTACGTGCTGCGTAACAAAATGCTGTGGTACATCGCCCTGGCCAACGTTTTTGTTTACCTGCTGCGCTATGGGGTACTGGACTGGGCCCCTACGTATTTGAAAGAAGCCAAGCACTTCAGCGTCGACACCACCTCTTGGGCGTATTTCTTTTACGAATGGGCAGGGATTCCAGGTACGCTTTTGTGCGGCTGGATGTCCGACAAAATCTTCCGTGGCAATCGCGGCCTGACCGGCATCGTATTTATGGCCCTGGTGACCGTGGCTACCTTGGTGTACTGGCTCAACCCGCCAGGCAACCCAAGGGTCGATATGGCCGCGCTCTTCGCTATTGGCTTCTTGATTTATGGGCCGGTAATGCTGGTTGGCTTGCAAGCCTTGGAGTTGGCCCCTAAGAAGGCTGCCGGTACCGCGGCCGGCTTTACTGGCCTGTTCGGCTACTTGGGGGGCTCGGTAGCCGCTAGTGCGGCCATGGGGTATACCGTGGACCACTTCGGTTGGGACGGTGGCTTCGTCATGCTGGTGGCCGCCTGCCTATTGGCGATTCTATTCCTGTTGCCTACCTTGCGTCATACCCAGGTTGCCAGCAGCGCGCGAACATAAGTAAAGCCCGTGAACTGCGCCCGAAGGTTGGGCAGATCATCTTGTAGGCGCCAGCGAAGCTGGCGAATAGGGCCTCCAGCACGGTGAGCATCAAGACGGTATGTGATTTAACTTATACCGGCCTTGTACAAGTGGGCCCGATAAAATACTGGGCCCTAATTAATAAAATTGGTCGGAAAGTTTATTTCAAATGATAAGGATCGTAGGGTTGATGCAGCGGTCCTATCTTTCATGAATACCCAAACATTCACCTCGCTCCAGCCTCGACCCCTTGTGCTCATCGTTGAAGATGATGAGCTGCTGCGTGCCTTGATGGTGGAGGTGGTGACGGATGCCGACATGCGCGTGGAGGCGGTAAGCACTGCCGACGCGGGGCTGCTGGCATTCGAGGCTTGCCCCCAGATAGGCCTGTTGCTTACGGATGTTAGAACACCTGGTGTGCTCAATGGCTGGGATTTGGCTAAAACCATCTGTGATCGCAATCCTGAAGTCCCGGTAATCATCACCAGTGGGTATTGCTTCGAAGCCAGCTCGGACCTTCCTCGTAGCGCGTCTTTTATCTCCAAGCCCTGGTCCCTTGACCAACTCTGTGACCTGGTCAAGGCGCGAATTCAAGCCGCTTCGCAATAGCCGTACGGTTTTTGTACAACATTCGACCAAGGGTGCTTGAGGTCATATCCCATACCCGTTACTGTACATAAAACCAGTGACCGGGCCTGCCATGCAGTTGATCGACAAGTTAAGCATCCTCGCCGACGCCGCCAAATATGACGCCTCCTGCGCCAGCAGCGGCGCGCCCAAGCGCAGCTCTGAAGGCAAGAACGGCCTGGGCTCCACCAATGGCATGGGGATTTGTCACAGCTATACCCCCGATGGCCGTTGCGTATCCCTGTTAAAGATACTGCTGACCAACTTCTGCCTGTACGACTGCCAGTATTGCGTGAACCGCCGTTCCAGCAATGTGCCAAGAGCGCGGTTCAACCCGGATGAAGTGGTACGGCTTACCCTGGATTTTTACCGTCGCAATTACATCAGCGGGTTGTTCCTAAGCTCCGGCATCATTCGCTCGGCCGACTACACCATGGAGCAACTGGTGAGCGTGGCCCGTAGCTTGCGTGAAGAGCACCAGTTCCGGGGCTATATTCACCTCAAGACCATCCCGGACGCAGACCCGGCCTTGATCGAAGAAGCCGGGCGCTATGCCGACCGCCTGAGCGTGAACGTGGAGTTGCCCACCGGCGAAAGCCTACAGGCGTTGGCGCCGGAAAAACAACTGATCACCATTCACCAGGCCATGGACACCATTCACCAGGGCCAGCAGGCCGTGGCGGGCGAGCCCAAGGCGCCGGCGTTCACCCCAGCCGGGCAAAGTACCCAGATGATCATCGGCGCCGATGCCACCGATGACAGCACCATCTTGCGCAGCGCCGAATCCCTGTACGGTAACTTCCGCCTGCGCCGGGTGTATTACTCGGCCTTCAGCCCTATCCCGGACAGCCCCAACAGCGTGCCCTTGGCGCCGCCGCCGCTGATGCGCGAACACCGGCTATACCAGGCGGACTTCTTGCTGCGTGGCTATGGCTATACCGCTGGGGAGTTGCTCAGCGGCCCGGGCAACCTGGCCCTGGACATCGACCCCAAGTTGGCCTGGGCGTTGGAACATCGGGATATGTTCCCGTTGGACCTAAACCGCGCTGAACCTGCGATGATCGCCCGGGTGCCCGGTATCGGCATCCGCACCACCAAGCGCATCATCGAACTACGACGGCAACGGCGGATTCGCTATGCAGACCTTGCGCGGCTGCGTTGCGTACTGGCCAAGGCCCGGCCTTTTGTGGTCACCGCCGACTACCACCCGCCCCAGGGCGAGTCCAGCAGCCTGGCCTTGCGCCAATCCCTGATGGAACGCCCTCAGCCCCAGCAGCTGGGGTTGTGGGGGTGATTTGCCTGGATTGCGACGGCCTGTTCAGCCAGTGGCGACAGCAGGCACGCTGGCTGCTCAGCCATCAGGTGGACCCTTGCGAGGTCAGTTGGAATGGCGAGCGTGAAGCAGACCTGTTCAGTGGCCCCCATGGCCTGCCGGAAGCCCTGGGGCCGTATCGATCGAAAATCCCTGCTGCGCTGCCTGAGCTATTGCAGAGCGCAGCGCAATACCTGGGGGAGCAACGCTGGAGCCTGTTGTACGAAGTGCTATGGCGCGTCAGCCAGGGTGACCGAACCGCCATGTTGGCAGGGGACGCGCTAGGCTCGGAGCTGCACCGGCGAGTGAAGCAGGTCAGCCGCGAGGCCCATCACTTGCACGCCTTCCTGCGCTTCGTGGAGCAGCCTGAACCCGCTGAGGGCCCGGCCTTCGTCGCCTGGCATGAGCCAGCCCACGATATTCTGGAACAGGCAGCCGTACATTTCGTAGGGCGGATGGGCCGCGAGCGCTGGTTGATTGCAACGCCTCGAGATGGCGTGTTCTACGACGGCGGCACGCTGCACTACGAACGGCACTGCCCGCCGGCGTGGCGAGAGCTGGCACGGGGCAGAGGGGATGACACCCATGCCCTATGGAAAGCCTATTACGCCCATACCTTCAACCCGGCGCGGGTCAATCCGAGCATCATGCAGGGGCACATGCCCACTCGCTTCTGGAAGTTGCTGCCGGAAGGGGACTTGATCCCCAAGCTGGTGGTGCAGGCCCGCCATGGCAAGCAACGTGATGGCCAAGCAGCCGCGGTAGCTGCCATGCCTGGGAAAGCGATACGCGGTGTCGATCATGAATGAAAGCCAGATGCCTTGGCCTAGGGAGGGGATGGAGATCTGACTTCAAGGGCGGGCAAGGCTGTCACAGGCGGTTCGCCCCGCTTCATTGAGGCAGCGCATGGGTTTGACCTTGACCTTAGGCTTTTTAGGCGGTGGCGCTACTGCCCCTGGCAGGTAATGAACGGTGTAACGCACCTTGGTGCGATAGCTGGCGCGCAGGATGTCCGTGGCGCGCTTGTTGATCACTTCCGGCTTGGCGTCTTCGGGGTTCACACTGACCCAGCGCGCCTGCTCCACCTTGCGGGCCCATTCGGTATTGCCATGGGCCACGGGGCAGGGCACGAAGCTGAAACTCACCTTGCCATCGGTACCGGTGCATTTATAGGCGTCGGCGTAGGCATCGGCCGCAAAGCTACAAAGCGCGGTCACCAAAAGCAGCGGCAGGCGCATGAAAAGGATCCATAGTGGCATTTAGATGCCGCGCAGTGTACTGGGCGATCAGGTTTCCCTCAACGTATGCCGACGGAACGCCAAGGGCATGGGCTCGGTCTGAGCAGCATGACCACCTCAACCCTCACTGATCTCTACCTTGGGTGCGCTGGCTGGAGCCTGCCGCGCGAGCAGTGGCCACGCTTTCAGGCCGAAGGCAGCCATTTGGAGCGTTACGCCAGCCGCTTTAACGCCGTAGAGATCAACAGTTCGTTCTATCGGCCCCATCGCCCGGACACCTACGCGCGCTGGGCAGCGTCGGTGCCTGAGCACTTCCGCTTTTCAGTGAAGGTGCCTAAGCAGATCACCCATGAGCAGCGGCTGCGCGATTGCGCGCCCGCGCTAGAGGCGTTTTTAGCCCAGTGCATGGCCTTGGGTGAGAAACTGGGTTGCCTGTTGGTGCAATTGCCGCCTTCGCTGGCTTACGATCCGGCGGCTGCCCTGGCGTTCTTTCAGCACCTGCGAGCATGCTACTGCGGCCCAGTAGCTCTGGAACCACGCCATGCCAGCTGGTTACACGCCGGTGAGCTGCTGGAAGCCTTGCAGATTGGCTGGGTAGAAGCAGACCCCAGTCCCTTGGGCGAGCAGGGTCCCCTTGGCTGGGATGGCCTGGTCTACGTGCGCTTGCACGGCTCGCCGAAGATCTACTATTCCCCTTACGATGAGCCGCGGCTTGAATCGGTGGTAGATCGCCTGGCTGCGGCCAAGGTACCGGCCTGGTGCATTTTTGATAACACCGCTGCGGGGGCGGCGGTGCCGGATGCCCTATGGGTGTGCGAAAATCTTGGCCTTCAACCGTTATCCTGAGAAGCGAACCCCGGGCCACGGCGCAGGCGAATAGGGCCCTCGAACGGGCCGTCTGGCGCCAGTTCCCGTGAGCCCTGGGTGATCACCACCACCCCGTCGCTGGCCAATTGCCGTGCCTGGTCACGCACCGGCTCCATCAGTACCCGCCAACCCGAGGGGTCATCCCGCGCAAGCGCGCGGGCGACTTCCGACGGGCAGATAGACGCTGTGACCGCGCGCTGGCCTAGCAAGCCAAGTACGCACGCACGAATGGCCGAGGCGCCAGGGCTCATTACTGGCGGAAGCTGAACAGCGTGGTTTGGGTGTAGATTTTGCCCGGGTCAAGGCGCGTGCTGGGGAAGTTCGGTTGGTTGGGCGCGTCAGGGTAGTGCTGGGTCTCCAGAGTGAACGCGCCCCAGTGCGGGTACGTCTTGCCGCCCTTGCCGGTAAACCCGGTGAGGAAGTTCCCGGTATACAGCTGCACCCCTGGCTCGGTGGTGTACAGGCGCAAGCGCCGACCTGATGCCGGGTCCAGCACTTCGGCGGCGAGCTTGTTCAGGTCGCCTGCGCTGTCGAGCACCCAATTGAAGTCGAAGCCGCGCTGTTTGGGCTCGGCAAACTTCAGTTGCGCATGGTCGTCGCGTATGTGCTTGCCGAAGGCCGTGGGTTTAGTGAAGTCCATGGGGGTACCGGCCACCGGCGCAAGCTCGCCTGTAGGAATCAAGGTTTCGTCGATAGGGGTATAGCTGGCGGCATGCAGGGTCGCCACCTGATTGAGGATATCCCCTTCGCCGGCACCGGCCAGGTTGAAGTAGCTGTGGTTGGTGAGGTTAAGCACGGTGCTGCGGTCCGTGGTGGCCTTGTAGCGCACGCGTAGTTCGTTCTGGTCGTTGAGGCTGTATTGCACTTCCACGTTCAGGTTGCCGGGGAAGCCCATTTCGCCATCCACCGAGCGGTAGGTCAGGGTTACGCCCACCCAGCCTTTTTCGTCGGTCTGCTTGGCGTTCCACACACGCTTGTCAAAGCCTTTGAGGCCACCATGCAGGGCATTGGGGCCGTCGTTGACGGGTATTTGGTACTGCTTGCCATCCAGGCTGAACTGCCCTTTGGCCAAGCGGTTGCCGAAGCGGCCGATGGTGGCGCCGAAATATACATCCCCATGGGCTTGATAACCCTTAAGGTCATCGAACCCCAGTACCACATCGGCCAGGTTGCCTTTGTTGTCAGGCACCAGCAGCGACTGCAAGGTGGCGCCATAGGTCAAGATGCTGGCTTGCATGCCATGGCTGTTACGCAGCACATAGCGCTCCACCGGCGTGCCGTCGTCGAGCTTGGCGAAGTTCACGTGCTCCTGGGTCAGGCCTGCGCCATGGGCACTTCCGGCGACAAGGCCGAGCGTCAATGCGAGGCTGGCAACTTGGCCGCGAGGTGAAATAGCGTTCATGGGGCGTCTCCGTAGGGTTTGTTGTTATTAATCGAACGGGGCCACCCAAGCGGGTAGCCTCTTGAATATAGTCATACCAATTTCAACAGCAACTGCCATCATTAGCGTGCATGACCGCAAATTTTGGGGCTTGAAAGCTAAATAGTAATATTATTTAATGCTTGAAGCCCGCTAACTTCGGTTCGCTGGGTACACAACAATAAAAAGGAGGCGCCATGCACTGGCACCCCGTTACGACCCACCGCTTCAAATTGGCTGAAGGCCCGTTCTGGGATGCTTTCACCCACGCCTTGTATTTCGTCGACATCGCGGGTTACCAAGCTTGCCGTTTAAGCGGGCACAGGCTGGAACGCTGGCAACTGGCAGAGCCAGTGTCGGCTTTTATTCCAAGCGAGCAAAGCGACGCCCTGGTGACACTGGCCAGCGGTGTCTATCGCCTTGATCTGACCTCTCCCACAGACCATCCCCAGCTGCGCTTGTTCAGCCACGTGGATCCTGTGCCCGGCAACCGTGCCAACGAAAGCCGCTGTGACGCCCAAGGGCGGCTTTGGCTGGGTACCATGCAAAATAACCTGGGCCCGGCTGGCGAGGACATCCCCGTCACACGCGATAGCGGCAGCCTGTTTCGCCTGACTGCCGGCGGTGCCCAGGGCGCCCCTGAGGTCACCCGGCTGCTGGAGGGGTTGGGCATTCCCAATACCTTGGAGTGGAGCGCGGATGGCCGTTACCTCTACACCGCCGACAGCCGGGCAGGGCAGTTATACCGCTATCCCTTGCGGCCCGATGGCGACCTGGGCGAGCGTGAGCTGTGGGCCGTGGATGGCCCCGGCGCGCCGGATGGCTCAGCCATGGACAGCGAGGGCTACCTGTGGAATGCCCGTTGGGGTGGCGGGTGCCTATTGCGATTCGCACCGGACGGTAGCCTAGATCGACGTATCGATGTGCCGGTCAGCCACCCCACCAGTTGCGTGTTTGGCGGCCCTGATCTGGCCACTCTGTACCTGACCTCGGCCCAGCCAGCGTCGGGCGCCACTGCACTGGATGGCGGCGTATTTAGCGCCGAGGTGGGTGTCACCGGCCGGCCCTGCCACCGTTTTGCTGAGGCCTGCTCTAAATAAGCACGTGGGTGACACTTTGTTACACCGCCCCCGTTGCGCTGTGCTTGACTGAATTCGCGGTAATCGGCCTTGCCGGTGCCGCTCGGCTTTCTAACAAAAACAAGGAGTGAGCCATGTCCCTGTCCAAAGGGTTTCGTGTTTTCTGTGGCGCGGTAGCCACAACCGCCGCATTGGGTTGGGCGGGCCAGTCAATGGCCGCCGAGCCTGTCAAAATCGGTTTTTTGGTCAAGCAGGCCGAAGAGCCCTGGTTCCAGACCGAATGGGCCTTCGCGGAAAAGGCCGCTAAAGAAAAAGGCTTTACGCTGCTCAAAATCGCCGTGCCTGACGGCGAGAAGACCTTGGCCGCTATCGACAGCCTTGCCGCCAACGGCGCCAAGGGCTTTGTGATCTGCGCGCCAGACGTTTCCCTGGGCCCTGCCATCGTGGCCAAGGCCAAGGCCAACGACCTTAAGCTGATGACCGTGGACGACCGCTTCGTGGACGCCAAGGGCAACTTTATGGAAGACGTGCCTTACCTGGGCATGGCGGCCTTTGAAGTAGGCCAAAAGCAGGGCGCGGCCATGGCCGGTGAAGCCAAGAACCGTGGCTGGGATTGGAAAGACACCTGGGCGGTGATCAACACCTACAACGAACTCGACACTGGCAAGAAGCGCACCGACGGTTCGGTGGATGCACTGAAAAAGGCCGGCCTGCCTGAGGACCATATCGTCTATGCGCCCCAGAAAACCCTGGACGTGCCCGGCAGCATGGACGCCACCAACTCCGCGCTGGTCAAGCTGCCCTCGGCGGCCAAGAACCTGATCGTTGGCGGGATGAACGACAACACCGTGCTTGGCGGCGTGCGCGCCACTGAAAGCGCCGGCTTCAAGCCCGCCAATGTGATTGGCATCGGCATCAATGGCACCGATGCCATTGGTGAGCTGAAAAAGCCTGACAGTGGCTTCTTCGGTTCGATGCTGCCTAGCCCGCACATCGAAGGCGAACGTACCGCCACCATGGTCTTCGAGTGGGTCACTACCGGCAAGGAGCCGCCGAAGTACACCGCCATGGACGAAGTGACACTCATTACCCGAGCTAACTTCAAGCAAGAGCTTGAAAAAATCGGCTTGTGGAACTGAGCCTGGGCGCGAGGAGCTTTTCGATGTTGTCCACCGTAGCGCAAGCCGGCACCGCTCAGGCGCTGTCGTTCAAAGGTATCGGCAAGCAGTTCCCGGGGGTACGGGCGTTGGCTGATATCAGCTTCACCGCACACCCTGGGCAAGTACACGCCTTGATGGGTGAGAACGGCGCGGGCAAGTCCACCTTGCTCAAGATCCTCGGAGGCGCCTATACGCCCTCCGAGGGTGAACTGTGGCTGGGCGAGCACAGCCTGAAGTTTCGTAACGCCGCTGACAGCCTGGCCAGTGGCATTGCGGTGATCCATCAAGAGCTGCACCTGGTGCCGGAAATGAGCGTGGCCGAGAACCTGCTGCTGGGGCATTTCCCCTCGCGGTTGGGGATTGTCAATCGCCGCGCCATGCATCAACGGGCGCAGGAGCTACTGCGTGGGCTGGCGGAGGAGATTCATCCGCAAACCCGCCTGGGGAACCTGTCCCTGGGGCAGCGGCAACTGGTTGAAATCGCCAAGGCGCTGTCCCATGACGCCCGGGTGATCGCCTTCGACGAGCCCACCAGTAGCCTGTCGGCGCGGGAAATCGACAGGCTGATGGAGATTATCGGCCACCTGCGAGATGAGGGCCGCGTGGTGCTGTACGTGTCTCACCGCATGGAAGAGATTTTCCGCATCTGCGACGCGGTGACGGTGTTCAAGGATGGCCGCTATGTGCAGACCTTCCATGACATGGCGCAGCTTACCCACGACAAGCTGGTCACCTGCATGGTGGGCCGGGACATCCAGGACATCTACAACTACCGGGAGCGCCCCCACGGGGACGTGGCCTTGGCCGTGAAAGGGTTGCTCGGCCCTGGCCTGCGCTCGCCGGTAAGCTTCAGCGCCCGCGAGGGTGAAGTGCTGGGGTTCTTCGGTTTGGTGGGTGCGGGCCGCACCGAGCTGTTGCGGCTGTTGTCTGGCCTGACGCCGGCCAGCGCGGGCGAGGTCGCGCTGCAAGGGCGGCACCTTACCCTCAATACCCCTCGCGATGCCATTGCCGCGGGCATTCTGCTGTGCCCCGAGGACCGCAAGAAAGAAGGCATCGTGCCCCTGGCCAGCGTGGGTGAAAACATCAATATTGGCGCCCGCCCGCGCCACTCCCGCCTGGGGTGCCTGCTTCGTGGCCGCTGGGAGCGAGACAACGCGCAACGGCAAATCCGCGCGCTGAATGTCAAAACCCCTTCGGCCGACCAGGCAATCATGTACCTCTCAGGCGGCAACCAGCAGAAAGCTATTCTTGGCCGCTGGCTGTCCCTGCCAATGAAGGTGCTGCTACTCGACGAGCCTACCCGTGGCATCGACATAGGCGCCAAGTCAGAGATCTACGACATCATCCATAACCTGGCCGCCAAAGGGGTGGTGGTGATCGTGGTGTCCAGTGACCTGATGGAAGTGATTGGCATATCCGACCGTGTGATCGTCATGTGCGAGGGCGCCCTCACAGGCGAGCTGCTCCGCGCCCGGGCCAACGAATCAAGCTTGCTACAACTGGCCCTGCCCGGTGCCCGTGTGGCTTCAGAACAAGAGGTGAACCATGGCTAGCGTACCCCACCCCCCGTTGATGTCCAGCCACCGTTTGAACATGCGGCGGTTTCTCGATGACTGGGTCATGTTGCTGGCGGCCATTGCTATCTTTACCTGCTCGGCGATCTTTATCGATAATTTCCTCTCGCCCCTGAACATGCGTGGCCTGGGGCTGGCCATCTCCACCACGGGGATCGCGGCCTGCACCATGCTGTTCTGCCTGGCCTCGGGGCATTTCGACCTGTCGGTGGGGTCGGTAATCGCCTGCGCCGGGGTGATTGCGGCCATCGTGATGCGCGATACCGATAGCGTGGCCCTGGGCGTAGGCGCGGCCCTGGGCATGGGTTTGATCGTGGGGCTGATCAATGGGATCGTGATCGCCAAGCTGCGGATCAACGCGCTGATCACTACCTTGGCTACCATGCAGATCGTACGTGGGCTGGCCTATATCTTTTCCAATGGTAAGGCCGTGGGCGTGATGCAGGAGGACTTTTCCATTTTCGGAAATGGGCAGTTCTACGGTGTGCCGGTACCTATTGTGATCACACTGCTGTGCTTCCTGTTCTTCGGCTGGTTGCTCAATTACACGACCTATGGCCGTAATACCATGGCCATTGGCGGTAACCAGGAAGCCTCGCGGCTGGCGGGCGTGGCGGTGGACCGTACCAAGATCGTGATCTTCGCCGTGCATGGCCTGGTCGGGGCACTGGCTGGCGTGGTCCTGGCCTCGCGCATGACCTCTGGCCAGCCCATGATCGGTCAAGGCTTCGAGCTGACGGTGATTTCTGCCTGCGTATTGGGCGGTGTATCGCTGGCAGGCGGCATTGGCATGATGCGCCATGTGATCGCCGGGGTACTGATTCTGGCGATCATCGAGAACGCCATGAACCTAAAGAACATCGACACCTTCTACCAGTATGTGATCCGCGGCACCATTTTGCTGCTGGCGGTGATCATCGATCGGCTTAAGCAGCGCTGATAGCCCAGCCTGGCGCACCTGCCCTGGTAACAGGGCAGGCTCAGCCCACTACTCGTTCGTTGATTGCCTCGCGCAGTTGCGATTGGGAGAAGGGCTTGGGCAGGCGAGGGACCTCGATGCGCTGCCCTGGCGTCAACTCCGCATACCCCGACACCAAAATAATGGCCATCGTTGGATAGCGCTCGCGTACCTGCTCGATCAACTGCGCGCCTGTCATCCGGGGCATGGCGTGGTCGGTGATCAACAGATCGAAGGGCGCCTGTGACAAACAGTCCAGAGCCTCCCGCGCTGAGCCGACAGCCTGTACCCTATGGCCAAGGTCCTCGAGCATGTCTACGGTATTGGTCAGTACTAGATCGTCGTCGTCCACGGTCAAGATGCTCAACGAAGGCGCGTCGAGGGTGGCGGGGGCCATGGGGTCGTCAGCGGCAGGGCGCAAGGCAGCGGGGGCGTTGATCGCCGGTAGCCAGATTTCCACCGTAGTGCCCTGGCCTACCTTGCTGCGAAGCCGCAGAGCGCCGCCACACTGCTCCGCCAACCCATGCACCATCGACAGCCCAAGCCCCGTGCCTTGGCCCACGCCCTTGGTGGTGAAAAAGGGTTCGGTAGCGCGCTTGAGGGTATGTTCGTCCATCCCCTCGCCGGTATCGGTCACCCCCAGGCACCAATAATTACCGGGAGCCAACCGAGGGTCGGAAGGCGGCACCTGCTCCAAGTGTGCGCCCATGACGATACGGCCCTGGCCGCCCATGGCGTCCCGGGCATTGACCGCCAGGTTGAGCAGGGCAGCTTCCAATTGATTGGGATCGGTGCGTACCCAGGCCGGCACGTGGACAAAGGCCTGTTCCAACTCAACGGTAGGGCCCAGTGAACGCTGCAAGAGCTCAGCCATGCCGTTGACCAATTGCTTGACCTCTACCGCCTCAGCGCGCAGTTCCTGGCGGCGGGCAAAGGCCAGCATCCGCGCGATAAGCGTTGCCCCACGCTCGGCCCCGGCCTTGGCGTTGTCCAGCAAGCGCGTGAGTAGAGGGTCGGCGGGCATGCGCCGGCGCAGCAGCTCCAGGCTGCCCAGCACGGCCATAAGCAGGTTGTTAAAGTCATGGGCGATACCTCCCGTGAGATTGCCCAGCGCTTCCATTTTTTGTGCCTGTTGCAGCGCTTGCTCGGTGCGGCGGATATTGGCCTCGCTGATGCGCAGGGCTTCGGTCCGCTCTCCGACGCGAGCCTCAAGTTCCTGACGGAAGCGCTCTTCGTCTTCTCGCCGACGAGCTTCGGCACGCACTCGCTCGATATGCGCCCATGAGCGTTCGGTCACTTCCGCCAGCAGTGACAGCTCCGCCGCGGTCCACTGCCGCGGCACGCTGTCGTTGATCGCCATCAGCGCGGTAAGCCGGCCATCTTTGACCAATGGCATGCAAATGGTCGAGGCCAGGCCAAGTTCGCGGTAGATCTGAGCCTCGGCTGGGCTCAATTGCCCAAGGGCGTCCTCGAGTATCAGGGGTAGACCGGCCCGCAGATGGCTTAGCGCAAGGCTACCGAACTTGGCCAGATCGTAATGCCCAACGATGCTGCGGGCGCCTGGCGCATGCCAATTGCCGCGTACGGTAAACCCCGTGTGATCAGGGTCCATGTCCGCATAGGCGCATACGGAGATCTTCAAATGCTCCCCCAGCATCCGCGTGCTGATGGCCATGATGACGTCCGCGTTGCTGCTACGGGCGGTTTCCTTGGCCAGGGCATCAAGGAACAACAATCGCTGCTCGCTGTGCTGCAAGTTGCGGCGAGTGATGACCTGCTCGGTGGTTTCCACCACGATCGCGATCACCCCGGCGGGTTGGCCGGTTTCGTCATGCACCGGAGAGTAATCCAGGTTCATCCACACCTGCTCGGGCTTGCCGTGGCGGTGCAAGGTTAGCTCCTGGTCTTTATAAGCCAGGGTTTGGCCACTCAAGCCCACGCGCATCACATGGTCGTTGAAGTCCGCTACCTCCGGCCAGCCCTCGCGCACCTCCGACCCCAGCAACTGGGGGTGGCGCCCCCCGGCAAAGCCTGAGTAGGCATCGTTGTAGATCATAATGCCCTTGGGGCCCCATAGCAGCACGATAGGCAGCGGGGAGGCCAAGAGCATGCCGGTAATGGTTTTAAGGCTTTGCGGCCAGTGCGCCACAGGGCCCAGGCCACTGTTACTCCAATCGTGCTGGCGAATCAGCTCGCCTAGCTCGCCGCCATGTAAAAAATGCTGGCAGTGCGCAGCAAGTTGCTGGTTCATCGCAACCCTGGTCCCTTTTGGCCGATTTGTAAGGAGTTCCCGGTGGGCGGCCATCATAACAGGGCATCGCCTGGTCAGCAGGCGCTGATCCAGGGGCCTTACCAGGAGCCGTTCCGTCGGATGTGGCCTATGCTGAACCAACTATAAGAGCGTTCTTTGGTCACATGGTTTCGCCGGCATTCGATTAAGCCGACCAAAGACGCATCGGGGAGGGTGGCCAGGCCGGCTCGCCGCCTCATGACCCACACAGGAGCTATGCATGACTGTATTTGATATCCGCGATTATGGCGCAAAGGGCAACGGTACCGACGACACCGCTGCCATCCAGAAGGCCATAAACGCCGCGGCCGCGGCGGGCGGTGGACAAGTGTACGTGCCCACTGGAACCTGGGTGGTTTCCGATGCGGACGGGTCGGGCAATGCCCTGTCGCTCAAGAGCAACGTCAACCTGACCGGTAATGGCGCAGGCGAGAGCGTACTCAAGCTGGCCGATGGCGCAGGTGCGCCTACGTCCTCGCTGCTAGGCGTTGCCGCGGGCAGCAACCTGCGCGACGCCTCCGTCAGCAACCTGGGCCTTGAGGGTAACCAGGCCGCCGGCACTGGCATGATCAGCGGGTGGTCCCAGGCCGGTGCGGGCACGGTTACCAACCTGCTGATCGATGGCGTGGCCGCCTCGGGCTTCAGCGGCAGTGGTTTTGACCTGACTGACCCGGTGGTGAACCTCACCGTGCGCAACAGCACGGCGTCCAATAACACGCTCGATGGTTTCACCTTGGGCGGCGCATTGCCGGCGTTGACCTTCCAGGACAACCACGGCTTGAACAACGGCCGTAACGGCGTTAACGCCGCGCTTGGCAGCGAAGCCATGAGCCTGACCGATACCGTAGCCTCTGGCAACGGCGCGGATGGCATCTACGTGCATAACGAAAACGGTGTGGACACCGGTTTCTTCAGCACCATCGGCGGTGACGTCTACGATAACGCCGGTGATGGCGTACGGGTGCGCGGTGTGGAATACGGCGGTGTGTACCGCTTGGACATCCACGGCAATGGCGGCTCTGGGGTGAACCTGCAAGGCACTACCCATGTGGAAGTCGCCGACAACGTTATCCACGGCAACGCCCAGACCCTCGATACCGCTGAAGTCGCGATTCGCACCCAGGGCGGCAACGAGGCCAGCCAGAACCTGGTCTACGACAACCTGATCACCGGCGGTCCCAATGCGACCTGGGGCGTGGCGGAGATTCCAGCGGACCAGGGTGTGGTCAATGGCAGCATCGTGTTCGGCAACGTGATCAACGGTACGCCTGCCGGTGACATCAATGCCGTAGGCAGCGAAAGCCAGGTGTATAACAACAGCGACATGCTGATCCTGCGCGGCAGTGCCGGGGCGGATACCTGGGTAGGCTCTCGTTCCGACGAGCTGATCAGCGGTGGCGAAGGCCGTGACCGCATCGACGGTGGCGCCGGTAACGACGTACTCGTGGGTGGCGCGGGCGTTGATACGCTGACCGGCGGTACCGGCAGTGATGTGTTCCGTTTCAACGCGGTCAGTGACAGCTACCGCAATGGGTCCCAGTCCTTCAGCGACCGCATCACCGATTTCAATGACGCCACCGACCGCCTGGACCTCACCGCGCTTGGGTTGGCAGGCCTGGGCAATGGCCATAACGGCACCCTGAAGGCAACCTACAACGCAAGTACCGACACCACCTACCTGGCCAGCCTGGATGCCGATAGCCAAGGCAACCGTTTCCAGCTAGCGCTGAGCGGCAACCACCTCAATACCCTGGGCGCGGATAACTTCGCGTCGCTGATCGGTGGCACCGCCTACAACGACACGCTCAACGGGACCGCGGCAGACGAAACCCTGGCAAGCGGCACTGGCCGGGACACCCTGCAAGGAGATGGCGGCGCCGACCGGCTGTACGGTGGCGCGGGCGGCGACACACTCTCTGGCGGTACCGGCGCTGACACCTTTGTATACACCAACGTCAGCGATAGTCTGCGTAACGACGCCAGTGGCAGCTATGCCCAGCGCGACCTGATCGTGGACTTCAACAGCAACGGCCATGACAAGATCGATGTGTCTGCCCTGGGTTTCACTGGCTTGGGCAATGGTTTTGACGGCACTCTCAAAGTGGTATTGAACCTGGCCGGCGACTACACCGCGCTTAAGTCCCTGGAACCAGACGCCGATGGAAACCGTTTCGAGATCCTGCTTAAGGGTAACCACCTGTCGGAATTGACCGCCAGCAATGTGCTGTTCGCCAACCCGAACCCTACCCAAACCGATAACTCACAACCCATCGCTCACGTGGAGGCCACCGGCACGTCCGGGGCCGACACGCTCTACGGCGACTGGGGGAATGACAAGCTCTACGGCCTGGGTGGCGACGATGTACTGGCAGGCAGCGTAGGCGACGACTTGCTGGTAGGGGGCGCTGGGAGTGACAAACTCAGCGGTGGCTCGGGTGCCGATACCTTCCGCTTTGACCACGTTAGTGACAGTTACGTAGGCTCGGCGGACCTGATCACCGATTTCTCAGTGGGGCGGGATCTGCTGGATGTGTCCGCATTGGGCTTTACTGGCCTGGGCAATGGCACCGATGGCACTCTGAAGGTCAGTTACAACGCTGGCAACGACCGTACCTACGTGCGTAGCAGCGAGGCCGACACCGAGGGCCATAAGTTTCAGGTGACCCTGGTAGGGGACTACAGCCATACCTTGAACAACGACCAGTTCGTATTCGCCCCGCACGGTGATGGCGCCGACGTTCAAATGCTGGGCGTTGCGACCCACACCGAACACACCGCTTAACCTCCGTAGTTGTGCCCCCAGGGTTTACCTGGGGGCCTTAGGGTTTGGCGTTTTCGATCAACTCGCGAATACGCCTTGCCAGGCTATCGACTGAAAACGGCTTGGTCAGCACATGCATACCGTGCTGCGCCGGGCCACTTTCAAATACACTGGATTCGGCATAGCCGGTAATGAACAACACGTTCAGCGCTGGCCGCTGTACCCGCGCCGCATCGGCCATCTGCCGGCCATTCATGCCTCCCGGCAACCCAACATCAGTGATCAGCAGGTCGATCTTGGCCCCTGAGTTGAGAATCTGCAAGCCAGCACGGCCATCGGCCGCTTCCACCGCATGGTACCCCAAGTCCTCCAGTACCTCGGTGACCATAATCCGCACCGTGGGCTCGTCATCCACCACCAATACGGTTTCACCTACTTCTGCCCGTGGCAGCGCGGTTGTGGGTGCAGGTGCAACGTCCATTACCTGGCCATGATGCCGGGGCAGGTAGAGGGTGACCACGCAGCCCTTGCCGGCCTGGGAATGGATACGGGCCTGCCCGCCGGACTGGCGAATAAAGCCGTAAATCATGGACAGGCCCAGGCCAGTACCCATGCCGAGGGGTTTGGTGGTAAAGAAAGGCTCAAATGCCTTGGCAGCCACGTCAGGCGCCATGCCCATGCCGGTGTCAGCCACCGCCAAGGCAACGTACTCGCCCACGTCCAAGTCGAAAGCCTGACTACCGCGCTCATCGATGCTGCGGTTACGGCTACTGATGGTCAGCGTGCCGCCGTCGGGCATGGCGTCCCGAGCATTGATGCACAGGTTCAGCAAAGCGTTTTCAAGCTGGTGAGGGTCAATCAGCACACTCCCTAAATCCGTGCTCAGGTCGGCCAGCACCGACACCGCCGGCCCCACCGTGCGGGAAATCAGCTCTTCCATGCCATGGACCAGTTGGTTCACCTGCGTAGGCTTGGGGGCTAAGGTCTGACGGCGGGAAAAGGCCAACAGCCTGTGGGTGAGGGCGGCGGCGCGCCGAGAAGCCCCTTGGGCGGCATTGATATAGCGATCAAGGTCCTGAGTACGGCCTTGGGCGATACGGTTTTGCAGCAGTTCCAGACTGCCGGAGATCCCCGTGAGCAGGTTATTGAAATCGTGAGCAATACCCCCCGTGAGCTGACCCACGGCTTCCATTTTCTGGGATTGGCGCAACTGCTCCTCGGAGCGCAGCAAGTCGCGTGTGCGCTCGGCGACCGCGTGTTCCAAGTGCGCATTGAGCTGTTGCAATTGCTGTTCGGCCCGTCGCCGCTCGATGGCGGTACGCGTACGCTCGCCCAGCTCTCGGGTGAAGTCCACGTCCTCTTGGCTCCACAGGCGAGGGTAACGGCAATCGGCGAAAATCAACGCCACCGGCCGGTCCCCCTCCATTAAAGGCACATTAATGAAAGCCCGCGTCTGGTAGGCCTCGAACTGGGCGGGCTGTAGAATCCTGGCGTCTGACAGCACGTCACTGACCATGATGGGCTCGCCCGCGAACAGGCTATCAACATAGCTGCCATAGGCCTTGAGGTCATGAGCGCCGGCTATGGAGGGCCGGCCATCACTGGACCAGTCTCGCTGCACCTGGAACTGGCCAGGTGCCTGGCCAATCAGGCAATACCCAGCGCGCCCGACCTCCAGTACGCTGCTAAGGATCTGAGCAGCGATGCCCGCGATATCATTAGGGTCGTCCAGCACGCGCAACTGATCGCTCAGGTGTAGCAGGCCTTCGCGCCGCTGCGCGGCTCGGCGTAGCTCGCTCACATCTTGGAAGATCACCATAAAGCGGTCGGCAGGCAGTGGATGCAAACGCCCTTCATACCAGCGGCGAACATCCTCAAGGGGGCGAATAAACGGCATCGACTGGCCCGTCTGGGCCACGCGAGCGGCATCGGCGACCCAACCAGGGGCGAGGTTAGGGAACAAGTCGCGCAGGGTCTTGGCCTGAATGCTTTCAGAAGTGCGGCCCAGGATGCGACAGCAGGCGGGGTTTACATCCAAGAAGCGCCAGTCTACCGCGATGCCCTGTGCGTCACGGATCACTTCAGCCAGCGCGAAGGCCTCATCGAAATGTTCGAACAGGCCTCGCCAGTGCCGTTCGCTATCGCGCAGCGCTTTTTCAGCCGAGCGGCGCTCGGTAATGTCATGGAAGATCACCGATACCCGGTGCTGATCCGGGGCGCCAATCCGGGCAGCTTGCACCATAAAGTAACGGCCTGGTACATGGGCATCGCTTTCGAATCGAGCCGGCTCCCCAGTAAGGGCGACCTTGCCATATACCTGGAACCAGAATGCGTCCCTATCGGGAACCAGTTCCCGCATCCAGCGACCCTCAGGCTGCTCAAGGCCGGTGTGCTTTTCAAAGGCGCGATTAACACTGAGGAATTTGTAGTCCTGCGCCTCACCCAACGGGCCAAAGCGCACTTCTATGATGCAAAAACCCACACCGCTGGCCTCGAACACATCCCCTTTCAGGGCTTGCAGCTCGCCGCGCAACTTGGCATTTTCTGCCAGCAGTGCTTCTCGAGTGCCAAATGCCGCGCCGGCGTCCATGGGTCAGTTACTGCTGTGAAGAGGAATCTGTTCGCGAGAGTCGGTAGGGCCGCTGTCCAGGCCTACCATTTCGTCGTATACCGCGGGCTGTACCATAAAGAGATTCACGCCCTCGGGTACGTCGATCAACAGTTTGCGGGCTTGATCCACCGAAGCCACATGCAAGGTATCGCCATCGGCATTGAGCACACGTTCAGACTCGCCATTGACTACCACGTGCATCGTATAGGAGCCACCTTCCATAGCGACCAATTTGATCTCGGTAACCGCGCCAGCCTTAGCTTGGCCTGCAATGTGTTCAACTTTCATGCCTTTGACTCCACTGTGTATGCCTTTCATTCAGATGAGGGCATGCGCCACGAGTTCAGAAAGCTACCAGGCCAGGCGTTCCTGGAGTATAGCGCAGCGGCAGGGTTATTCTAGACAGCGCAAAGGCGTGCACGTGCCTTCGCTCCGGTGCGCGGCCAAACCGGGCCCATGGGCGTGTGAGTATGCGTACTGCGCCAGGCACTGACATCAATGGACCCAGTAGGGGGAGGAGGCATGGCGCACAAGCTCAAACGTTTCGAACAGTTGGCTGAACACATCGCGGACATGATCCGCTCCGGGGTGCTCGTCGCGGGCGAACGGGTGCCGTCGGTGCGCCAGGCCAGCGAACGCTATAGCGTCAGCCCCGCCACGGTGTTTCGCGCCTATTACCTGCTCGAAGACCGGGGGCTGATCCAGGCCCGGGAGCGTTCGGGTTATTTCGTACGGCCCCAGGGCCGACCTCACCTGGCGCAGCCTCACTGCGTGAACGCGCCCGCGGCCGCTACCGAGGTAGCCGTCAGCGAACTGGTGTTCTCGGTAATGGGCTCGCTACGTGACCCTGCCACCGTGCCCTTCGGCTCAGCCTTTCCCGCCGCGAGCCTGTTTCCCCTCGGGCGGCTGGGGCGGTCCATGGGCCGGGCAGTGCAGCGGCTATCGGCCCACGCCATGATCGCCGATATGACCACCGGCAACCCGGAGTTGGCCCGGCAGATCGCCTTGCGTTGCAACCTCAGCGGGGTAGATTTGCCACCAGAAGCGTTGGTCATCACCACCGGCGCCATGGAGGCGCTCAACCTGTGCCTGCAGGCGGTCACCGAACCAGGGGATCTGGTGGCTATCGAGGCGCCGGCGTTCTATGCGTCCCTGCAGGTGCTGGAGCGGCTGCAACTAAAGGCGGTGGAAATCCCCGTGCGCCCTGGCGCCGGTATTGACCTGGCCGCGCTGACGCACACCCTTGAGCGCCTGCCGATCAAAGCCTGTTGGCTGATGAGCAACTTCCAGAACCCCCTGGGGGTCACGTTATCGGACGCCGACAAGGCGCGGTTATGTGCCCTGCTCAGCCAGCACGAGGTACCGCTGATCGAAGACGACGTGTACGCCGAATTGTATTTCGCCAGCACGCCACCGCGGCCGGTCAAGAGCTTCGATATCCAGGGCTGGGTCATGCACTGCGGGTCATTTTCCAAAAGCTTGGCGCCGGGCTATCGCGTGGGCTGGGCGGCGGCGGGCCGGTTTACTGAAAAAGTCGCGCGCTTGAAACTGATGACCACCATCTCGCCTTCGGTGCCTGCCCAGGCCGCCATCGCCGATTACTTGCAACACGGCGGCTACGACCGCCATCTGCGCAAGCTGCGCCATAGCCTGGAGGACCAGCAACAGGCCATGCTGGCCGCCGCGGCACGGTACTTCCCCGAGCAGACTCGGGTTACTCACCCGGCCGGTGGGTATTTTCTGTGGTTCGAATTTCCACACAAGCTCGATGCGCTGGCGTTGTTCCACCAGGCCTTTGCCGCGGGTATCAGCGTGGCGCCTGGGCCGATCTTCTCCGCAACCCAAGGTTTTGGCCAGTGCGTGCGCTTGAACCATGGCCACCCCTGGGACGCGCGCAGCGAACGGGCCATGCAGACCTTGGGCGCGCTTATAGACGCTCAACTGCACCGTTAGGCCTTAACCCGCTCAAGCCTCCAGCTATCCAGCCGAAAAAGAGATAAGTCCTTTGCTTATTGAAGCGGGCGCGGGGAGGGAACCCCTAGGCGGCGGAGCCTACTCGCACCCGTGGAATATGCTACCGACTAGCGCTATGTAAACCTTTCATCGACCCAGTTCACAAAGCAAGAAAAAGCTCATGGCAGAGCTGCTTTGAGTATGCCAGCGTGGAGGCATCAGGTAGCCAGAAGGCGCCGGCCCCAGCGTTAGCCATAACCTGTGAACCTGATTACGCTCGCTCTCCTTATAAATAGGGTTACTTGATGTCCGACCTTGAGCTTGTCACCGCCGTTGAATCCTTTAGCCCTAGCGAGGCTTACCAGCGCCTTGATCAATTCCGCCATCAATCTGACCGGGGGACAGGCTCCAATGCCGGGCATCCGTCCTATACGGTGGATCAGGCCGCCACGCAGATGACCCGGCTGGGTTTTCACTACAACGACAAAGACGGTAATGGCAAGGTTGCCCTTACCTATAGTTTCACCCAGGCGCAACCGGCATTGTTCGACACCGGCCTGGGGGATTTCTTGGTGTTTAACGCACAGCAGCAGGCGCAGACTAAACTGGCCTTGCGCGGCTGGTCCGACGTCGCCAACCTGACCTTCACCGAGGCAGCCCAAGGCGGTGAGGGCCACCTGAGCATGGCCAGCTATTCCCAGTCCAAGGGTGAGGCGGCCTTTGCTTATCTCCCCAGTGGCACGGTGCGTGATGGCGAATCCTGGTATTGGGTAGGGCCGGGTTATACCGAAAACGGCCAAGCCGGCGTGAACAATTACGGCGGGCAGACCCTGCTGCATGAGATCGGCCATACCCTAGGCTTGGCGCACCCGGGTGATTACGATGCCTGGAACGGCATACTGAGTTACGACGACGACGCAGGTTACGCCGAGGACTCACGTGGCTACACCGTGATGAGCTACTGGGATGAATACTTCACCGGCCAGGATTTCACTAACGCCTACGCCTCCGTGCCCTTGATGGACGATATCGCGGCCATGCAGTTGCTGTACGGCGCCAATACCGATACCCGCTCCGGCGGCACGATCTATGGCTTCAACGCCAATAGCAATCGGGTAGAAACCACGGCTACATCCGCGGACAGCACGCTGATCTTCTCGGTATGGGACGGTGGCGGCGTCGATACGCTGGACTTCTCCGGCTACAACATGAATCAGCGCATCAACCTGAACGAGGCCAGCTTCTCAGACGTAGGGGGGCTGGTGGGGAATGTGTCAATCGCCCAAGGCGTGACCCTGGAAAAAGCCGTGGGCGGCGGTGGCAATGACCTGCTGCTGGGCAACGCGGTGAACAATTGGCTTACCGGCAACGCAGGCGATGACCTATTGGCCGGTGGTGGCGGCGCAGACAAACTTTGGGGTGGAGAAGGGGCTGACACTTTCGTGTACTTCACCCAAAGCGATTCAGTAGTGGGCGCGGTGGACAGGCTGATGGATTTTGCCACCGGCCAGGATCATATCGACCTGACTGCGTTGAATACCGACAGCAACGCGCCGATCCATTTCAGCAACACCCTCGACGGTACTACAGGGGCCGCGGTGTTGCGTAGCGCAGGCTATGGCACGCACCTGGCCATCGACTTCAACGGCGACCACCACGCAGACTTTGCCATCAAGATCCTTGGCGAGGCCCAGGTCAGTGACTTCGTGGTTTAAAGCCTGTTGCCTGGCTGCCTTGGCCATGGCGCACCTGCCAGCGGGGGCCACTAGCCTGGCCCCCAAAAGCGCCCAGGCACTGGAGGGGAACTGGTGGCTGTTCGTCGAGGGCCAGCGCGAGCAGGGGTGCGCCCTGCGGTTGCGTATGGGCGGGCAGCTTGGACGGGAAGCGGCTGACTGCGGGGTTCATTGGTTAGGTAAGGTACCCGCCGGCTGGGTGAGCAAGCCCGACGGTTTGGCCTTGTTAACCGAAGAACGGCGAACGCTACTAGTGCTCAATCCAGACGCAAGCGGCCGATACCGTGGGCGCTCGCGTGATGGCCATGTGTTATGGATGGAGCGTCAGCACACCCACAATAGGCGGATGAGCGAATAAGGTACCGGGCCATAGCTTGATCACCTAGGCCAGAAGCCAAACGTCAGCGCTTGCCACGTCAATTAGGCTTCAAGGGCCTCTACGCTCTCACTGCCAGCCGCTGGCTTTCATCAGTGTTTCGTAAGCATCTTTAATCTTTACAAATTCGTCGGCCGCTTCTGGGTTTTTATCAGGGTGCTTACTTAAGGCGAGCGTGTGATAGGCCTTTTTGAGCTCGGCGCGGGTAGCATTTTTGGCCACGTTAAGCAGCTCATGGGGCTCCTTCGGCTTAGGGGTAGGCGGTGTTTGCGCGTTCGCGTTGGCGGAGCCTGCCGGTTGAGGTTTTGGCGGCTCCCCTGAGGGGCGCCTTGCGTCATAGGTGCCTGCCGGTGGGCGAGGTGGTAACGGCGGGGGCGCATCCGCGTGCGCCTGGTGGCCAAAAGAAGGTGGCGGTGCGCCGTTAAATGATTGCCGAGACCTACCCAAGCCCTGGGATGCCAGATTCATCAGCGCGCTACTCAAACTTGACCGGCTATTGATCGCAGCGTTGCGCAAGCCGCCAGCGGTGAGAAGGTCTTTATGCTGTTCTGGCACCGCATCTAATGCGGTACTGGCCACTTGCTTACCCAAGGCCAGGATCGATGCCCCTGCCTTATTGAGGATATTTAGAGAGCCTATGTTCGTAGGGTCTTTTGCGTCGCGTTCATATTCAACCTTATGAGCCCCATAGGCAGCGCCATCCATTTTGAATGAACCGCCTGTCGCATGGGGCGCCTCCTCCTTTGTAGGAAACAGCCCTTGGAACGCCTTTGATACCAGAGAGAACGCTTGGAGTGCGGTCTCGGTAGGTGCTGACTCACATTGCTTAAGCAACGAATCCTTCATCTGCAGTTTTGCACCGCCGGCGATCTTAGCGCACACATCCACCGCGCCTTTGATCTTCGCCGGGGTAACCTCTTGGCTGACTAACTTTGCCGCCGCACGGGCTACAGTCGCGATGCTCATGCTGCCTCCTAGATTGCTGATAACGCTAGGTGGTACCGCGAGGCATTGAGTTCCATCAGCATATTGAATATCGGTATGGCGCCCTCACGACAAACGTAACGCCATGCCCCCAAAGGCCTCGGCGGGGTCGATATAGCGCAGGGCGGACTTCATATCCTTCCAGCCCACATAGTTCATTAGCGATTTCAGGTCCCAGCCGTTGTTCATGGCCCAGGTCGCAAAGCCACGTCGCAGGGAGTGGCTGGTCAGCGCGGTCGCGTCCACCCCGGCCCGAACGAAGGCCCCACGCATCAGTGGTATGAAGCTACTGGGGTGCAGCCCTTCATCGCCCAAGTTGCCCCAGCGATCCAGCTTGCGGAATACCGGGCCGGTGGCAATGCCCGCCGCGGCTATCCAGGCGCTATAGGCCTTGACCGGGCATAGCTGACGCAACGCAGGGATACGGCTTTGTTGCCCCAGCGCACGGTGGTCGGTTTTGGTTTGGGCCAGGAACAGCGTCAGCCCCACGCCACCTTCTACCTGGATGTGCTCCACCCGTAGCCGCCCCAACTCGTCACTGCGCAGGCCCTTCCAAAACCCCAGTAACAGTAATGCCTGATCCCGCCGAGCGCGCAACAACCCGGGTAGGTCGCCCTCGGTATGTGCCTGGGTGGCCTGCAGCTCAAGGCGCTCCACGACCTGCCGCAGGTGGGTGAGCGCCAAAGGCACCGCCTGCCGTGGCGGCGAGGGGTGCAGGGTACCGATACCGCGCAATACCTGCCGCACCATGGGGGCCTTGGTAGGGTCAGGGAAACCCTGGCTGATGTGCCATTGCGCCAAGGCTGCCATGCGCTGGCGCAGCGTGCTGACTGCATGGGTGGCAGCGTGATCAGCCAAATACCTGGCCACGCTATCCGCCGTTGCTGGCAACAAGCCACCCCAGGTGACTTCAAAGTGCTCCAGCGCTGCTTTATAGCTGCGCCGAGTGTTAGCGCGGGTGGCCGCCTGGATGTACTGATCGACGCGATTCATAACCGAAAATTTCCCTCACCTGTGATAAGCCGCCATTATCACGTTTAAAGATGAACATGAAAACCATTGTATGCGTTGTATAAATAGTATGTAATTACAGTATATGTACTACAGAACGAAACCCAGGAGTGGATATGGCCCGTGGCGGCATCAACAAAGCAGTGGTCGAAACGGCGCGCAATGCCCTGATCGCCCGTGGGTTGAACCCCAGCATCGACGCCATCCGTATCGAGCTAGGCAACACCGGGTCGAAAAGCACCATTCATCGCTACCTTAAGGAACTGGAACAGGCCCAAGGCACGCTGTCTGAAGGCATGGGGTCGATTAGCGATGAGCTGACTTCACTGGTTAGCACCCTCGCGCAACGCCTGCATGATGAAGCCCAAGCTCGTATCGATACCGCCCAGGCTGCGTTTGATGACGAGCTCGCGCAGGCCCACACCCTGGCCGCAGGGTTATCCCGCCAAGTCCAAGCCCTTGAACAACGCCTGACTGGGAGTGAAGAAGCCTTGGCGCAAACCCTTGGCCACTTGCATGAAAGCCAAGCCACGGCCCAGGCCGAACAAACCCGCAACGCACGCTTGGCTCAGGCGTATGAAGACCTCGAAGTGCGCCTGGCCGATAAACAACAGCAAGTGGCCTCGCTGGAAGAAAAACATCAACACGCCAGGGAAGCGCTGGAGCATTACCGCGCCGCCAGCCGCGAGCAGCGTGATCAGGAGCAGCGCCGTCATGAGGGCCAGGTACAGCAGGTACAGGCCGAACTGCGCCAGGCGCAACAGGCGCTGATCGTAAGGCAGGAAGAACTCACCAGGCTCAACCGGGACAACGAACGGCTGCTGGCGGCCCTGGCCCAGAGCGAATTGGCCCGCAACCAGGCCGCCGAACAGGGCGGGTTGCTTCAGGCAGAGGTTGCACGCTTGGCCGCGGCCCATGGACAAGCACAAGGCGCGCGGGAAGTGCTGACCGCTCAGTTGTCTGAAGCGCGCGAGGCAATGGTCGCCAAACAGCAGGCTGTTGCCGACCAGGCCGATGAGCTGGCCGAGGCACGGGCCCGAAGCCGCTTGTTAGAGGAAGCCTTGGCCGAGACGAAGGCGGCCTGTCAGAGCCTGACCGCGCAGGTAGCGCTAATGAACCCGGCGTGACGATCATGCAAAAAAAGCCACCGCCCGCGAGGGAGGTGGCTAACGTTTATCACCAAAGGACGAAGGGAGACACACCAGGCGGATCACGCGGCGGGGGGATGCATGGGCCTGGCGGTTTCTTTCTTCGAGGCCTACGTTAGCACCCAGGCCCGGCATTGCTTAATTAGCTGTGTCGATAGCCACTATCGCTGCCAGGCATGGATCCCACGCTTATGTACTGGTGTACATACCGTCTAAAAATGTAACGGTTAGTTAAAATTAGGAATAATCCGATACTAAAGCCTCCGCCCACCCCCTAAAGTGCGCGGCCAGTTCAACGGTGGGCTTAAAAGCGGGCAGCATCTTCTGGCAATCGTGCTGGAATTTCTGCAAGCTAAGCTCTGAAAAAACGGGACTACCCCGAGCCAAGCCTTCCGGCGAACTCCCTAACGGGGCGCCCCGGGGCGCGCCATGAACCGAAAGTTTCGAGGCTTGGCACCATGAATATTCTGAGCACTTTCCTCCCGCCGTCGACCCTGGCCCAAGCAGCTCCGGTTCTCTCTCATGCACAGGAGGCCGTGGCATGAAACTCGCGACCCAAGCACCAGCAGCCACGCTCAAGCTGATGCTGCTGGACGACCACGAATTCATCCTCCACGGCATCGCCCATGTGTTGGCCAGTCAACCCGGCATCGCCGTTGCCGGCACGTATAACAGCAGCCGCGCACTGCTCCAGGCGTTACGCACCCAAGAGGCCGATATTGTGGTGCTGGACTACTCCCTTAGCCCGGGTGAAGTCGACGGCCTGAACCTGATCAAGGCCATTGGCACTCGCTACCCCAAAGTGAAGGTCATCGTGATTTCTTCACTGCACACGCCCGCGACGGTGGCGCTGAGCCTGCGCTGCGGGGCGTTGGGTTTCGTTGGCAAGGAGCTGGGCGTGGAGGCGCTGCTCGACGCAGTACGGGTAGTTGCCGCAGGCGGCATCTACCTGCACCCAAGCATGGAAAACGAGCTCAACCGCAATAATGTCGCCACCCTGCCATTGGAAACGCCTGATACCGAGGAGCAGGAGCCCGTCGCGTTCTTGGTGGGTACCCAAAGCCTGACCCTGCGCGAGCGGGAAGTGCTGCGTTGCTGCCTTGACGGCTTGTCAGTCACTAATATCGCGACCAAGTTTTCCCGCAGTATCAAAACCATCAGCGCGCAGAAACAATCGGCCTATCGCAAGCTTGGGCTGCGCACCGACCACGAGCTGTTCAAGCTGCGCACTCAATTGGAACGGCGCTAAGTGGCCCGCCGTGGTGTGCTGGTATCGCTGGTTGCGATACTTGGCGGCCTGCCCCTTTGCGCCTGGAGTACCGCGCAAAGCACAGGCCCCATGGTTGACGAGGCCCGCAGCGCGGGCTACACCGAACAAGAGCGCGCCTGGATACGCGCGCATCCGCGCGTGCGTTATGCCATCGACCCGTACTGGCCCATGGAATACCGCGACACCCACGGCCAGCATCGCGGGCTGACGCGCGAATACATCGACCATATTGCCAAGGTAACCGGGCTGGTGTTCGAACAGGTCAATAGCCCGAACCTGCAGCACAGCCTTGAGATGATAGCGCGCGGTGAGCTTGAGGCAGTATCAGCGGTATCCGTACGGCTACTCGATGACGACCTTCGTCATCGGTTGCTGTTCAGCGAGCCCTATTTCGTGGGCGCTTCGGTGATCATCACCAAGGCCGCGCGGCCTATCACCTACAACCCCGCCAAGCTTGAGGGGCAACAGGTCGCGGTAAAGGGCGGTGGTGGTTATGAGCGCTACCTCAGGCGCAATTACCCCGGCATTCACTTGTTGCTGCTCAACGACCCTAATGAAGCACTGGCGGCGGTTGACGACGGAATCGCCGATGCCGCCATCGGCCTGGACCAGGCCTTGCGACCGTTGGTGCGCCGCAAGTACCTCGATCAGCTTCACCTGTCCGGGGTGATTTCCGACATGCCAGCGGTGATCACCATGGGGCTGACACCCAGCGAGCCTATGCTCAAGAGCATCATCGATAAAGCCTTGGGCACGCTCACTTCCCGGGAAACCGACCAGATGGATGCGCGCTGGGTGGCTCAGAGCGAGTTTGGCGCGCCGTCCTGGCACACGTTGCTGCGCTACTACCGCTGGGAACTCTTTGCGCTGGGTCTATGTGTGCTGTTACTGATGGTATTCGCGCGCCACGCCACCTTGGCGCGCAGGGCCGCGCAGCATAGCGAAGGGGTGAAAACCGCCTTTCTGGCGATGATGAGCCATGAGATTCGCACCCCCATGAACGCTATTGTGTCCTCGCTGGAATTGCTCCGACGCACCCCACTGGAAAATCGTCAGGACCAATTGGCTGCGATGGCTTCCAACGCGGCGGGTAACTTGCTGGAGCTGCTGGATAACGTTCTGGACCTGTCGCGGTTAGAAGCCCGCCGGGTGGAGCTGGACCCGCAGCCCACCGACCTCTGGAGCTTGGCCGAAGCGGTGGCTGACATCCACAGGCTGTCGGCGCAATCGAAGGGGGTTGGGCTGTACCTGCACTGCGAAGGGCCTGAGGCCCCTTGGGTTCGCGTGGACGCGGTACGGCTACGGCAGATCCTGTCCAACCTGCTGGCCAATGCCGTGAAGTTCACCGCCCAAGGGCGGGTGGACCTGAACGTACGCTTGAGCCAAAACACGCCTTACCTGCTATCGATCCAGGTATGCGATACGGGCGTAGGTATTGAGTCCGCTCGTCAAGCCCAACTGTTCCAGCCTTTCGTACAGGCCGACAGTTCCACCAGTCGGCGCTATGGCGGCAGCGGGCTAGGGCTGGCGATCTGTAAAGACCTGGCCACGCTTATGGGGGGTGAAATTGGCCTGGACAGCCAGCCAGGGCAGGGTACCAGGGTCTGGTTGCGGCTACCGGTCGAGCCAGCGCAGCCCCCGCTGGAACCTAACGAACGCGCGGCGCTGCCCCGCGCTCAAGCCCCGCAAGGTGAAGCGCCTCGGCTCTTGCTGGTCGAAGACCATCCGGTTAACCAGAAAGCCATTGGCTTGCAACTGGAAGCGTTGGGCTATCGCTGCGAATTAGCCGCCGATGGGCCCAGCGCTCTGGCCCGCTTGGCCACCGAAACCGATATCGCCGCGGTGTTGCTCGATTGTCAGTTGCCTGGCATGGACGGCTATGAGGTGGCGCGGCAGATCCGCGCGCGAGAACAGGCCATGGCGCTACCTAGAATGGCCGTGCTGGCCATTTCGGCCGCCAATGACGACGCCCATCGGGAACGGGTATTCGCTAGCGACATGGACGCCACCCTGAGCAAACCCTTGCGCCTGGCCGAGCTGCAAGCCTTGCTCAGCCTGTGGGTTGCAGCCACGCCGGCCCATGAGGCAGCGCCCAACAAACAACTCCATGGGCTGTTCGTCACCAGTACCGAAGCGGATTTGCTAAGCCTGGAGGCTGCTCTAAGGGCAGGGGAGCTGGCCGACATAGGCCATTTGGCTCATCGTATCTACGGCGCGGCCTTGATGGTAGGTGCTACGGAAGTGGCCGCCTTGGCCGGAGCCTTGGAAACCCAGCTCAACAGTGACCCGCCGCGCCCGCCTTCTTTAGAACAACTGCGCTACTTGCGCCAGGCGCTAGGGCGGGCAGGCCAGGCCGAGGGCGCTGCCCTTCAGCCTTAGCCTGCGAACGGCTCTAGAGTTTGAAGCGTTTGACAGTACCATTGAGGTTCCCGGCCAGGCGGGACAAATCATTGCCCGCAGACGCGGTTTGCTGGGCACCGGCGGCGGTTTGGGTAGACAGGTCGCGAATGCTGACCAGGCTGCGGTCCACTTCGCGGGCTACCTGGGCCTGCTGTTCGGTAGCAGAGGCAATGTTCAGGTTGCGCGCATTGATTTGCGCGATGGCGGCAGTGATCGCGTCCAGGGCGGCCCCGGCGGCCTGAGCCACGTCTACGCTGACCTTGGCCCGCTCGCTGCTGTCGGTCATGGAGCTTACTGCCTTATCGGCGCCGGTCTGGATCGACACCACCATGTCCTCGATCTGCGCGGTGCTCTGCTGTGTACGATGGGCCAGGGCCCTTACCTCGTCGGCGACTACCGCGAATCCGCGCCCGGCTTCACCGGCACGGGCGGCTTCGATGGCTGCGTTAAGCGCTAGCAGGTTGGTCTGTTCGGCCACCCCACGAATCACTTCCAGCACCCCGCCAATGCTGCGTACTTGCCCGGCCAGCTCATTGAGCTCACCGGCCGCGCGGTCCACAGCCCCTTGCAGGTCATGAATGGAGGTCACGGTTTGGGCCACTTGGCGCTGCCCATGCTCGGCGGCAGCATTGGAGTCACGGGCGGCTTCGGACGCCAATACGGCGTTATTGGCCACTTCGTCTACAGCGGCGGACATTTGGTTCATGGCGGTGGCGGATTGGGCGATCTCATCGTTCTGGCGCTGAATCCCACGCAAGGCCTCATCGGTAACGGCGGCCATCTGCTCGGACGTGGAGGCCAGCTGGCTGGAGGAATCACCCAGTTCGGTTACGGTGGACCGTAGGTTGGTTTGCATCTGGCTTAGGGCAGCTAGCAGGCGGGCCGGCTCATCCTTGCCGTCCACCACCACCGTTTGGCTGAAGTCGTTCTTGGCAATGCGTTCAGCCACGCCTACCGCGCGGGTGAGTGGCGCTACCAGGCTACGGGTGAACAACAGCGCCAAGGCCACGGTGGCGGCCACTGCCAGCAGGATCACGATTATCGTGACTTCCCGAGCCTGATCATAGGTAGCCGCGGCGTTACCGTCCTCGCGCTTGACCTTGCCATCGATCAGCGCGTTGAGCTGATCGATCAATGCTTCTACCTGTTCGGCGCCGGTGGTCATTTCACCGGTGCTGGAGAGCATGGCGGCAATTTGTTCTTCTTGGCCTGCGCGTATGGCAGTCAGGTAGCGGTCATGTACCTTGAGGTAGTTTTCAATGGCCTGACGCAGTTGGGCAAAGGTAGCTTGCCCCTTCTCGCTGATCAGCAAGGCGCGCAGTGCATCCAGGGTGTGGTCCATGTGAGCGCGGGCTTTTTCGATCCGCTGCTCCACAGCCGCCGCGGCAGTACTGTCTTTGGCTTGGCGCAAGGTGCTGTTGGCCAGGCGGATGGACAGCATGTCGTTACGCAGTTTATCGATGGCTTGCACGCTGGGCAGCACGTTGGTTTGCAGCAGGTTTTGAGAGGCGCGGATGGTCGAAACCTGCGCCAGGGAGAACAGGCCGAAACCTATAATCAATACCGCAAAGAAACCAAAGCACAGCATGGCACGCTGAGCGATGCGCACGTTTCGTAAGAACATGGGAAGGGCCTGAAAAAAGTTAGATTGCCCTTCTTATCGGCGGAACCGGTGAATCTTGAGTCATCGGCTCAATAGTGGCGATGTGCGGTCATTGTGCGGGCTGGGACTTCAGGTACGCGACCAGGTCGCTGAGTTTCTGATCGCTGCCGATCCACCAGAAATTCATGCGGGTGCCGGGTACCACGGCCTTAGGGTCGTCAATATAGGCTTTGAGCGTGTCTTCGTCCCACACAACGCTTGCCTGCTGCATGGCGGCTGAATACTGATAGTCGCTGGTACCGGCCTTACGGCCCACCACGCCATTGAGCTGCGGTCCGAATGCCGCTTGTGCCCCTGGGCCAATGGCATGGCAGCCGGTGCAGCGGGCTTGGAAGATCGCGCGGCCAGCCTCCACGTCGCCATCGGCCAATACCGGCGGGGCCAGGGCGCAGAACACCATCAGGCTCAGGGCATACTGTAAGGGGCGAGGCATTGGACGCTCCAGGGTAAAGAGTGAACGGGCATAAATAGAGCGGATAGCCCTTCGACACAAGCGGCAAGCTAGCGACACCTTGTCGCACCTGAACCCCCTCCGTACCCTGGCGGTCTATCTAGCCACATAGCCTAGGCAGGATCGCCATGAACGCCCAACGTGCTACAGCATACCCTTCGACAATATTGCCCCAACGTGGGGTGGGCCTGTGCGGGTTGACCCTTGCCCTGGCCCTGACGGCAGGTTGTAGCGGCAACAATACCCGATCAGACGTGACCGCCCCAGGGGCGGACAAAAAAGCGTCGACCATCGCCCTGGACAGCGGGGCCGCTTTATTGCAAAGCCGGCCGCCCATCGATGCCCTCAATGCCTACCTGGACGGGTTTCACTTCTACAACGGCCACCCTGGCGCCCAGATGGAAGCCCACCACTACTGCTCGATCCTTAACGAAGAAGTGATTCAGTGCGTGATCTATGACGGTAACGTCAAGGATGCCAAGTTGATGGGGGTTGAATACATCATCAGCGAGCAGCTTTTTGCCACCTTGCCGGCGGCAGAGAAACCTCTTTGGCACAGCCACGGGCATGAGGTGAAGTCCGGCCAGCTGGTTGCGCCTGGAATCCCGGCGCCTGCCGAACATGCGCTGATGGAGAAGCTGGTGCACACCTACGGTAAAACCTGGCACACCTGGCATACGGACCTGGACAAAACCCTGCCCTTGGGCGTGCCTCAACTGATGATGGGGTTTACCGCCGACGGGCAGATCGACCCTGCGCTGGTGGCCGAACGGGACCATCGATTGGGCGTAAACAGCGCCGAGGAAAAACGTCAACGGGCCGACATCATAGCGCCCCAGGTTGCCCCTGGCGCCGATGCCTGGCAGCAGGGCAAGGTCATACAGCTCAGTGATCCCACGGGCCAGCAGCACGGGGCCATGCAACGGGGGCAGGGGGTGAACCCCACAACTGGCCAGAACGCCCATTCCATTGAACCTCGACCGCGCCAATGAGCGAAGCGGCGCTTTGCCTTAACAAGCGAAGCGCGTACAGTTAACCCACCGCCATGGTTGTGACGTCTGGTTGTCGTGGCCCTATCCGCTGTAAACGAGGGTGACATGTCCGATCAGAAACTCGACGCTCTTGATGAGCGGTCGATCAGTGACTTTTTCAAGGCGCTGGCCGCGATTCATATTTGTGGTGTGCCCAATTGGGGCCATCAAACCCAGGTTAACGAATTTCTCACTCGGGCCCTGGGCCCCGAGGCGCCGGGTTATCTGCAGGCCGAATTGCTTGGCTATTTAAGCGGCCTGGTGGTGACGGGGGCCATCTGCGCGGATGAAGTCACGTACTTCACCCAGCAGATTCGCGCCCTTACTGCCCGCGGCCTGTTGTAGGCAGCAGGCCCTGTGGGCCGTGAACGAGGTGACCGTTGAAAGCGCCGTTGATCGCAGTGTTGTCCATTGTCGCGCCACTGGCAGTGGCAGCCCAAACGCCTGAAGAGGTGTTCCGAACCAGCTGCGGGGTGTGTCATGACGGTCAATTGGCCAGCGCCCCTAAAAAAGGCGACAGTGTGGCGTGGGAGCCGCGACTGGCTAAAGGAAGCGAGGTGCTGCTGGAGAATGTAAAAAAAGGCTATAGCGTCATGCCGCCAAAGGGCATGTGCTTTACCTGCACCGATGACGACCTGCGCGCCGTCATCGAGTGGATGGCCCACTAACCCTTCAGTGCCCGCTGTGTGCGCCGTGCTCGGCATTCAAGGGCCGAACGGGGGCGCTAACTTCAAGGGTTTGCTGTACGCCCTGGCTGTCTTCCACGGTCAGTGTCAGCGCAACCTTATCGCCAGCATTCACCGCGCCGTTAAGGCCCATCAGCATGATGTGATAGCCCTGAGGGTCCAGTGATACCGGCTGATGCGCAGGCAATGGCACAGCCTTGACCTCTGTCATGCTCATGACATCACCGTCCATGCGCATCCGGTGAATCTGTACCTCACGCGCCAGAGGTGACCGAACCGCCAACAGACGCGAGGCACTATCGGCGGTCAGCGTCATAAAAGCGCCGGTCGCAGGCTGCCCCGGCACCGCGGCACGCACCCAGGCATCGCTGACCTTGGTATCGGCCATCACGGCACCTGCCCAGGCAAGGGACAGCAAGCAGGTAAAGGCAAAGCGGTTCATCAGCACAACTCCATCAAGGTGAGCAAATCTTCCGCGCATTCCGGCGCGGTCAAGGAATGGGACAGGCCAAGGCGCAGTGTGCCCCGTGAGTCGTATACATAGCTGGTCGAGGTATGGGAAATGGTATAGGTATCGCCAGCTGGAACCTTCTCGTAGAACACCTTGAATTCCTTGGCCACCGCTGCGATTTGCTCAGGCGTGCCTGTGAGCGCCTCGAATGAAGGGTCGAAGATTTTGACGTAGGTTTCCAGCACCTGTGGGGTATCGCGTTCCGGGTCCAGGGTAATGAACACCACCTGAAGCCGCTCGCCGTCCCTGCCCATCAACCGCTTGGCCTGTACCGCCCTGGCCAGGGTGGTTGGGCACACCGCGGGGCACTGGGTGAAGCCGAAAAACACCATCGGCATTTTGCCCCAGTAACTGGACAGGGTTTTGGTGTTGCCCTGGGTATCGGTGAGTTTGAAGGTGCGCCCGAACGCTTCGTTGCTCAAGTTCTTGCCGTGTTTGAAGTCCAGGTCGCTCCCGCGATCGCAGCCCGCCAGCGCACCTAGGGCCAGCACGCTGCTGCCCGCCAAGAGTTGGCGTCGTGTGAGGTCAATCATTGTGGTTCCTATACCGGACAGGTGCGCGACAGGTATCAAGGCCCAGGGGCTTTGTTGGTTCAAGGTAGGTCGCGTTCATGGGGCGGAATCTAACACCGCTGGTGCCAGGTTAGCCACCAGATACCGCCTTGAACGTGATCACACGAGCGCTACTGTTGATCCTGGGCATCCTGTCACTGCCTTGAGAAGCTGAGTTATCCACGTCGATATAACCAACACTGATAGAACGGATCGATGCAGACGATTTCTGATTGGAAACCACCCCTTTTAAGCTAGGGGTCGCTTTCAGCCGTTCAGAGGTTTTCATGTCCAAACTGTTTACGCCGTTTTCGCTCAAATCCGTTACCTTGCGCAACCGCATCGCGGTGCCGCCCATGTGCCAATACAGCGCCCATGACGGCTACGTGAATGACTGGCACCTGGCTCACTACACCAGCCTGGCCCGTGGCGGCGCTGGCCTGGTGATCGTAGAAGCGACCGCGGTATCCCCAGAAGGGCGCATTACCCCCGGCTGCACAGGGCTGTGGAACGACGAGCAAGGCGAGGGCATGGCGCAGATCGCTGCGGCCATCAAGGCCGGTGGCGCCGTGGCGGGCATTCAGATCGCCCACGCCGGGCGCAAGGCGAGCGCGAACCGCCCGTGGGAAGGTGATGACCACATTGCCGCCAGCGACGCCCGCAGCTGGGAAACCTTGTCGCCTTCGGCTACCGCCTTTGGCGCCAACCTGCCTCAGGTGCCTCGGGAAATGACCCTCGAAGACATCGAGCGTGTGCGAGATGATTTCGTTGCCACCGCGCGACGTGCCCTGGAGGCTGGTTTTGAGTGGCTTGAGCTGCACTTTGCCCATGGCTACCTGGCCCAGAGCTTCTTCTCTGCCCACGCCAACCAGCGTACCGACGCCTACGGTGGCAGCGCTGAGAACCGTGGCCGCTTCCTGCTCGAGACCCTTGAAGCCGTGCGTGAAGTGTGGCCAGAACACCTGCCGCTGACCGCGCGCTTCGGTGTGCTGGAATTCGACGGTAACGATGAGCAAACCTTGAAAGAGTCCATCGCCCTGGTCAAAACCATGCGAGGCGCGGGCCTGGATATGCTTAGCGTGAGCATCGGCTTCAGCACGCCCGAGGCGAATATTCCGTGGGGCCCGGCGTTCCTGGCGCCTATCGCGCAACGGGTGCGTAAGGAAGCGGGCTTGCCAGTGGCCACGGCCTGGGGCGTGGATGAACCGCAGTTGTGCGAGGACACCATCGCCAATGACCAATTGGACTTGGTAATGGTGGGCCGCGCCCACTTGGCCGACCCACACTGGAGCTATTACGCCGCCAAACAGCTTGGGGTGGACAAGCCCTCTTGGGTATTGCCCGCGCCTTACGCGCACTGGCTGCAGCGTTACGAGCCTGCCGCGCGCCGTTAAACCCTGGCTAGCGCTTCCCAGGCCAGCCTGGGAAGCCTGTGCAAGCTTAAAGCAAGCTCGCCGCCAGGCTGCTCATTCACCTACAGCGGCGTGGCCCAGGGACAATGGCCCTTGAAGGGCTGTGGCAATCTGCACGCTTGCCTGGGGGCGCCCATAAAAATAGCCCTGCGCATAGTTACAGCCGTTATCTGCCAGCCAAGTGGGTAAATGGGGCAGGTGAAAATCTTCGATACCTTCGGCGGTCACCTTCATCTTCAGGCTGCGCGCCATCCCTAGAATCGCTTCCACCATGGGTAGGTGCTCAGTTTGCCCTGGCTCGAAGAACGATCGGTCTATCTTGATTTTGTCGATGGACAATCGGGTCAAGTGATAAAGCCCGGAATACCCTGTGCCAAAGTCATCCAAGGCCACCGTGATGCCATGAGCACGAAGCTTGCTCAGGTTGCGTTGCGCGGCTTCGAGATTTCCTACCAAGGCTTCTTCGGTGATCTCCACCTCGAAACGCCCGAAGTCAAAGTGTTCCGCCCTCAGTTGTTCGAGCAACCGCTCTGGGAACAGCTCGTCTGTAATCATGGCGGCACTGACATTCAGCGACAAGTGAAGGTCAGCGCTCCATTGGCGGCTTGCCCGGCAGGCTTGCCTGACCAGCGAACGTGTCATGGCCGGGATCAAGCCAAGGCGCTCCAATACTGGAATAAAATCCCCAGGCATGCCGAGGCTTCCATCGGGCTTCATCCAGCGGGCAAGAATTTCAAAACCGACGACAGTTTGCGAAGGCAGCCTGACGATCGGCTGAAAAAAGGGAACAATCTCTTCGCGTTCGACAGCCTGTTTGAGGCATGCCACCAGTTCGTCTTGAGCCCGACGCTGGCCTTCATAGGCGTTATCGTAAAAGTTGAACACCGAGCGGCCGCTTTTTTTCCCTCGATACATGGCGATGTCTGCGCAGTGAAGAAGCGCGGAGGGATCGGAGGCGTCCGTCCAGGATCGAGAAATGCCTATGGTTGCCCCTAATCGAACAGGCTCGCGTGTTTCCAGTATAGGCGCGCTCAGCTTGGCGATAGCCAGTTCGGCGATTCTGCTTAGCTCGCTTTCTTCCTCAAACGACAACAGTAACAGGCAGAATTCGTCTCCACCCAAGCGCACGGCTCTGCCGTTGCATAGACACGCTACGGTCTCAAGCCTGCGCGCAACTTCTCTGAGTACAACGTCGCCAACCGAGTGGCCGTGCTGATCGTTGATGGCTTTGAAATGGTCGAGATCGATCAGCATGATCGCGGCAGGGTGCTGCTCGCCGAGCTGTTCCTGGAGCAGGTCCATGAATACACGCCGGTTGATCAAGCCACTGAGCGAATCATATTTGGCCAATGCTTCGGTTTGAGCCTGCAAACGCTGCAGGCTCTGGTAACTCGATTGGGTATTGGCCACCAAACGCTTTAGCACTATGGCCGGTATGATCAGAGAAATTAAGGAAAACCCGGCCGAAGTCAGTACAAACTTCCACCGTTCGCCTTCTTCGAAATCACCGTCATAAGGCAGGTTTAGCCACCGCATTACATGGATTTCAAGCTTGAATTCCCACAGGACGGCAAGCCCCACAACGGTGAGCAGGATAAGTAACAGCCACACAGATAGGCGATAAGCATTTCGGCGATGTAAGTCGGTCATGGTCGGCCTCGCTGGGCCAGTAAGCGCTGGAATGATGTCAGACAGCCATCATCCCACATACGTTCATTCAACGGTCATAGATCTACTGCATGTGTTCGATTAGGCCACGACGGCTCTGTTCCGGAACACCATGGGGCGCCGTGCTGGACTGCTAATGCAGTGTATCCAGGGGCACGGCGCCCGCGCGGGAGCGTTAAATCAAGTAGCCTACTAGCGCAGCGCCCTTACCACTCTACGACGATTTTGCCAAAGTGGCCGCCGCTTTCCTGAAACTTGAAGGCCTCCGCCAATTGCTCCAGGGTAAAGCTTTTATCCAGCACGGGGTGAATGCCGCCTTGTTCCAGCGCGGCGACGTAGTCCTGCTGCTGGCGGCGAGTACCCACGATCAGCCCTTGCAGGCGAGCTTGCTTGGCCATCAACACGGAAGTAGGCACTTCGCCACCGCGCCCCGTCAGCACGCCGATCAACGAAATATGCCCACCCACCCGTACGGCGGTGATGGACTGCGCCAAGGTGCCAGGGCCGCCTACTTCCACGACATGGTCCACACCTCGGCCATTGGTCCAATCCATTACGGCTTTGCCCCACTCAGGGGTATCCCGGTAATTGATGGTATGGTCCGCGCCCATGGCTTTGGCCCTGTCGAGCTTCTCGTCCGAGGATGAGGTAATCACCACCCGTGCGCCGAACAGTTTGGCGATTTGCAGCGCGGCGATGGATACCCCCCCGGTGCCCAGCAGCAATACGGTGTCACCGGCCTTGAGCTGCCCATCGGCAACCAAGGCACGCCAGGCGGTCAGGCCGGCAGTGGTGATGGTAGCGGCTTCGGCATGGGTCCAACCGCGCGGGGTTTTGGTGAAGGCCGTGGCCGATCGCACCACATATTGCGCGGAAAACCCTTGGGTACCGTCCCCGGGGGTGTGCCGGAAATGCCCTACAGAAGGGGTGGGCAGGCCATCTTGCCACTGTGGAAAGAATACCGAGACCACCGGATCACCCACGCTGAACTCCGTTACCCCTTCGCCGATGGCTTCGACCACCCCGGCGCCATCGGCCATCAAGATGCGGCCATCTTCGGTAGGAATGCTGCCGTTTGCCACCAGCAGGTCATGGTAGTTCAGCGAGGTGGCATGAACCGCGACTCGCAGCTCTCCTGGGCCTGGGGCGCCTGGGTCGGCGATGTCTTCCAAATGCAGGTTGTCTAGACCGCCGGGTTGACGCACGACTAACGCTTTCATGTAGGTAATCTCCAGGCCGATATACAGGCCTACTGGGCCGCCAAAAGGTAGCCGTTGATCGGGAACCTGGCGCCGTGTGCTTACAGCCAGATTCTTTCGAAGTCAGAAAGTAGAAAGGTGCGCCGCAGGCGAGTTCAAGTGGCGTGATTGGCCGCTGAACCTGTGATTGAGGTTGCTGTTGGAAGAATATGCTACATTCAGCCCATAAGTACCGCCCGGAGGGGCCGCGATGTTATTCAGCTTGATAGGTAAAAAGAGCAAGGCCGAGGAGAAACAGGACGGTGCGTTCCTGGACGCCCTAAGCCGGATCGAAACCTTGCAAGTGCGAGACGGCTGCGTTTCCATGGATATCTCTGACCTTAAAACCCGCGTACGTGCTTCTCGGGAAAACACTAAAAGGCTGGTAGCGGCGCAACGCTAAGGGCCGTCGATGGGCGTATTGCTGCTACTCGCGCTATTGGTTAGCGGCTTTTTGTTTTGCCTGAAAAACCCCAGCGTGTACAACCGCCTTCATCGCTACGAAGGCCAGTTACTGTATCTGCAAGTTGCCCGTTATGGGTTGGTCTGCGTTTACCTCTCCGTTGCTTTCTGGCTGACCATGGCCAGTGCCACCTCCCATGCCTGGGGTGGTTATTGCCTGCGCAGCACCTGCATACCTGCGTTCTCCACTGACTGGCTGGGCTGGCTCGGTACTCAATTTATGGCCTTGGGCCTGGTGGACACGCAGCCAACGGGGCAGGTGGCGGCATTCGCTACCCTAGTGGGATTGTTGGCCATGTGCCTGCCTGCACCTTGGGCGAAGTTCTTGACCTGGCGCCTGAAAAAACGCCTCAAGCACCTGGCACCAGCCGCTGCCCACCGGATCGACGACCAGGTGATGGGCACCTACCTGCTGCGTGAATCCGTGCAGCACAGCCCGCGCTTGTTGATGCTCTACGAAGCCTTTGGCAACCGCGAGCATGTGATGCTATCCATGGAGGATCGCAAGGTATACGTGGGCTATATCATTTCCCTGGGCGCGCCTACGGAAGTGGTAGGCATCGACCAGGAAATTCTTTTGGTGCCGACGTTGAGCGGCTACCGTCATGAAGAAACCCTGAAGGTGGAGTACACCACCCACTATGCCGCCATCGAGGTGTACAGCCCCATTGCCTTGAGGCAGGAGCATATTGTGTCTGCCACCCGCTTCAGCGAATCCATTCGTGGCCACTTCGACGCGTTCGAGCAGGGGCCTGGCCGCGCTTACACGGCCCCTAACGCCCAACGGCTCGAACCGCCCATCGCTGACTGAAACAAAAGCCCTATCCAGCAGGCGGACTTTTCGTTCTTGGGCATGCGCAGGGCGTTTTGCGAACGTAACGGCGCGGGCATCTGCCGATAATCCCGAAGGATTACCTCCAGGAGCTCGCCCATGACCACTCATACCCCTGGGCAGGTTTCGCCTGCCACTCTGCGCAAGGTCATCGCCGCCTCGGCGATTGGTAACTTCGTCGAATGGTTCGACTTTGCGATCTACGGCTTTCTTGCCACCATCATCGCCAATCAGTTTTTCACCAGTAACAGCGCCAGCGTAGCCTTACTGAAAACCTTTGCGGTGTTTGCCGTGGCCTTTGCCTTAAGGCCCCTGGGCGGGATCGTGTTCGGCGCGCTGGGCGACCGGCTGGGGCGCAAGCGTATTCTCTCGATCACCATTTTGATGATGGCCGGGGCCACTACGGTAATCGGCCTGCTGCCCACGTATGCCAGCATCGGCCTGTTGGCACCCATGCTGCTCACGCTGGCGCGCTGTGTCCAAGGGTTTTCCGCCGGCGGTGAATATGCCGGGGCAGTGGCCTACCTGATGGAGCATGCGCCACGGCACAAGCGCGCCTGGTACGGCAGCTTCGTACCGGTCTCGACCTTCTCCGCGTTCGCCGTGGCGGCGGTGTTCGCCTATGTGCTGGAAGCCAGCCTGTCGCCGGATGCCATGGCGGCCTGGGGCTGGCGCGTGCCCTTCCTGGCGGCCGCGCCTTTGGGCATAGTGGGGCTGATCTTGCGCTGGCGCATGGAGGAAACCCCGGCCTTCAAGGCGGCCCAGGCCGAAGGCGCCGTGCAGGCACACTCTCCACTGAAAGAAACGTTGCGCAGCCACGGCAGTGCGATGTGCTGCCTAGGGGCGTTCATCTCGCTAACGGCGTTGTCGTTCTATATGTTTACCACTTATTTTGCGACCTACCTGCAAGTGGTGGGGCACCTTAGCCGGGCGCAGTCGTTGCTGGTGTCTACGGTGGCTTTAGTGTTTGCCGCAGCCGCCTGCCCGGCCGCGGGCGCCTTCTCAGACCGGATAGGCCGGCGCAAAACCATAGGCTTTACCTGCCTATGGGTAATGCTGACGGTATTCCCCGCCTACTGGTTGGCCAGCTCCGGCCAAATGGGCCAAGCCGTCGCCGGCGTGGTGCTACTAGCGGTAGGCGCGCTGCTGTGCAACGTGGTCACAGCGGCGCTGCTGTCGGAAACCTTCCCCACCCGTACGCGTTATACCGGTTCGGCCATTACTTACAACATGGCTTACACGCTGTTCGGCGGCACCGCGCCGCTGATGGCGACCTGGCTGATTGGCCTTACGGGAAGCAACCTGGCCCCAGCGTTTTACCTGGTAGTCATTGCCTTGTTGGCCATGGCTGGCGGCATGGCGCTGCCAGAAACCTCTCGGATTTCTTTGCATGGGGACGATAACGAGCCAGCCGAAGCCCGGCCGGTTGTATGCCATTAGCTTAAGCGGGGCACTAGGCCGCCCGCTTAAGCACAGGCGAGGGCCTTAGCTGAACCCGCTCACTGCATGGGGCACGTAGGGCGCTTCCAGGCGCTGTACGTCTTCGTCGGAGAGTTCCACCTGCAACGCAGCGATGGCGTCGTCCAGTTGGCCTACCTTGGAGGCCCCTACGATAGGCGCAGACACGCCACGCTTGCGCAACACCCAGGCCAAGGCGATCTGCGCCATCGGCAGGCCGCGTTCCTGCGCAAGCTGCTCAACCGCATCGATCACTTTGCCGTCTAGGTCTTCGGCGCCCTTGAAGAAGGACTGCCCCGACAGGTCGGTACGGGTGCGCTCGGTTTCTACACCGCGTGGGCGCGTGAGCCGGCCGCGGGCCAGAGGGCTCCAAGGCATCAGGCCCACACCCTGGTCGAGGCAAAGCGGGATCATCTCGCGCTCTTCTTCGCGGTATAGCAAATTGACGAAGTTCTGCATGGTAACGAAACGGCTCCAACCGTTGGTTGCCGCCACCTGTTGGGCCTTGGCGAACTGCCAGGCGAACATGGACGAGGCGCCCAGGTAGCGGGCCTTACCGGCCTTGACCACGTCGTGCAAGGCTTCCATGGTTTCTTCAATAGGGGTGTGATAGTCCCAGCGGTGGATCTGGTACAGGTCAACATAGTCTACGCCCAGGCGTTTGAGGCTAGCGTCGATGCTGCCGAAGATGGCCTTGCGCGACAGCCCCTGCTCGTTTGGCTTGGAGGTGCCCTGGCCCATGTTGGCAGGGTAGAACACTTTGGTCGCGATCACGGTTTCGTCGCGCTGGGTGAATGCCTTCAGCAATTTGCCCACGATCACTTCGGAAGTACCGGCCGAGTAGCTGTTGGCGGTATCGAAGAAGTTGATCCCATGTTCCACGGCGCGACGGATGATTGGCCGGCTGGCGGTTTCGTCGAGGGTCCAGGGGTGGGTGCCCGATTGCGGCTCACCAAAGGTCATGCAGCCCAGGCACAGGGGAGAGACATCCAGGCCGGTGGAGCCTAGCTTTACATATTTCATCGGATTTCCTTTATTCATGAACCTTGGCCATTGGAGCCTTGGCCCTGTACGGAAAGTCGGCAAGCAATGGCTTGAGGCGATGGACGGGCGCTGTACCTGGCATCACCCTGTAAGCAAACCACCGGCCCTTTCAATGTTAAGAGTTATAACATAACATTATGCGCCGACTGTTTTGCCAGGAGTTGCTTACCGTGGATACCGTTTTCAACCCTGCCGCGGGCGCATTTGCTCGGCTGCCGGTCACCTTGCTGTCCGGGTTTCTCGGCGCGGGGAAAACAACTGTGCTCAACCATATTCTTAATAACCGTGAACACCGCAAGGTGGCGGTGATCGTCAACGACATGTCCGAGGTGAACATCGACGCGGCCTTGGTACGGGGTGGCGGGGCAGGCTTGTCGCGTACCGAGGAGCGGTTGGTGGAGATGAGCAACGGCTGCATTTGCTGCACCTTGCGCGAAGACCTGTTGATCGAAGTCGCTCGCTTGGCCAAGGAAGGGCGCTTTGACCAACTGGTGATCGAGTCCACAGGTATTTCCGAGCCAATGCCGGTGGCGGAAACCTTCACCTTTACGGATGAACAGGGTGTGTCGCTGTCGGCCGTGGCCCGGCTCGATACGTTGGTAACGGTAGTGGATGCCTTTAACTTTCTGAGGGATTACAGCTGCGAGGACAGCATCGCCGAGCGGGGCGAGTCCTTGGGCGAAGAAGACACCCGTGCCGTGGTCGACTTGCTGGTGGAGCAGATCGAATTCTGCGATGTCATTGTGCTCAACAAGCTGGACCTGGTCGCCCCGGAGGAGCGCGATCGGCTGTGGGCCCTGCTTGAGCGGCTCAATCCACGGGCACGGATCGAGGCGGCGGAATTTGGCCGAGTACCCTTAGGCACAGTGCTGGATACCGGGTTATTCGATTTCGAGCAGGCGGCCAACGCCCCCGGCTGGCTGCGCGAATTACGCGGTGAGCACGTACCTGAAACCGAAACCTATGGCATTGGCAGCTTCGTATACCGTGCCCGAAGGCCGTTCCACCCAGAGCGTTTGCACGCCGCCGTCACTGAAGGTTGGCCGGGGGTAGTGCGCTCCAAGGGGTTTATCTGGTTGGCCCACCAGCCGAGCCACGCCTACGCCTGGTCCCAGGCAGGCGTCATCTGTCGACGGGAGCCGGCAGGGCAGTGGTGGGTGTCGGTGCCTAAGGCGCAATGGCCTACCGAGCCTGACGAGCTAGCGGCGATCCAGGCGCTGTGGCAGGGCGAGGTGGGCGATGCTCGCCAAGAACTGGTGCTGATCGGCATGGGGATGGACCAAGCCGCGCTCACCGCGATGCTCGATGGCTGCCTGCTCAGCGATGACGAGTGGGCAATGCCCGCGCACAGCTGGGCATTGCCCGCAGAGGACTAGAACAGAAGGTACCTGGCGGGCTTATTTGCCGAGAGCGCTCCCACGAACGCGGCCCCCGTTCGCGCCCATCAGGCTACTTCCTGATACGGGTGCGCAGGGGGCATGGATTAAAACGTCGACTCAGCGCACCTATAACCAGCACGACCGTGGATCAATCGACCTTTAGGAACAGCAGCGTTTGACCATTCGGTCACATCTGCCTAGGGTAGCCGGCTTTCACGCGTTCTTGGGATGAACATGGCTAACCGCTACACATTGCCTTCAACGGTCTACTTGTTGGGTTTAACGATTTTTACACTGGTTACCGCCGAGTTTATGGTAGCTGGGATCATGCCTGGGTTGGCAGAGGCCTTCTCGGTGAGCCTGGCCAAGGTCGGCAACCTGATTGCGTTTTATGCGTTGGGCATGGCCTTGGGTGGCCCGGTGGTCAGCGTGTTGCTGATTGCCCAGGGTATTGGTAATAAGCGCGCATTGATCGTGCTGCTTGTGGTGTACGTGGCCGCTGGCACCCTGGCCGCCGCCGCGCCCACTTACAACTGCTTGCTGCTGGCGCGTATCCTGATGGGCGTTGCCAGCGCAGGCTGCCTGGGCTTGTGCATGACCCTCTGCGCTGAACTTGTGCCCCTGGAGGCACGGGGCAGGGCGGTGTCCGTGGTCCTGGCCGGGCTGATGATGTCCCCCGTGGCTGGGGTACCGCTGACCAACTGGATCGAGCACGGGTTTGGGTGGCGAGCCAGTAGCTGGGTAATCGTGGTGTTGTCTGTGCTGTGTACGGTGCTGGTAAGCCTGCGCTTGCCGCCAGGCACCTCCGATCAACAGCAGAACCTTCGTTCGCAATGGACCGCCCTGCACAGCCGTAGCCTGTGGGGCGCTTACCTCACCAGCGGGTTGATCATTGGTGCGACCTTCGCCGCGTTCAGTTACATCACCCCCATCCTGATCGAGGAAGTAGGCGTGCGGCCGGGCGCCGTGGCGCCGCTGTTGGCGCTCTATGGGGTTGCCAACCTAGTAGGCAACATGGTGGTCGGGCGTATCGCTGATCGCCATACGTTCGCCGCCTTAGGCTGGGGCTTGACCTTGCTGATAGTAGCATTGACCGGCTTTGCCCTCGCCGGCGCCCATACTGCTCTGAACCTGGCGTGTCTGATTGCGGTAGGCCTGACCGGCGTAGCCCTAAACCCGGCCATGGTCGCGCGGGTGATGAAAGCCGCCGAACCCGGCGCGCTGGTCAATACCCTGCACACCTCCGTGATCACCGCAGGCCTGGCCTTTGGCAGCTGGGCGGGGGGAGCGGTGATCGATGCCGGCCATGGCCTGCGCTCGCCCCTGTGGGTAGGGGCGGCGATGGCGTTGCTTGGGCTGATCAGCCTGGCGCCTGCGCTGTTGGCATCTCCTTCGGTGCCTAGGCCTTGCTCTGAGTAAGGCTTAGAGTTCAAAGCGGGGGCGCCTGGGCAGGGCGAGGGTTAAGCACCTGCCTGTTGGGAACCAAAGTCGGCCGTGGGCCACTCAAGGGCAAGGCGGTACCGCCAGTATCACTTGAGACAGGGCTTTGCATGCCACTTCCAATCAAGCGCCCCACGCCCGTGGCAACCTTTGAGCTACCCATCGAGGTGAATTGCGACGCGATGCACTTCACCGTGGCCGGTCGCTGCATGACGCCACTGGACGGCCCGCAACGGGCATTGTTCCTGGCTGCCCTTAGGCCGCTGAGGCTGGACTGGCCGCACCCTCAGAGCGATAGCCGCGGCCATAACGCCTGGCTCTATATCGTGTCATTGGCGGGTGAAGACGCCCAGGTCGCGGTGGTGGTAAACACCGAGGGGCACCTGCTTAAGTTGCGCGCGTTTAGGCCCGCCTACGATGGATTGCCGGCCAAGACACTGACGTTCGCGGCCTTCCTGCCGCCGGCCGTGGCCAACGAGCCGGCTGGCCAATTCGCCCTTACAGGGCCGAACCCTGCCTAGCCCGCCTGATCAAGGACGCCTCTACCCGTGGATATCTCTCGCAGCAACTCCCTCCCGCGCATTGGTCCAGCCGCTTTAGACATTAACCGCCCCGTCGAACAGCGGGCGTCGAGCGTTCCCCTAACGTTGCTTGGCAACACGTATTCGATTACTCCGCGTCGCAATGGCATGCCGCTTAGCGGCGAGTCACTGGCGGCGTTCGAGCAAGGCTGCAAGCCTTTCAGCCAGGTGAGGGTATTTACAGGACGTGGAGGCGAAAAACATGCGGTGTACAGGGCCCGTTGGAAGCCCGGCAATGGTGCGATCGCGACGATGATGGATGTCATTGTGCATTTGGACAAGAACGGCCTGCCTATGAAAATGCAAGCCTCGGAGATGGACTTTCACGCGTATGCACATGGCCAACTGGGTCGGTCGTTGTTTGATATCCGAATACACAATGCAACACACGCTCGGCTCTAGCCTGTATTGAGCAAATGCACCTAAAAGCCTACACCCAATGAAACGACCACCCTTAGCCCCTGTCGCAACCATCAGGCCCTCTTGATGGAGCAATAGCATGAGCACTCACACAACCCACACCCCTGTATGGCTAATCACCGGCTGTTCCACCGGCTTCGGCCGCGAATTGGCCAAGTTGGTCATCGACCGAGGCTGGCACTTGGTGGCCACGGCGCGGGATAAAAGCCGCGTGGCTGACTTGGCTGAAACAGCCGAGGACCGGGTCCTGGCCTTAGAGCTGGACGTAAGCGAGCCGGCTCAGGTAGAAGCAGCCGTGGCCGCCGCCAAGGCGCGCTTTGGCCGGATAGATGTACTCGTTAACAATGCCGGCTACGGTTACCAGAGTTCGATCGAGGAAGGCGACGAGGCGCAAATCCGGGCGCAATTCGACGCCAACGTGTTCGGCCTGTTCGCGGTCACCCGCGCGGTGCTGCCCATCATGCGCGCCCAGCGCAGCGGCCATATCATCAACATCACGTCAGTGGCCGGGTTGATCGGCTTTCCTGGCTCCGGGTATTACGCTGCGTCCAAACATGCCGTAGAAGGCTTCTCTGACGCCCTGAGTGCCGAGGTTACGCCACTGGGCATTGCCGTTACGTGCGTTGAGCCGGGGCCGTTCCGCACCGATTGGGCGGGGCGCTCCTTGCAACAGACCCCCTCGCGGATCGACGACTACAAAGACACCGCCGGTAAACGCTTGGCGTCCACCAAACAGTCGAGTGGTACGCAATCTGGTGACCCGGTGCGCGCGGGCGAGGCCATGATCGCGCTGACCCAACTGCCAGCGCCGCCGCGCCACTTGGTGCTGGGCAGTTGGGGGTACGAAGCCGTGGTCGCCGATCGCCAGGCGCGCCTGAAGCAGATCGAGCAGCTGCGGGAAATCAGCGTAGGAACGGACTTTCCTAAAGGCGATTAAGCCTTGCAGGCGGCCAGCCAGGTAAGTGAGCCGCCTGGCCCATAGGCTTGTCACCTGTATCTGAAGCCAACCCGCACGACTGGAGAACCAATGAGCCTGATCAGCCCTGCGGTACTGCAAGATTTGACCCCGCAGGGCGTACTACGCGCCGCCATCAACCTGGGCAATCCTGTATTGGCCCAGCGTGACGGACGGGGCGCTCTGACGGGGGTTTCGGTCACCCTGGCCCAGGCCTTGGCGGAAGAGTTAGGGGTACCACTGGAACTGATACCCTTCGATGCGGCAGGCAAGGTGTTTTCGGCTCTGGAGAGCGGCGCCTGGGATATAGCGTTTCTGGCCATCGAACCGGTGAGGGAAGCACAGATTGCATTCAGCAGCCCCTATGTGATCATCGAAGGCACCTACCTGGTCGCGGCTGATGCGCCTTATCAGGAGGTCGGCGAGCTGGACCAACCAGGGCTGAGGCTTGCAGTAGGCAAAGGCGCTGCGTATGACCTGTTTTTAAGCCGCACGCTTGAGCATGCAGAGCTGGTACGGGCTGAGACCTCTGCCGCGGCAGTCACGCTGTTCCTAGAGCAGGGGTTGGATGCCGCCGCGGGGGTGCGTCAACCTTTGGAAAAGGTCGCCGCATCGAACCCTCGCGTGCGTGTGCTCAAGGGCGCCTTTACCTCGATTCGACAAGCGATGGCTGTACCCAAGAGGCAGGTGTCAGGCGCTGCCTATGTGAGGGACTTCGTTGAGCGCAAAAAAGCAGAGGGTGCTATCCACCGCGCGTTGGCAGCCACTGGCCAGGCTGACGTGACGGTGGCCAGCTGACCTAGGGTACGCCTGCTTCGGCACGCCGGTAAAACCGCCGCCCAGCTAGCGGGTCTACCGAGCAATACTTGGCATCGAAGGCGGTCTTCGGTGCAGCGGCCGAGATCAGAACATGAACGCCATCCCCGACACAGTAGGATTCCTGGGCTTTGATGTATTCGGCACCGTGGTGGACTGGCGAACCAGCGTGGCGCGCATCGCCGAGCCCTTTATTGAGTACTACCGGGTGCCGGTGGACCCCCTGGCGTTCGCTGACCGGTGGCGAGCCCTGTATCAGCCGTCTATGGAGCGCGTTCGCTCAGGGGAACGGCCGTTCGTAACCCTGGATGTATTGAACCTGGAAAACCTGAAAACCGTTTTAGCTCATCTGGATGCTGATGTAAGCAGCATCCCTGAGGCCCGGCTGGTGACCCTTAATACCGCCTGGGAACGCCTGGACCCCTGGCCGGATTCGGTACAGGGCCTTACCCGGCTTAAACGCAAATTCGCCATCGGCCCACTTTCCAACGGCCATATCGCCGGCATGCTTAACCTCTCTAAATATGCAGGCTTACCCTGGGACGTGATCGGCGGAGCGGAGCTTAGCCAGTCCTACAAGCCCCAACCGGTCACCTACCTGAGGACACTAGCGGCGGTAGGCCTTTCTCCAGAGCGAACGGCCATGGTTGCCGCCCATAATGCTGACCTGGCTGCCGCCCGTGAAGTGGGCATGCGAACCGTTTTTATTCGGCGGCCCACCGAATACGGTCCGAATCAAGCCGATAACCTGCAGGCAACCGAGGGTTGGGATGTGATCGCAGAATCCTTGACTGAAGCTGCCGACGCGCTGGGGTGTTGAACACCGCCCGCGTGGCTGCCACTTCCTTGGTAGAGTGGGCGCCCAAGCCCCTGTACAAGGCGTTACCTGATCAATGAAGCACGCGCTGTTCGTTTCGCTGGACGGGCCCAAGGGCACCGGGAAAACCACACTGCTGGAAGCCGTTGCCCAAGTACTCAGGGCAGAGGGCAAGAAGGTGATTCGCTTCTCCGAACGGAATCTGGACCCTAATAGGGCTGCCACCATGGCCCTGGTCAATCGGCTGGTCAGACACCCCAGCGAAGCATTGGAATTCGAGGTGTGCCGGCGTTTCGCCGAAAGCCGGGCCTGGATTTCCCGGCATGTGCTGGCCGAGCAGGCCCCAGGCTGCATCCTCCTGATGGACCGCTGGTACCCCTCCGAAGCAGCCTTTCGCCGGATAGTGCCCTTTACAGACATCCTACGCATGAACCTCGAACGCCAGGTGCGCGTGCCCGATTTGCATGTAGGCGTTGTGACCCGCCCCGACATTTCCTGGGCCAGGGCGGCAGCCCGGCGGCGCGGGCTCAGCAGCACCGTGATGTTCAACCTGGAAGAACAGATTGCCTGCACCCAAGCATTCGAGCGGGCGGTTGCGGAGCAGGGCTGGGTGCTGTGCCGTAATGAAGGGGGCATTGAAGAGGCGGTGGCACATGTGGTTGCGCAGGTGTATCGCGCAGCCGATTGATCCTGCCGTAGGAGCCAGCAAAGCTGGCGAACAGTGCGTCATGGCTTGCTTGTGCCGTACCTTCGCGAGCTTACGCTCACCCCTACAGGCGATGTGAGCCCACTAAGGGGCTACGCCTTGGTATAGCGCAACCACACGCCGCCATCCTCCTGCGCCTCGGCGGCGGTCAGTTTCAAGTAAGTCGGCTGCTTCCACGCCGTGGAGGACACCTCGAAGGACGCCGGATGCTCGCCACGGCCATCGACCAGGGGCAATATCAATACGCTTACTTCGTCTACCAGCCCGGCGTTAAGGAATGACCCACTGACATGGGGGCCGCCTTCGACGATCACCCGCTTGCACCCCAGCTCCTCGCTAAGAATGCTTAGCACGCGCTTAAGGTCGATCTCCTGTTCGCCCGCGAAGAGGTAGGACACATTGATCGATTGCAGATAGGCCAGGTAGTCATCCGAAACCCTTTCGGTCAGCACCTCGACCACGTGGGAATCTAACGCCTGATTGGTTTTCCAGCCCACCTTGCCCTGGGGGTCGATGGAAATGGCGTAGGCCTTGGCGTTACGGTCCGCGAAATGGTGTGTACGCGCAATAGGGCCCTTTGCCAGGCCCTTCGGATAACCCTCGTCGTGGGCGATTTCCTGCATGGTCACGCGGCCACAGACCCAGGCATCGAAATCAAAGGTTTGAGCCAGGGTTTCATAGCGCTCGCCAGCGGCTTTCTTGAAGGGGCGGTCCCAGCCGTCGGTAAGGGCGTGGCCGTCCAACGACGACATCATGTGGCAGATGACATAAGGCTGCATAAGCGGCTCCTTTAGTAGGTAAGCGACTTATAGCCGACCAGCCACGCCCGCTATGGGTTCAGCGCAATATCGCAGTTACCTAGCCAGCGGCAGCCATCGCGGTCACCTCTACACGCATGCCTTCCACGCCCAGTGCCGCGACCCCGACGGCGGCGCGAACGGGCCACGGCTTGCGGAAGTAACGCTGGTAGACCTCGTTGAAGCGCGCCCGCTCGGTGATGTCCGTCAGGTAAATGGTCAAGTGCAGCACACGGTCGAGGCTACTGCCGGCGCCTTCAAGAGCAACCTTGAGCGCGCGCAGGGTGCACTCACTCTGGGCGTCGATATCACCGAGCTCCAGGCTGCCGTCCGGCCGGGTAGGGATCTGGGTGGTGACCAGCAGCCCCCGGAAGCTGGCCACATCCGAGGAAATGGATTCCGGGTCGGGGTCGGGCAAAAAGTTGATATCCGCGTGGGTCATAAGGGCCTCGAACGTAAGACATAAGCTGCCACAAGGCAGGGCGGCGCCTATGATAGCCCAACAGGGCCCGCGATCTGCGCCTGTAGCGAAACCTCCACCGCCGTTGCGTACCCCAACGGTGCGTTTCATTCTGCCACGCGCCCTTAGCGTGCGCTCTCGACAGCCGTGGCCTTCTGTAGCAACTGCCGGGCGGCGTATTCATCCGCCCGCTTAGGGCATCTTGCTGATTTCTAAGCGGTATTGACGCGCGCTGATGCCACAGGTGGCAGATGGCACACTTTCTGCTCGGTATTCCGCTATGGCAAACTAACTTCCGCTATAGCGGAAATCACATTTGGCGGAGTGCACCCTATGCAGCGCATGATTGTTTCGTTCAAAACCCTGGCCCTGGGGGCCGTACTGGCCGTGGCAACGACGCCTTTGGTGCAGGCGGCCGATGCCAGCAAGTTGGACACTGTGCTGGCCCGTGGGCATCTTGTGGTAGGCACCGGCAGCACCAACGCGCCTTGGCACTTCCAGGGCGCCGATGGCAAGTTGCAGGGCTTTGATATCGATATTGGCCGCATGGTCGCCAAGGGTTTGTTCAATGACGCCAGCAAGGTCGAGTTCGTGGTGCAGTCTTCCGATGCGCGTATTCCCAACCTGCTGACCGATAAGGTCGACATGAGTTGCCAGTTCATAACCGTAACGGCTAGCCGCGCCCAGCAGGTCGCGTTCACCCTGCCGTACTACCGCGAGGGTGTAGGCTTGCTGCTGCCTGAGGCGAGCAAGTACAAAGAAATCGATGACCTGCGCACCGCGGGTGACAACGTAACAGTGGCCGTGCTGCAGAACGTGTATGCCGAGGAGCTGGTGCACCAGGCGTTGCCCAAGGCCAAGGTGGACCAGTACGACAGTGTGGACCTGATGTACCAGGCGGTGAACTCCGGCCGTGCCGATGCTGCCGCTACCGACCAATCCTCGGCGGCACTCTGATGGGCGTGATCATCGGCCTGGTGCTGACCTATGGGCGCTGGTGGGGCCGTTTGCCGTGCCGGGTGTACGTTGACTTGATCCGGGGCACGCCGGTGTTCGTGCTGGTGCTGGCCTGCTTCTATATGGCCCCTGCCTTCGGCTGGGCTATCAGCGCCTTTGGCGCCGGGGCACTAGGGTTGACCCTGTTCTGCGCATCCCACGTAGCCGAGATTGTGCGCGGCGCGCTGCAAGCCATCCCCAGCGGGCAATTGGAGGCGGGCAAGGCCATCGGCCTGACGTTTAGCCAATCGCTGGTCAACGTGCTGCTGCCCCAGGCGTTGCGGCAGATCCTCCCCACCTGGGTCAATTCCTCCACCGAGATCGTCAAGGCCTCTACCTTGCTCTCGGTGATCGGTGTAGCGGAGCTACTCCTCACCACGCAGCAGATCATCGCCCGCAACTTTATGACCTTGCAGTTCTACCTGTTCGCCGGGCTGCTGTTCTTCTTCATCAACTACGCCATCGAGCTGCTCGGGCGCTATATCGAAAAACGGGTGGCCTTGCCATGAATCAAACCATTAGCAACCAACCGCTGCTCAGTGTCCAGGGCTTGCACAAGGCTTACGGTGCTACCGAAGTGCTTAAGGGCGTGGACCTGAGCATGGACCGCGGTAATGTGCTGACGCTGATCGGTTCCAGCGGCTCGGGCAAAACAACACTGCTGCGTTGCGTAAACCTGCTCGAAGAGTTCCAGGGCGGGCGCATCCTGCTGGAGGGCCAGAGCATCGGCTACAGCGAGGTCGACGGCAAACGCGTGCGCCATCCCGAAACAGTGGTAGCGGCGCACCGGGCCATGACCGGTATGGCGTTCCAGCAGTTCAACCTGTTCCCCCACCTGTCGGCCCCGGAGAACGTTACCCTGGGGCTGCGCAAGGTAAAGAAAATGCCCCGCGACCAGGCCGTGGCCGTGGCCGAGAAATGGCTGGACCGGGTAGGCTTGCTGGCGCGCCGGGACCACCACCCGGGGCAGCTTTCCGGTGGGCAGCAGCAGCGGGTGGCTATCGCCCGGGCCATCGCCATGAACCCCAGCCTGATGCTGTTCGACGAACCCACCTCAGCGCTGGACCCGGAGCTGGTGGGCGAAGTGCTGGCCGTGATCAAGGGGCTGGCCGAGGAGGGCATGACCATGCTGCTGGTGACCCACGAAATGCGTTTTGCCTACGAGGTGTCCGACCAGATCGTGTTTATGAACCAAGGCCGCATCGAGGAGCAGGGCGCGCCCAAGGCGTTGTTTGATCGACCTCAGTCGGCCCGCCTGCAAGACTTCCTCAAGAACATTCATTTTTAGTTGGAAGGAGCTTCACATGAGCATTATTCGTTACGGCAGCGGCACCACGGCTGCCGGCGGAACCCCTCGGCCCTTCGCCCGCGCCGTTGAGGCCGATGGCTGGCTGCACGTCTCCGGCCAGGTGCCGGCGCGGGACGGGGAGATCGTCAGCGGGGGTATCGTTGAGCAGACCCACCAAGCGATGCACAACCTCGTCGCCATCCTGAGCGAGGCCGGCTATGGCCTGGAGCACGTGGTTAGGGTAGGGGTATGGCTGGACGACCCGCGAGACTTCACCAGCTTCAACAAAGTGTTCAGCGAATACTTTACCCCTGAGCACGCGCCCGCTCGCGCCTGCGTGCAAGCCAGCATGATGGTGGACTGCAAGGTGGAAGTGGACTGCATTGCTTACCGCGCCAAGGCGCCCTTGGCATGACCATGGCCTCACTGCAAGGGATGCTGGCGCCATGAGCGACGATGCAATCAAACGCAGGGCCCGCGGCCTGGACCGCGCCTTCGACATCCTGGACCACCTCAAGGCCACCGGTACGCCTCTGCGCCCCAACGAGATCGCCACGGGCATTGGTAGCCCTAAGTCCACCGTCTATGAGCTGGTAGCCGCCTTGTTGGAGCGCGGCATCCTCCAACCCGTGGGGCAGGACGGCCAAGTGTACCTGGGGCGGCAGCTGTACTTTCTCGGCCAGGCGCACCTGCGCCATTTCGACTTTACCCGCGAGGCGGAGGCAGCGCTGGGCGAGATCGTTGAGCGTACTCGGGAAACCGCGCAGATGTGCCTGCTCAACGGCCGCAAGTACACGGTTGCGCTGATGAAGGAGGGCGCCCGGCACTTTCGCATTTCATCGGACATCGGCGAAGACGCGCCCATTCCCTGGACCGCCTCCGGCCGGCTGCTGCTGGGGCACCTGAGTGATGAGCAGATTCTGGCGCTGATCGATTCGGAAGATTTTACCCTTCCCAGTGGCGAGCAGTTGCCCGAGCAACGCTTTATCGCCGAGGTGCGCGTCGCCTGCGCCGAGGGCTTTTTCTCCTTCGACAGTATCGCCGACACCTTCACCCACTGCTTTGCCGCCCCCGTGCGGGACAGCCAGGGCACCTGCGTGGCCACGTTGTGCATCGTTGCGCCCCGGGATGACGCCCGCGCCCATTATCAAGACTATCGCCGGGTACTGATCGACTGCGCCGACCGGCTTGCCCGCCGTACCCAGCATTGACCCTGGAGCCCCCAATGACCACTGCCCCCGTCGATAAAGGCGCCGCTCAACCGGGCCAGAGCCTGCTACAGGATGTAAGCCTGCCCGCGCTGGTGCTGTACCAAAGCGCCCTGGAGCATAACCTACGCTGGATGCAGGCCTTCGTTAGCAACGCTGGCGCACAGCTTGCCCCACACGGTAAAACCAGCATGATGCCAGCACTGTTTCGCCGCCAACTGGAGCACGGTGCCTGGGGCATCACCCTGGCCACCGCTACCCAAACCCAGGCCGCCCATGCCCACGGCGTGCGCCGCGTGCTGATGGCCAATCAGCTAGTAGGCGCGCCCAACATGGCGCTGATCGCAGGCTTGCTGGAAGACCCAGGCTTTGAGTTCCACTGTTTGGTGGACCACCCGGACAACGCCCGCGCCCTGGGGGAATTCTTCGCGGCCCGCGGCCTGCGCCTGAACGTAATGATCGAATACGGCGTGGTCGGCGGGCGCTGCGGCTGCCGTAGCGAACAGGCCGTGTTCGACCTGGCCGACGTGATCGACAGCCAGCCCGCGCTGGCCCTGACCGGCATCGAAGGCTACGAGGGGGTGATCCATGGCACTGAGGCCGTGACCGACATCCGCGCCTTCGCCGCCTCTCTGGTGTACCTGGCCGTTACCCTGATGAACAAAGGGCAATTCGCCCAGCCCCGTCCAATTGTTACCGCCTCGGGCTCGGCCTGGTACGACCTGATCGCCGAGGAATTCGACCGCCAGGCCGTATGCGACCGCTTCACCACCGTGCTCCGCCCCGGCAGCTACGTGGCCCACGACCATGGCATTTACAAGGACGCCCAGGTCGGCGTGCTGAACCGCCGCCACGATCTCGAAGAAGGCCTGCGCCCCGCGTTGGAAGTGTTCGCCTACGTACAATCCATGCCTGAGCCCGGCTTCGCCGTGCTCGCCCTGGGCAAGCGGGACGTAGCCCACGACGCCGGCCTGCCCAACCCCCTACGCTGCTACCCCGTCGGCGGTATCGCCGCCCAAGGTCAAGACATCAGCGCCTGCCAAGTCACCGCCATCATGGACCAGCACGCCTTTATGCAGGTAGCGCCTGGCTGTGAGGTGAGGGTGGGCGATATCGTCGCCCTGGGCACGTCCCACCCGTGCTTGACCTTCGATAAATGGCGGGTAGGGTGCTTGGTGGATGAGCAATTACGGGTGGTGCAGATGTTGGAGACGTGCTTCTAGGCGCGCGGGGGCTGGTTTCCGAAAATACCGTCTTGGCTCTCATCCCCCAAGGCGGGGTGCTTGTAGGAGCCAGCAAAGCTGGCGAATAAGGCGTCTATGATGCCTGAATCGCGCTGCTTTAACCCACTCTATGCCCAGTTCCAAGCCTTGCCGCCCCTATTTGCCAGTTTCACTGGCTCCTACACATTGGGCCGATTCGTTCGGTGTATGTGCGGGGCCCGGATTTGAATTTGATCGAGGTAGCTGAAGGGGTAGGGGGGTGATGGGGCGTGGGGCTGCCGAGAAGGGTGCTACCTGATTTATTCCTTATGAAGGTACGAGCTCGCGCCCGTGCAGCTCGTATTTGACGTTTTAGCTTCAACTTTCCTTAAGCACCGCCGCCACATTAATTTAATCATTAGTCAATTGCGCAATGGCATTCGGTCCTGAAACGGGTTCTTTGCAGCGTCCGGGCGAATGATTGTACGAATGATCTGGAGTTGCATATCTGTCAGGCCGCGGTAACGATTGCGCTCGGGATGAGTATTGATGACATGGCTTCAAAGCACCGCTCAACGGCGTCCGTGACATCTGTCCCGTAAAGCCAGAATTGCTAAACCGGCAGGCCTGGTTATCAATATCCAGATTTATGCTTTTGGCACAGGTGTAGAAAGTTAAGGTCGCGATTTAAACGTAGATGACAGAATAAGCATGGGCAACAGCAGTGCATCTCAGGTTTGCAGCAGCAGCGGTCCATATGGGCCTGAAGAGAAACATAGGCAGCCACGTTATTTAATCCATCACATGGACATGGTCCGTAGAGGGCGCGGACGTCAGGCGCAGTTTTGTCGAAGCAGTGGCCCAAAGCAGCCCAAAAACTCAGAAAATAATACCTTATTTAACATAATGTGCATTATAGGTAACAATATATTTCAGCATTCTGGCCCTATGCAGGGCGCTTTACGAAGGACTCGATCCTGCCTTTTACTGCCCCTAGCCGATGGGTCATCAACACCTATTTCTGCACTGCGCCATGAGCCCGCCCCTCAAGTCAGAACGCTCCTTAGAGCCTATGTCCTTTCCAAACAAGCCCCCTAACGCGATTCCCTATCCATAATCCCCAACACCACTGACGCGCCGAACAATTGCCGACCGTCGTGATCCGCCGCTCAATGCAAGCGGTACTGTCTTTAAAGCACGTATCACAGGCACCCATCCAGCGGCCACGTTTTTATAACGCAAACCACACGCCTGGGGCTTCGCTGGGCGGCCGTCACCCTATAAAGCCCCGAGAAACTCCACAGCTGCCCACACAACGCGCGCTGCTTGCGCCATCTGCCTTATTGCCTGGCTTAACTATGCTTTAGCCCGTTGTCGGTAACCTGGTTACAATCCAGGCAGCATGCACAACGCACCGCGCTACAGCTCCAAGCCCTCAGGCTGGATGCATTCAGGCTTACTACCAACATGACCAAGCAACACCTATTACCCAGGCCCAGCATTTTGAGCCTACTATTACGAGAAACCTCGATCATGCTAGCGCCCTAATAGCCCAGGCGTACTCCCTAAGCCTTCCAAGGTCTGTTCCAGGGCCTAAATCGCTTGGAGATCCCCCTTAACCCCGGCCCGTCATAAAATTGGCTTTTCCTCACTAAAAAGAGTAGACCTACTACCTCCCTGAGTACCCCCAGTCACCAATGCAATATCCGATAACTACCAGACCCGGATATTGCGTATTAACCACAATTCCCGCACGCTTACGCTTTCGCTCTGCTCGGTTTTGCCCATGCGCCCTCAACCTTTATTCGAACCCTTCGATCGCTTCCTCGACTTGCACTTTATGAACATGAGTGGCGAGTTGCCCGAGGTGGTCACTTACCTTACCCAGTGCCCTGAGGCGACTCGCCCTATCGAGAGTTACCAGGCAGTGCGTGGCTTCTTGAAATCTTACGCGGGTAATGAAGCTACCTTCACCTCTTACCGTACCCACGTGGAGCGTTTACTGCTGTGGGCTTTGTTGGTGGCCGGTAAGCCCCTGTTGGAGCTACGGCGCAGGGATGCCGAAGCCTTTATGGAGTTTTGCCTCAACCCCCCTGCTGACTGGGTGGGTCCTGTAGTGAAGTCACGCTTTGTGCGTGTGGGTGGCCGCAAGCGGCTGGAGTCGGATGTCTATACCCTCAACCCGGCCTGGCGGCCGTTTAGCGTCACCCTCGCTAAGCGGGAGCGGAAAATCGCCGCCGAGCGTATGCAGCCCCTGCCCTTACCCAGCTATAAGATGAGCCAGGGCTCGGTCGCCCAGGTGTTTGCGGTGTGCGGGAGTTTTTTCCAGCATGCCATTGATGAAGGGCTTACCGAGGTCAACCCCTTTCGGGCGGTGAAGCAAAAGTCCGTTTATAAGCAGCGCAATACGCTGGATGTTGCCTCGCGCTCACTTACCCAGCTGCAATGGACGTTTGTGATTGAAACCGCTGAGGTCATGGCGGCCGAAGACCCTGACCACGAGCGCACACTGTTTATCGTCGCGACCTTATACGCCATGTATTTGAGGATTTCAGATTTGGTTGGGCGGGATAACTGGGCGCCTAGCATGGGGGATTTGCGTCGGGATAGCCGTGGCAACTGGTGGTTTCATGTAATCGGTAAAGGCAACAAAGCTGCGAAGATCAGCGTTCGGGATGATTACATCCAAACCTATCTGGTGCGCTATCGGCACTATCGGCAGTTGTCACCCCTGCCCTCACCCCACGAAAAATTGCCCTTGATCAGTACACTGAAGGGCCGTGCGGGGTTATCGGATCGGCATGTGCGGTTGTTGCTGCAACAAGTATTCGATCGCTCTTTACAGCGTATGAAGGAGGAAGATTGGACGGACGATGAGATCGATCAACTGCGCTCTGCCTCGTTGCACTGGCTGCGGCATACCTCTGCAACGTTTGATGCGGCGCATCGGGACATGAAAGACTTACAGGCGGACTTGCGGCACAACAGCTTGAGCACGACGCAAAACACCTATTACAACTCCTTGGACGAACAGCGCGCGCATTCGGTTAAGGCGTTGAAGGTAAAGCGCGACGGCTAGCTGCGAGGGCCTCATTGAACGATGCACACCCAACGGTGGTTGTGACGATAAGGCGCGCGCGTGAACTGAATATCTGACACCAGCGTTATGCCGTTTTTCTGCAAGGCTCGGGTCAGTTGTTTGAGTGTATCGGCTTCGATGGTCATGGCAATTACCTCTACAAGGGTTCTACAAGGGGGTTTGCGTTCACTGCGCATACCTAGTTCTTGACCGTCCTTTTTTGGGTGGAATTCCTTTTGGGTGGGCAAATTCGATAGGCCTCGGACGAGCGGAATGCGCTTAATAGTTCAATCGCCAGTGGCCTGTTTATAGAGGCGCGGCGTGAAACCTGTGAGGGCTTTGAACTGTCGTGTGAAGGCGCTGTGGTCGGTATAACCGCATTGCAGAGCCACTTCGATGATAGGCAGGTCGGTGTGCAACAAGCGATGTGCGTGCTCCAGGCGGGCTTTCTGGACCATTTGCCGGGGGGTGAGGTGAAACACCCGCTTGCAGTAACGTTCCAATTGGGCCACCGACAAGCCGGCGATGCCGGTCAGCTGCGTCAGGGTTATGCGCTGGTGACCGGGCTGCAAAACCAAACGAGGGCTGCATTTGACGGCCTATAGGCTAGCAAGGTTCTAAAAAAGGGCATTTTGCCACTATTTGTTGTACTTCCATCGGCTTGTTCTTGTCTATCACAACGCAACGGGCCAGACTCCGCGCACCGAACGAGGAGGTGACTGTGGATCTGCAACGCCGTAACAACGTACAGGTGGCGGGCGAAGGGCCGGCAACCTTGGTTTTTTCCCATGGCTTTGGCTGCGATCAGACCATGTGGCGGCACCTGGTACCGGTGTTCAGCAAGCGTTTTCGCACGGTGGCTTATGACCTGGTAGGCGCCGGCCAGTCAGACGAGCACGCCTACGACCACGTCAAATACGCGAGCCTCGCGGGCTACGCCGAGGATGTGAACGAACTGATTGCCGCGTATGGCCAGGGGCCGGTGATCTACGTGGGGCATTCGGTGAGCTGCATGATCGGCGTGCTGGCCGACCGCCAGGTACCCGGCCAGATCGCGGCCCATATGATGGTAGGGCCCTCCCCTTGCTACATCAATCAGGGCAGCTACATCGGTGGCTTCGATCCGGAGGATATCCAGTCACTACTGGACACCCTGGAAAGCAACTACCTGGGCTGGGCCAGCAATATGGCCCCGGTGATCATGGGCGCGCCCGGTGAGCCTGCGTTTGGCGAGGAGCTGACTAACAGCTTCTGCCAAACCAACCCCGACATCGCACGGCAATTTGCCCGTACCACCTTCCTCAGCGATAATCGCCGTGACGTCGAAGGCCTGGCCACACCCACGCTCATCCTGCAATCCAATCAAGACCTGATCGCCCCTGTCACCGTGGGCGAGTATTTGAACCGCGTTATGCCCAACAGCACCTTGACCATCATAGACAACGTCGGCCATTGCCCCCACCTGAGCGCGCCCAGCCCCTGCGCATCAGCCATGACCGCGTTCCTGGCGAAATGGGCGCTGGGCTAACATGCTGAGCCGGCAACCGCCCCTGGGCGCGGAAACCCTGTTTGAAGGCGCTGCCTGCGGGTTACTGATTACCAGTGAAGATGGCTTGATCCTACGCGCCAACACCACCTTTTGCTCGTGGCTGGGGTATGCCAAGCACGAGCTGGCGGGCAGGCGGTTCCAAGACCTGCTGACCATGGGTGGGCGGATATTCCACCAAACCCACTGGAACCCGCTGATGGCCATGCAGGGCTCGGTGCGCGAGGTAAAGCTCGAACTGCTCAACCATCAGCGTCAGGCCGTTGCGGTGTTGATCAATGGTGCCCGGCGCGAGCAAGGGGGCGTGTATTACCACCAATTGGCGATATTCGGCACCACCGATCGAGACCGCTACGAGCGTGAAATCCTGCGGGCACGCAAGGCCGCCGAAGAGGCGCTGCAAGAAAAAACCCGTGCTGAAGCGGCGCTGCTCGAAGCCCAGCGGGAATTGAATCGGGCTTATACCGCCACCCATGAACGGGCGGTGTTCGCGGAACAGATGGTGGCTATCGCCAGCCATGACCTCAAAGCCCCCTTGATCGCCATCGGGGTAGGTAGCGAACTGTTGGGCCGGGGCACGCTGTCCGAGGCGGAGGTGCGCATTGCCGAACACATCCGCGCCTCCGCCAACCGGGCCGAACGCATGGTCGCGGATTTGCTGGATTTTACCCAGGTCAAGGTGGGCAGTGGCATCCGTATTCGCCCGCGGTTGGTGGACCTGCACGCGCTGGTGGACAACAGCCTTGAAGAATCGCGAGTGGCCTTCCCACGCGCTGTGCTTATTCATCACCGAGTCGGTGCCGGCCTGGCGCCGCTGGACAGCGACCGGGTACAGCAAGTTGCGAGCAACCTGATCGCGAACAGCGTTGCCTATGGCGACCCAAGCCGCCCCATCTCGGTAACCACCGCCTTCGAGAATGGCCGCGCCAGCGTGTGCGTGCACAACTTCGGGCCGGTCATTCCCGAGGCGCTTCAGGGCGAGCTGTTCGAACCCATGGTGCGTGGGGAGGCCAACGGCGAGCGGCGCAGCGTGGGTTTGGGATTGTTTATCGTCAGGGAAATCGCCCAGGCCCATGGTGGCGCAGTGGCGGTGGTGTCTGGCGAAGAGGAAGGTACGGCCTTTACCGTAAGCTTCCCCTTGGCGGTTGCTTAACGCTGCCTCCGCGGCCGGGTCGAGGCAGCGCTTGGTAGCGCTTAGTGTTTACCCACGAGCTTATACAGCGTGGTTTCCAGCGCGGGCGCCTGCTTGGGCTCGAAGAAGCTCATGTCCGGGATGCGCGAGTCGGTCACATACACGGTACCGTCCGGGCCCTGAGTAAAGGTATCCGGCCACACCATGTCTTTGTCCTTAAGCAAAACCTTAACCTCGCTGCCCTGGCGCACTTTAATACTGTGATCCTCTACCGAGCTGATATACAGCTGGCCCGTGGCATCCATCAGCAGACCGTCGGCAGGGCCGTTCTCACCTACCTTTTGTACTTTACCTGGCAGGTCTGCCAGCGCACCGGTTTGCAAGTCAGCGGTGGCGATCTTATAGAGCGTGTTGCCCTTCACGGCTTGCCAGTACAGGCTGTCTCCGGTAGGCGACAACGCAATGCCATCGGCTGAGAATTGCACACCGCGGCCATCCGGGCGTTGCAGAGGTTTGCCATCAGCTTTGACCTGCACGCCTTTTTCGAACTGGGTGCTGGGGCTACCATCCAGCGCGCGACGAGCCTTACCGGTCTCAAGGTTGACGACTACAATGGCGCCGCTGGTGCCAGAATCGGTAATATAGGCGAACTTGCCATCAGGGCTCAGACGCACGTCGTTCAGGTAGCTTCCCTGGGGCGCTACATCCAGCCCGAAGGGGTAAACCTTAGCTACTGTGTTGCTGGCCAAGTCGATCTTCACCAACTTAGGCGCCCCTGCTACCACGTGTGCCTGGGCTGGCGCGCCGGCATCGATCACCCACAAGCTGCCACGCTTGTCCGCCACTACAGACTGCACGCACACCCACTTGTCGCCAGGGGTCAGGCTATCTTGCTTGGCATTGCGCCAGCTGTTCCAGCTTTCATCTGGGTAAGTTTTCAATTTACCGTCGGGCATCAGCTCGGCAACAGATACTGCGGTGTCTTCGGTCCAACGCGGAAAGTTCACGAACAACCGGCCCTGCTCGCTGGCTGTTACGCCAGTGACCTGGTGATCGAAGCTGGCCACTTTTTCTAGGTGATAGCTAGGTTCGGCCACGGCCTGTTGGGTCAAAGCCATACCGGCCATTAGCGTTGCCAGGGCAAAGGGGGCAAAGCCTGCGCGTAAATTCATCAGCCACTCCAGAACATTAAAGGGTTAACCACACACGCAGAGTTGAGCCTCGGCGTTCGGCCTTGGTTCCATCGATCGCGTAGCGGTGACTGTCCCGGGGGACTAGCCCTGGGTGGGGGCCTAAGCGCTACACTGGGGCGGTTCAATCACTGGAAAACCTCCCATGAGTGACTCAAGCTACGTTCCGCCAGAGGTCTGGAAGCACGAAGCCGCGGTTGGCGGGCAATTTGCCAGCATCAACCGGCCGGTAGCTGGCCCTACCCATGAAACCAACCTGCCAGTGGGCAAACACCCCCTACAGTTGTATTCGCTGGCAACGCCCAATGGCGTAAAGGTCACAGTGATGCTCGAAGAGCTGTTGGCACTGGGCCTAAACGCGGAGTACGACGCCTGGCCCATCCGCATTGCCGACGGCAACCAGTTTTCCAGCGGGTTCGTTGCCGTAAATCCCAACTCTAAGATTCCAGCGCTGATGGACCACGGCGGCCCTGAGCCGGTGCGCGTATTTGAATCCGGAGCCATTTTGCTGTACCTGGCCGAGAAGTTCGGCGCCCTGCTCCCCACCGGCCATGCCGAGCGTACTGAAACCCTCAACTGGCTGTTCTGGCAGATGGGCGCCGCGCCCTACCTGGGCGGCGGTTTCGGTCACTTTTATGCCTATGCGCCGGAAAAGCTTAAATACCCCATCGACCGCTTCACCATGGAGGCCAAGCGGCAGCTTGATGTACTCGATCGCCGCCTGAGTGAACAGCCATGGCTGGGCGGTAGCAGCTACAGCATCGCCGATATCGCGGTGTGGCCTTGGTATGGCGAACTGGTGCGGGGCAATCTCTATAATGCTGCCGAGTTCCTATCTGCCCATGAATACACCCATGTAACGGCCTGGGCGAATAAGATCGCCGAACGCCCAGCGGTCAAACGTGGGCGGCGGGTGAATCGCCTGTGGGGTGATGAGGCCGAGCAGGTGCCCGAGCGTCATCAAACCAGTGACTTAGATTGAGCACGCCATGCCATGAACCTAGCGGTGAATGAACAATGGCTGCGCTAGCTTTTATACCCGTCGAGGCTCGGCCTACGCCTGCGGCGTAGGCCGGGTATTCCTGCTGCCCTCTTCCATGCTATTGATGCACAGTACTTATCACTGTGCCTGCGCCCATGAGCATTAAATTTGACCTTAACGACCTTCAGGCCTTCCGCGCCGTGGTCGAGCACAACAGCTTTCGCAAGGCCGCTGATACGCTGCGTATCACTCAACCGGCACTCAGCCGGCGGGTAGATAAGCTGGAAACCGCCTTGGGTGTGCGCCTGTTCGAACGCACCACTCGCAAAATCAGCCTCACCACCGTAGGCCGAGCGTTCCTGCCTCAGGTTGAACGTATTCTGGACGATCTGGACCTTGCCTTGATGACGGTCGCGGATGGGGCCGGGCTGCGCGCTGGCAGCGTGACCATTGCCTGCGTGCCTTCAGCAGCCTACTACTTCATGCCATCGGTCATCGGCACGTTTCATCAGTTGTATGCGCGTATACGAATCAAGGTACTGGATGTAAGCGCCAATGAAGTAAACGGCGCGGTGGCCTTGGGCGAGGCGGACTTCGGCTTGACCTTCACAGGGAACCTGTCACCGGAAGTCGACTTCGAGCCGCTGCTCCAGGAGCACTATGTGCTGGCGTGCAGGCGGGACCATCCCCTGGCGAGCCGAGCCCGGGTAACCTGGACTGAGCTGTATGAGCACGATTACATTGCCCTGGACCGCACCTCCGGCAACCGTTTGGTGCTGGACCAAGCCTTGAAGCACCTGCCGCCGCCCAAGCCGAGCCTGTGCGAAACCCGGCATGTGACTACCTTGATCGGTATGGTGGAGGCCGGTTTGGGGGTAGCGGCGGTGCCTTCCATCGCACTGCCGGTAGGTGGGCACCCTATTTTGATGGGAGTGCCCTTGGTAGAGCCAGAGGTGGCACGCACGGTAGGCCTGATCACCCGCCGCGGGCGTACCCTCACCCCCGCGGCGTTGGAGCTGCACCGGCTGGTACAGCAGATGCCGCAGCGTTTACCGGGGCACTGAGTCCAACCCGGTGGCCTGTACCTGCTGCTGCACCTGGGTAGAGGCCAGGTAATCCAGCAGAGCCTTGGCCTCTTTGGGGTGCTGGGCGCCGCGGGGAATGCCGGCGGCAAAGCGCGTGACTGACTGTACGTCTTCGGGGATCTTACCTACGAAGGTCACGCCCGGCACGGGCAGCAGTTCCGCCACCTGTTGCAGGCCCACCTGGTAGTCACCCGTGGCCACCACGGACGCCACGGGAGTGCGCTCGATCATCGTCCCCTTGGGGCCTACTTCCTGCTGTATGCCGAGCTTTTTGAACAGCTCTTTTTCCACATAGACGCCACTGGCGCTGTCGGAATAAGCCACAGACTTAGCGTTTAGCAATACCGCCTTGAGCGCGGCGTCCGTGTCGATGGCGGGTTTTTCGCTACCGGCCTTGATCACCATACCAATGCGCGAATCCGCCAGCTCGACCCGCGAGGCCGGGTCCACCGCCCCTTGCTTGATCAGCTCGTCCAGGGCATAGCCCACCATAATCACCACATCGGCCGGCTCGCCTCTCGCCAACCGGTTGGGAATGGCCTGCGGTGCCTTACCCATGGACGGCCCTGAGAGGGTGTCCAAGGTATCGCCATGGCTTTTGGCATAGCGTGGCGCCAAGCGCTCGTAGGCGGCGCTAAAGCCACCGGAAATCATCACCTTCAGTTCCTCGGCCTGGGCCGCGTTCAGTGCAAGGCAGCTGGCCAGCAACGCGGCCAAGTTGTGTTTAAACACAGGTTTCATGGTGTAGCTCCTTTTTATTGTGAAAGTGCCGGTTGCGCCCGTACAGAAAGCTGGCGGTATAACACCAGGGTAGCGCCCAGGGCGCAGGCAGCGGCAAAGCTCATCCAGTAGGCCGGGGCTGCCTTGTCGCCGGTAAGGTGAATCAGCCAGGTAGAGATCGCCGGGGTAAACCCGCCAAACACTGCCGTTGCCAGGCTATAGGCCAAGGAGAAGCCGGCCACCCGCACCTCCTCGGGCATGATTTCAGTCAGGGCCGGGATCATCGCCCCGTTATACATTCCATAGAGGAAGGAGAACCACAGCAGGGTCTCCAGCATGTGACCAAAGCTCGGCGCTTGCGCCAACAGCGACAGCGCGGGGTAGGCAGTAAGCAAGGTGAGTACCGTCATCGCCACCAACAATGGTTTACGGCCAAAACGGTCACTGAGCGCCCCACCGATAGGCAGCCAAACGAAGTTGGACACCGCGACCAGCAGGGTCACCAGCAAAGCATCGGCGGTGCTCAGTTGCAGCACGGTCTTGCCGAAGGTGGGCGCGTACACCGTGATCAGGTAGAACGCCGTGGTGGTCATGGCCACCATCAGCATCCCCGCCAGCACAATTGCCCAGTTATGGACCAAGGTGGCAATCACTTGGCGCATCGTTGGGCGATGGGCACGCGTAGCGAAGGCTTCGGTTTCCTGCAACTTGCTGCGCAGCAGGAAGATAAACGGGATGATCAGGCAACCGATGGCAAAGGGTATGCGCCAGCCCCACTCGGTTACCGCCTCGGGCGCCAGGGACTGGTTGAGCGCGTAGCCTAAGGCTGCCGCCACCATAATGGCCACCTGTTGGCTGCCGGACTGCCAGCTGGTGTAGAAGCCTTTGCGGCCTGGGGTGGCCATTTCTGCCAGGTACACGGACACGCCACCCAACTCGGCGCCGGCGGAGAAGCCTTGCAGCAGCCGCCCCAGCAGCACCAGCAGCGGCGCCCACAGGCCGATGGATGGATACCCTGGCACCAGCACGATCAGCAGCGTACCGCTGGCCATGATCGACAGCGTTACGATCAAGCCTTTGCGCCGACCCACGTCATCGATATACGCGCCTAGAATCACCGCCCCCAGTGGACGCATCAAAAAGCCCGCGCCGAACACCGCGAAGGTCATCATCAAAGATGCGAACTCGCTGGCGGCAGGGAAAAACGCTTTGCTGATCTGAGTGGCATAGAAGCCGAACAGGAAGAAGTCGAATTGTTCGAGGAAGTTACCCGAGGTCACCCGGAACACAGCCCCCGCGCGCGAGGTACCACGCGCGGGAGATACAGGTGGTGTGTGCGACATAAAAATCTCCAGCGGTCTTATTGATATGTTGTTAACGCTTCAGACCGTTGGAGTTTGCTTGACACATCTTGAAACGATAAGTGCTAAGTTTGCATGTATTGATGCATCTCGGTTATCAATAGCCGCTAGCGGCCCTGGCCCAGCCAGCATTGATACAGCCCCTTAGGCATGCCAACAGCGGTACCAGCCGTCTTGCTCGGTGATACGTAACTGCGTGCCGTACAGGGCGGAAAGGCTCTGGCTAGTCAACACCTCGGCCTTGGGGCCATCGGCGATGATACGGCCCTGCGCAAGCAACACCACGCGCTCGATTTCCGGGATGATCTCATCGATATGGTGTGTGGTGATGAGCATTGCCCTGCCCTGGCCACAGAACGCGCGCAGCAACGTGAGCATGCCCAGGCTGGCGCCCATGTCCAAGCCGTTGGCCGGCTCATCAAGGATCATGGCCGCAGGCTCGTGCACCAAGGCCCTGGCCAACAACAGGCGGCGCCTTTGCCCAGTAGATAAGCGCTGGAACAGACTGTGTTCATGGCCTGCCATATCCACCGCCGCCAGCAGCTCTCGGGCCTTGTTTAACTGCGCCTCGCTGGGTTGCTGGTGCCCATGGGCGCCGATGGCCCCAAAGAACCCTGACACCACCACCTGCAGCGCCGGGGTGTAGGGCGTGTAGTCGTCTTGCAGGTCCTGGGACACGAACCCCAGGCGGCTGCGCAACTCCCACAGGTTCACCCTGCTGCTGCCGAACAGCTTCAGATGGCTTTCGTCGCGGTCCAGCGGATACAGCTCACGGGTGATCAGCTTAAGCAAGGTACTCTTGCCCGCCCCGTTCGGGCCTAGAATGGCGACCTTTTCGCCCTCGCCAATGTGTAGAGAAAAGCCTTCCAGCACGCGGGTTTGTTGTTGAAAGGCGGTAACGTTATGAAATTCGATCATGGCTGGCTCAAACACCGGTACGGAAGATGAACGTTAGGCGCCTATCAGTTCTGGTTCAAGTAACCTTGCTTTTCTACAAAGCAAAGCGTGCAAGGGCCGCCAGGTTCAGATTGCAGCAAGACCTTGCACAGGCTACTTTCACTACAGCTTTAGCCTTCCTATTCAAGGTTGTTGCGCACCTGTGTTTACAGCCTCTCCTAGCCGCCTGGACACGCCATGATCACTCTCGAAGAGCTCAATACGTTTATCGCTAACCCGGAACTCGGTGGCGACATTTCCAACATCTGGAGCCTGATCGGCCAGCACTATGAGCAAGCCCAGGCCTCCTTGCCTGCGGACCAAGCGATGGTACGCAAGGAGCTGTCTTTCCATGATCACGTGCGGTTACTGGGCTACCTGGCCCTACTGTTGGGCGATACCCCAGGGGACTTGGTCGAAATTGGCGTGTGGAAAGGAAAATCTCTGGTATTGATGAATGAGGTGAGCAATCACGAGCGCCGAGTGATCGGGATCGACCCCTTCGTGCTCCCCAAGCAGTTCGAAGAGTTCAGCCACTACAAGGCGCTGCTGTTACCAGAGGCACACATCCTTCGAGGTTTCTCCGAACTGTGCGCCGAGCGCTTCCAGCAATTGACCCCAAAGGTCGCTTTGCTGCATATCGACGGCGGCCATGAAGGGCGCAACGTCCTGTTGGATTTCCTGCTCTATGCCCCTTCGGTGGTGCGGGGCGGCTTTGTGGTATTCGACGACTACCGAGACTTCACCCACTCCCCGGAGGTAGGCCCAGCCGTGGACTTGCTCAGGGCGGCAGGTTACTTCAAGGGCTATAACATCCTGGGCTGCGTGCATGGCTTCGAGAACAGCTACCTAATTCAGAAACTCTAGCCCAAGGCTACTGGTTGGCAGGCAGCGGCCAAGCACCCTGGCCCACAGGGCTAAGGTGTCCCGGCGTGGGCTGCAAGCGCCGTGCGATGACCTCAAACAGCGCGCTGCCCTGACGTGGAACCGGGTCTGGCAGGCCTGCGTCCGCAGCCTTCCAGTACGCCCAAGGCACCGGTGTGGTGCCCAGTTCGTAGTCCATGCCATCCCAGGCATCTTCTCGGTAGGCATAGAACGCCCAGTGCACGCCTTCATTCTCCAGGGAGGTCAGCACGTCATCCAGGTAGGTGGCGCAGCCGGGCCAACGCCTCAAGCAGCCGAACTCCCCCACCACCAGGCGCTGGGCGGGCAGGCCCACGCCCCTAGCCCAACGGGTGAACTGCCCCAGGTAATCAGCCACGCGCGCGCGGTCCCACTGTTGAATGTCGCCAGCGAACGGCGCCAACCCTGGGTACGGGTACAGGCGCTGCCCGGGTTTGGGTTTGAACATGGCCGGGTTGCTGGTGGCTTCGTAGGGTTCGTACATGTGCACGCTGTACAGGGTGCGAGGGTCGCTCACAGGCGCGGGCCAATAACCGAAGCTGTCCGCGGCGGCGTACCAGCCAGCGTCCAACATGACCGGCGTATGTGGATCTACCTCGCGAATGGCGCTGATTACCTGGGCATAGAACGCCGGCAGATCCCGCCCGCTGCCTTGACGGGCCGCGTACCAGGAAACCCCCTGGGCACCAGGCGCATGTTCAGGCAGGTCGCTCTCACGTTCCGGGGCGGGCTCGTTTACCACGTTATAGGCCGCCACTGCCGGATGCTCCCGCAGGGCCAAGGCCAGGTCGCGCCAGAACGCCACGGCCTCCGCCCAATGACGCTGGTGTTGCCATAGGCGGTCGTCGAAGGCGCCATTATTGTTCTGTGCCCAACGCATCAATGGCAAAGACAGGGGCGCAATGACCACCTTCAGCCCGGCCTGGTGGGCTCTGTCCAAGGTGTCGAGCAAGGTCGCCAGGTCATGCACGTTCAGGCTGTCATAGACATCGGCATCGCCCAGCAGAAAGTCCCGGTCCTCGCTTTCCCACTTGTCATAGGCCAGGCGTACCCAGCTCGCCCCGGTGCCTGCCAAGGCATCGAAATAGGCCTGGTTGGGCGGCAGCCGGTTAAAACTATTGGCGCCGCGCTGGGTACTGCTCCAGAACCCCATAAGGTCTGCCGCCGACGGCCCAGGGCCCAAAGGCCAACACAGGGCCAGAATACAGAACAGGACACGCCTCACGGTGACTCTCCGCTTGCTCAAGTAGGCCATAGACACTAGCGAGCCGGCCTTCCGGTAGATGCAGGACATTTCCGAAAGCCATGTAGGAAAGTGGGAATTTCACCCCTCCATGGCCTTGGGCGCGGCCGGGCTGATAGAGTAGCGCGCCCTAACGGCCACCCCCCGGAACGCCCCGCGCCCATGACTGCTCTGGTTGTCTTTCGCTTTTTGCATTATTTCGCCGTGCTGAGCCTGTTTGGTATCAGCCTGTTTCGTCCGCTGCTGCTCAAAGGCGCGCCGCAGTTGCCCGCCCTGCGTCGGCGCATGGACCCAGTGCTATGCCTGGTGGCTTTGCTGGCGCTCTTATCCGCCGTGGGTTGGTTGGCCAGTGTCAGCGGCAACATGGCAGGTGACTGGCGCACCGGCTTGCAACCAGCCACCTTGCGCACGGTACTGCTTGATACCCACTTTGGCCGGGTATGGGCCGCCCACGTGGTGATTTGCCTGATGCAACTGGTCTGGTGGCGGTTGCCCGGGCAACGCTCGCCTACTCCCGCGCTGGCGTTATCTACCCTCGCGCTGGCCACCTTGGCGCCGGTAGGACACACCACGATGCTACAAGGCACCACAGGCGTGTTGCTGTTGCTCAACCATGTGCTGCACCTTGCGGCCGTTGGGGCCTGGATAGGCGCCCTGGCACTGCTGGGCTGGGTCGCGACGCAACCCCTTGGCCTGCATCCAGGCCGCCTGGCTGTTGCGTTCGGCCGCTACGGGCTGGCATTGGTGTGGGTCATCGCGTTGACTGGCGTGTTCAACCTATGGGCTATTGCCGGCAGCCTCTTGCCCGGGAAAAGTGCCTTTGGCCTGGTGCTGAGCGTGAAGCTGTTGGCCGTGGCGGGCATGGTCGCGCTGGCGGCTTGGCATCGAGCACGGGCATTAAAGGCAGACTCAGCGAACCTGCGCCTTACCTTAGGCCTCGAATGGCTTTGTGGCCTTGGCGCCCTTGCCGCGGTGGCATTGCTTGGCACTCTGCCCCCAGGCGGCTGACCGCGAGCGCGGCCGATTTCAATAGAGGAAAGGACGGATGAGAATTGGATTGATCGCCGACACCCACGGGTTGCTTCGCCCCGAAGCCTTGGACGCCTTGGCAGGCTGCGACCATATCGTGCATGCAGGGGATATCGGCAATCCTGCCATTCTGGATGCGCTGCGCGCCATCGCCCCCTTGAGCGTGGTGCGCGGTAATAACGACCGGGGCCTGCCCTGGGCCGAAGGCCTGGCCGATGAACTGACCCTACACCTCGGCGGGCTGACCCTGTACCTCACCCATGAGTTGGCGGATGTGCCAACACCCCTGCCTTGCGGCATCGACGTGGTTGTAACGGGCCATTCCCATAAGCCGAGGATCGAGCAGCAGGGCCAGGTCCTGTTCGTCAACCCTGGCAGTGCCGGGCCACGTCGGTTCAAGCTGCCGGTTTCGGTTGCGCTGCTGGAGCCGAGCCCGGCCGGGCCCCAGGCTCGCGTGCAGCGCCTGAGCTGAAGTGCATCCCCCGCAAATGGGTTTGCAGGGTTTCGATTTCCGCCAGCAGCTCGGAAACCGCTACGCTGCCGGCCTCTACCGCTTCACAGGCTTCGACCAAAGGCACGGCGCCTACGATGCGTGCGCCACCCTTGATGCGGTGCACCACCACGTCCAGCTCCGGAGAGGCGTCTGGCAGTTCGCTTAGCCGCGCGGCGTCCTGGGCGAGCGCTTGTTGCAAGCTGTCACGCAACCTGCGCGCCGCGCTAGGGTTGCCACCGGCAAGCCCAAGCAGGGCCTGGGCGCCTTCCTGAGTACTGGCCGGGCCCGATTCCGACGTTTTATCCCGCGCCCCGGCAACCATGGCAGGCGCCAGTGCGGCGGCCAGCGCTTCCAGGCCTAGGGGTTTGACCAGGCAATCGTCCATCCCTGCCTCTCGACACCGGTCCCGCTGGCCACAGCCTGCATCCGCGGTACAGGCCAGCAACCGGCAGCGCGCCAAGCCCTTGCGGTGCTCCTCCAAACGTATGGCCCGAGCAAGGTCGTAACCGTCGAGCCCTGGCATTTCACAGTCACAGATCACCACATCGAAACCGCCTCGGCCACACCACTCCCGCAAGCCCTGTGCGCCGTCCACCGCTATCGTTACCCGGTGACCCAGGTAGGTCAGTTGCTGTGACAGCAGCACCCGGTTGGGCTCGTGATCGTCTACTACCAACACGTCCATGGGTTCGAGGGGCACTTCGCTCGGGAACGCCTCAGGCAACGCCCCCGGTAACTCGCACACTGGCAAGCGAAGGCACGCCTGTACACGGCTGCCCTCGCCTTCCTGGCTGTGCAGGCTCAGGCCGCCACCCATGAGCCGACACACATGCTGGCTGATGGATAGCCCCAAGCCCGCCCCGGCGCGCCCGGACAGCCCATGGTTACCCGCTTGCTGGTAAGGCTTGCACAGCCGCCGCAGGTCGGCTTGGGGAATGCCGATGCCAGTGTCGGTCACCGCCAGACGCAAAACCATTTCACTGCCTTCCTCGATACCCTGAAGGCTCACCGACACCTCACCTTGCTGGGTGAATTTGATTGCATTGCTCAGCAGGTTGCCCAGCACCTGCTGAAAGCGCAGCGGGTCGAGCAGCACACCCTTGCCCGCGACAACGTCGGTTTTGAGCGACAGGCGCAGCGCCTTTTCCCGCGCTTTGGGTTGATACAACTGCACCACCTGGGCGGCCAGGGCGGTGATGTCCACCGGCCGTGGGTTGAGGGCCAGATGGCCGGACTCGATACGGCTAATATCCAGAATGTCATTGAGCAGTTCGAGCAGGCCACTGGCAGAGTCCGAGGCGACCCGCAGCGCCAACCGGTCCAGTTCACCCTTCTCGGCCTTGCGCAGTGCCAGTTCGAGCATGCCCAGCACCGCGTTCATCGGCGTGCGGATTTCATGGCTGGCGGTCGCAAGGAACCGGGTTTTGGCGCGGTTGGCGGCGTCGGCGGCCTCCTTAGCGGTTTGCAGGGCATCATACAGGCGCTGGCGCTCGGTGATGTCGATCCAACCCCCGATAAGCCCGCCGATGGTGCCGTTACTGGCCTGGTAGGGCAGCATCCAGTGAAATACCGTTAACTGCCGGCCGTTGCGCAGTCGCAATTGCCGATCCTCTACAATGGGCCGCCCGCTGCCGATTACCGTACGGTAAAGCGCCTCATACTCCTGTGCCTGCGCTTCGGCCAGCGGAATGCGTGTGACCGCTTGGCCAATGACCTCGCTGCGCTCCACCCCCAAGGCCGACAGGTAGCTGGCATTGCAATTGAGCAGATGACCATTGCGGTCCCGCACGTAGACTGGATGAGGCGTACCGTCGATCATGACGCGCATGAACTCTAATTGATCGGTAAGCGCCTGTTCGGCGGCACGGCGTTTGCGTATCTGTCGGCGCAGCACCCTGATCCACACCACGGCCAGCACCAGCCCGGCGCCGGCCACGGTAAAAGCCGGGACCAGCCAGCGGGCCTGGGTAGGCCAGCGCGGCTCCACGTGTATCTCGCTGCGCCAGCGCCGGGCCATATCATCCAAACCGGCGGGCTCGAAGCTCAGCAAGGCCTGGTCGAGCAACCCAAGCAAGGGCGCCTGCGCGGCACTGGCGGCAAAGCCATACCTGGGTGGGGTCACCGGTAGGGCACCGCTGATGCGCAGGGTGCCCCCAGCCTCGCCCGCCAATAGCGCACGAGCCTGGATATAGGGCAGTACCGCGCCCACGGCCTGTTGGTTTTGAACGGCCTGCAAGGCTTGATGGGCAGTAAGCTGCTCTTGCCAGTGCACGGTGGGCCAACGAGCCTTTAGGGCGCGTGCCAACCCCAGGCCAGCGGGTATGGCCACGGTTTGCCCCTCAGCCTGGGCCAACAAGGCCCTGGGAGGGCTGGCGGTAGCGGTGACCAGCACAGGCACCGCGCTTAGCCAGGCGCGGCTCAGGGAGACGCCGGCCTGGGTCGCGGCGTCGCTGGTCATGGTGGCGGCCAGATCGATGGTACCGGCGGCCAGGGCCTCTACCAACGCCGGTTGAGACGCCAGGGCAACCGGCTCCATTACCAGGCCAGTGCGTTGGGCGATGCGCGCCAGCAGGTCGGCGGCCAGTCCACGGAACTGGCCTTGGTCGCCTTCGAAACTCAAGGGCGCGAAGGCTTTCAGGTAACCCACCCGCAGCTTGGGATGTGCCGCCAGCCAGCCTTGCTCAGCAGCCTCCAACTGCACGCTTGGGGCTTCGCTCAGGTAAGCCGCGCCCCGTCTCCAGGTGGTGCGCACCTGCTCGCGCCAAGCCGCGGGTGCCTGGGCCAGGGCCATGTTCACCAGTTCCAACAAACGGCCTTCACCAGCTCGCAGCACGAACGCAATCCCCTCGGCCCGTGGTGGCAAAAAGCGTACCTGTTCACGGCCATACAGCGGGCTATGGGCCAACTGAGCCGCAACCGAGGCCGCGTTACCGAGCAGCGCCTCTGCCTGGCCCAAGGCGACCGCTGCCAGGCCAGTGAGCGTCGAGGGCACCGGCCAGTCAGTGAAGCCCGGCGCCAAGGCCTGGACGCTTTTGTGGGTGGCATAGCCTTCGCGTACCGCCAGTAGCGGGTCAGCCGCGGAGGCGCCCGCTTGAACGGCCTCTACCCGTTGTATCAGTACGGGCTGGTCGATTCCGTAGGGCTGGCTTCGGCTTAGCCCGGGCGCCTCCGCTTCTTCGGCGAAGGACGCCGTCAGCAGGTCTACCTGGCCCTCGTGCAAAGCGTCCAGCGCGGCGGCCCGGGTATCGAAATGGACCACCTGCACTTCCAGGCGCAGGGCTTCGGACAACAGGTTCAGGTATTCGGCGCTAATGCCCTCGTAATGCTGGCCGTTTCCCAAGATGTCCCAGGGGGCGGTGTCCGGGCCGGCAACCGCTACCTTCAACTGGCGCCGCCGCCATAGCCAACGGCGGTCTTCATCGGGCAGCTCCAGCAATGGCCCCACGCTGGACGGCAACGCAACGCGGGCATGAAGCCGTGACGCCGACGCCGCGGGCGATGTCACCAGACACCCGATCAATGCCAGCAATAGCACTATCACGCGCCGGCCCAGGCGGCGGCCCGGCCTCAGCACAGTTGGTGCCTCTTGGCGATTTCCGCCAGGGCTACCACCGAAGGCACCCCCAGTTTTTCCATCAACCGGTACTTGTAGCTGCTTACGGTCTTGGCGCTCAGGGCCAGGTGCTCGCCGATCAAGCGATTGGTGTAGCCCCGCGCCAAGTGGTGCAGCACGAGAATCTCCCGGTCACTGAGCGTGGCCAGGCATTCACGCTCGGTACGTAGCGCGTCCTTGCGGTGCACGCTGCTGTAGGTCACGTCCGGAAAGTAACTGTAGCCGGCCCGTACCGCGCGCACGGCCTTGCGCAACTCGGCCAGCTCGTTGTTCTTGGCCACAAAGCCACAGGCGCCGGCCTTCATGCAACGCAGGGAATAGAATTCCGCCGGCAGGGAGCTAAGCACCAGCACCTTGGTGGGCAACTCTAGGGTACGAAACCGTTGCATGACGGTAAGGCCGTCCAGCAGCGGCATGGAAATGTCCACGATAGCCAAATCTGGTAGCAGTTCGCGGGCGACTTGCAGGCCGTTGCGGCCGTTATCTGCCTCGCCCACCAGGGCTACGCCATCCTGGGCCAACAAGAGCCCAACGCTGGCCCTGATGAATGGGTGATCATCGACGATCATTGCCCGGTACATGAACACCTCCTTGGCGATAGCCGCCTGTTCCTGGCGGGAGGAGGATTATTCAGCCTTCCATAGGAGGAATCTGTAGGACCCGTCCGAGGCATTTGTAGGAAAGGGGGAAGATTTCCGTCAGGGAGCAATAGGGCTTTCCTCGCGGTCCACTCTTCATGCCCCGAAGGACGATAAATATGCTCGATGCCGCCGTACCTGCCCTGCCCCCCGACCTTCATTACGTAGACGACACCCAGCCGGGTATTGGCCGTCGCAGGCTGCGGGGCAAGTTCGCTTATTTTGGCGCCACGGGTGAGCGCATCAAGGACCCGGACGTGATCGGTCGAATCAACGCCTTGGCCATTCCTCCGGCTTATGAGGATGTGTGGATCTGTGCCGACCCTCGGGGGCACTTGCAGGCCACTGGCCGCGATGCCCGAGGGCGCAAGCAGTATCGGTACCACGAGCGCTGGCGTGAGCTGCGTGATGAGAACAAGTACGCGCGCATGCTCGCCTTCGGCAAAAGCCTGCCACGGGTGCGCCGCCAGCTTGAAGAACACCTAACCACACCGGGGTTGTCTCGCAATAAAGTGATGGCGGCGGTGATTTCGCTGCTGGATGCCACCTTGATCCGAGTAGGTAATAGCCAGTACGCACGGGACAATCAGTCTTATGGGCTAACCACGCTGCTCAACGAACATGTGGCGGTCAAAGGCAGCGCGATTGCCTTTCAGTTTCGCGGTAAAAGTGGTGTAGAACACCAGGTGAACCTAAAGGATAAGCGCCTGGCGCGGATCATTAAGCGCTGCATGGACTTGCCGGGCCAGCACCTGTTTCAATACCTGGATGAGCACGGCGAGCGCCACGTGGTCAGCTCTCACGACGTTAATGAGTACCTGCGAAGCCTGCACGGCAGCGATTTTACCGCCAAGGACTACCGCACGTGGGCAGGCAGCGCCCTGGCACTGGCTACGCTGCGTGAGCTGCACTGGCAGCCGGAGCCGGATGCCAAGAAGCATATCGTAGACATGGTCAAGCAGGTTTCCCGGCGCCTAGGCAATACTCCAGCAGTCTGCCGCCGCTGTTATATCCACCCGGCAGTGCTGGAGCGCTTCGTCTTGGGGGAACTGGCGGCTTTGCCTAAGCCTCGCCAACGCAAAGGCTTGCATTTAGAAGAAGTGGCCCTGGCGACTTTCTTGGAACACCTTGTCGCCGCGGCCGAAGACGCCCCGCTCAAGGCCGGGTGACCTGTACGGGTGTAGGAGCCAGCAAAGCTGGCGATGAGCCCGTGCCGCCTCTTCGCGCGCTTGCGCTCGCTCCTACTAACGGCTAGGTACAGGGGCCTTGCCTGGATCGTTCTTATTCAACGGCTGGGGCACTTCACCTTCTTCGTTAAGCTGCTTGTGTTGTTCCCCTACCTTGCTGGCATTCTCCGGTTCGTGGTCCAGGTCTTCGCGGGTCGATTTATCGCTCATCAGGGTGACTCCTTTGGGTTCAGGCATTAGGCAACAACAACGCTATAAAAGTTTGCGCTGAACTCATAAGGCCGTTGGCCAGTCACCTTATGGAGTGTCGCTAACGAGGCAATGGCCCATGCAGATTTCGCTGGATAAACAAGTCGCGCTGGTCACGGGCGCCAGCTCCGGGCTGGGCAAGGCCGCGGCAAAGGCCTTGGCTGCCGCTAGAGCATCGGTGGTGGTGAACTACAACAGCCACGCCGAGCCTGCCGAAGCGTTGGTTGAAGAGATTCGCCGAGACGGCGGCCAGGCCATTGCCGTGGGTGGCGATGTCAGCCAGGAAGACGCAGTGGAGGCGCTGTTCGCCAAAACCATTGAAACCTACGGTGCCCTGGACATCCTGGTCGCCAACTCCGGCCTGCAAAAAGACGCCCCCTTTGCGGAAATGACCCTGGATGATTGGCGCAAGGTGATCGACGTCAACCTGACAGGGCAATTTCTCTGCGCCCGCGCCGCGCTGCGCCAGTTCAACAAACAAGGCCCGCGGCCGCAGGTATCGAAGGCCAACGGTAAGATCATCCACATGAGTTCGGTACACCAGTTGATCCCATGGGCCGGCCATGCCAACTACGCCGCCTCCAAGGGGGGCGTGGACTTGTTAATGCGCACCCTGGCCCAGGAAGTGGGTGAGCAGCGTATTCGCGTCAATGGTATCGCCCCAGGGGCGATTCGTACGCCCATCAACGAGGCGGCCACCCAGGGCGACGCGTTGAAAGACTTGCTCAAGCTGATCCCCTATGGCCGGGTAGGTGACCCAGAGGATGTAGCCAATGCGGTGGTATGGCTGGCTTCAGACCTTTCAGACTATGTCCATGGCACCACACTGTTTATAGACGGCGGTATGAGCCTTTATCCGGAGTTCCGCGGCAATGGCTGAACAACGCAAACCCGCCCAAGTCCCTATCCAGCGTCATGGCGTGATTGGCAACATGCGCGCCCTCGCCCTGGTAGCTGACACTGGCAGCATCGACTACATGTGCTGGCCGGAATTCGACAGCCCCACAGTGTTCACGGCCCTGCTGGATACCCCCGAGGCAGGGGTTTTCGAACTGGCGCCAAAGCTGCCAGACGCCCGGCGTTTGCAAATCTACCTGCCAGGCAGCAATGTGCTGCAAACCCGTTGGCTGAGCGGTGACGCCGTGGTTGAGGTCAACGACCTGATGCCGGTAGTGGCCGAAGCCGAGCTGCCCCCGTTACTGGTGCGACGCGTGTCGGTTAAATCCGGCCAGGCGACGATTCGCATGCGTTGCCGTGTACGGCACGATTACAACCGGGCCCCAACCCAGGCCCACGGCGAGCAGAACAGTGTGGTATTCAGCGCCCCAGGTCAACCTGACGTGCGCCTTAGCGCGTCGGTGGCCTTACTGCTTGACGATCACACCGCTACCGCGCAGTTCGAATTGCGGGCGGGCGAGACCGCCGAATTCGTGTTCGGCAATGCCGACGATGACCGCGTGGTGCCCGACAACGCCGAAGACCTGGAAGCACAGACCCTGGCTTACTGGCGCCGCTGGCTACTTAAAAGCAATTACCGGGGCCGTTGGCGCGAGTATGTAGAACGCTCCGCCTTGGTCCTCAAGTTGCTGACGTCTCGCGAACATGGCGGGATTCTGGCCGCGGGTACGTTTGGCTTGCCTGAGCAACCCGGTGGCGAACGTAACTGGGATTACCGCTATTGCTGGATACGCGACGCGTCTTTTACCGTTTATGCGTTCATGCGCCTGGGTTACAACGAAGAAGCCAACGCCTTCATGCGGTGGGTTCGTGCTCGGGTCAGCTCCTGTACCAAGGACCCCAATCCCCTGCGCATCGTGTATGGCATTGCCGGCGAAAAGGAGTTTCCCGAAGAACACCTCGATCACTTAAGCGGCCACCTCGGCTCGCGTCCGGTTCGGATCGGTAACCAGGCTTATGAGCAGAAGCAGCTGGATATCTACGGCGAGCTGATGGACGCGGTATACCTGGCGAACAAATACGGCGAGGCGATTTCCCACGAAGGCTGGAAGAATTGCCAGTTATTGGTCAACCGTTTGTGTGATCAGTGGAACACCACCGACGTAGGCATCTGGGAAATGCGTGGTGAACCCCAGCATTTTCTCCATTCGCGGCTGATGTGCTGGGTCACCCTGGACCGAGCGATTCGCCTGGCCTACAAGCGGTCGCTGCCTGCGCCCTTCGCCCTCTGGGATGAGACCCGGCAGGCGATTCACCAAGACATTTGGGAAAACTTCTGGGATGCAGACGCCGGGCATTTCGTCCAGCGCCTGGGTAGCACCGAAGTGGATGCCGCGATGCTGCTGATGCCGCTGTTTCGCTTCGTGGGCGCCACCGACCCACAGTGGCTGGCCACCCTTGCAGTGATCGAGCGCGACTTGGTCCGTGATGGCATGGTCTACCGCTACCGTAACCAGAACAGCACCGATGGTCTTCAGGGCGATGAAGGCGCCTTTACCGCGTGCTCATTCTGGTACGTCGAGTGCCTTGCGCGGGCAGGCCGGCTTGAAAAAGCCCACTTGGAATTCGAGCAACTTCTCCGCTATGCCAACCCCGTTGGCCTGTATGCCGAGGAGTTTGACCCTAACGGTCGACACCTGGGCAATACCCCTCAAGCACTAAGCCACTTGGCATTGATCAGCGCGGCCACGTTCCTGGACCGCAAGCTCAGTGGTGACAACAGCGCCTGGCAACCCTAAGAGACGATCACTATGAAAAACGACCTCGAAGAAGCAGTACTCAAGCGTTTGCTCAATGCTCACCCCAGGGGCCTGGGCAAAGAAATACTGGACGATCATCACGGCCCCGAGCAGGTTAAATTGTGCATTCAGGACTTGCGCGCCCGTGGGCTGATCCACAGCGCCGAAGAAGGCGAGTTGGTATTTCCAGTAAAACTCAGCGCAGCGGGCGTCGAAGCCGCCAAGGCCTACAAGCCCGCTTGATACCCTTGCCCCGTCTCAGGCAGGCGCCCCAGTACCGGGGGCGGGGCGTCGAAATTCAAGTTTTATTGAGTTTTCATGCTTTGCGGACCTATCACCCTAGGCGCAGCGGTCGTTACAAGCGATACTTGCCGTCCATTTTGACCCGGAGCCTTGTAGGCTTTTTCTTAAAGTGACGAAGGACAATGCGGAATTAAAACTCCAAACTCGCGTCTTTACCCTAGCACGCGCGTTGTACGTCACTAGACCGGATATTTAGCAAGGACAAGGAGCATTACATGCTGATTCTTACCCGCAGAAACAATGAAAGCATCGTTATCAACGGCAATATCAAAATCACCATTCTCGGCGTCAAGGGCATGCAGGTTCGTATCGGTATCGACGCCCCTAAAGACGTACAAGTCCACCGTGAAGAGATCTTCGAGCGCATTCAGGCTGGCACCCCAGCACCCGCCAAGGGCGAATAACACCCCCACGCCTTACCGTACATGCCTGCCGGGCTTGCCCGGCCGTGTCATCTTTCCTAGGTCGGCCCCCTCCATGCTCAGACGTGGCGCTCTGCTCAGCCTGCTTGTGTGCGCCAGCGCGCACGCCCATGCCCTCCAGCCCGGGGATGCACTCGCGCCCTGGACCTTGATTGATCAATTCGACCGCCCCTACACCCTAAGCGCCGATACTCAAGTGGTGCTAGTGGCACGGAGCATGAGCGCGGCGCGCCTGCTCAACGCTGCCTTGGAAGACGCTCCAGCAGGTTACCTGGACAGCCGCGGTGTGGCGTACATTGCCGATATCGAGCGAATGCCCGCTGTTGCAAAGGCTATCGCCGTGCCTGCCATGCGCTCAGCCAATTACCGCATTCTGCTGGACAGCCAGGGCCGCGTGGCGCCTCGCTACGACGGCGGTCGGGAGGGTGTGCAGTGGCTAGACGTTAGCCAGGGCACTTTAAAGGCGGAAAAGCGCTTCGATGCAGCCATTACCCTGAGGCAGGCGCTGGACGGGTTAGCCACCGGGCGCTGAGTTCAAGCGTGCAAAACCTTGGTAAGGCCTTAGCGAGCGAATTGAGCGAACAATTCCGCCACGAATACTCGAATAGGTTGATCGGGCGAATACACCAACCCCAGATGACGCTCCGCGCTGCGCAGGTGCTGGCGAAGCCTGTGCTTGACACCGCTGCTGCCCAGCACCGCCACCAGGGTAGACTTACCGGTGTCCTTGCCCACGTCCTTGCCAATGGCGGCCTCAGGCCGGGACGTGTCTTGCAGGTCGTCTAGCAGTTGAAAGGCTTGGCCAAGGTCGAGGGCGAAAGCCGCCAAGGCGCGGCGCACTTCAGACGTGGCTCCTGCCGCTATGGCTGCCATCTGCAAGGTGGCATCGAACAACACGCCGGTCTTTAGTTCGTTAGTGCGGGCGATGGCATCGGCATTGCGCGGCTGCCGGCCGTCGCGCAGGTCTTCGTATTGGCCCTTGACCAAACCCTGGCTGCCCACGGCTCGGGATAACTCCGCTACAAGCAATGCGCTGCGAGCAGGTTCTAGGTTTGCGGTAGCCAGTAGCCCGAACGCGCGGCTGAGCAAGGCGATAGCCGTCAGAATGGCAACGTCCTCTCCGAAACTTAAGTGCAGCGTGGGCCGGCCACGGCGCAAGGCCGCATCGTCCATGCACGGCAGGTCGTCCAGTACCAGCGAGGCCGCATGGACCATTTCTACGGCACACGCCAAGTCCAGCATCGCTGGCCTCGCCTCGCCCAAGCCCTCGGCCGCCAACAGTAGCAGCAAAGGCCGCACTCGCTTGCCCGGGGCCAGGGTGCCCTCGCGCATCGCCAGGGCCAGCAGCTCGTGCGGGTTGCCTGGCTCAGGAAGCAGTTGCCGCAAATGGTCTTCCACTGACTGGCGCAGCGGCGCCCAGGCACACTGAGGGCTATCGAGCAGGGCGATGGGCGTGGCGGTCATGCAGTGCGGTCCTTCTTGAGTATGAACGGCTAGGGTCGTAAGCAGGGTTATCCTCGCGCATAAAGGCCGCCATGGCACGCTTATGTTCGTAGGGAACGCCTTGACGCTGGCGCTGCCTTAACTGCGCACAGGTTATGTACCAACCCTCTACAAAGTAGCCGACCCTGCATAACTGACAGTGGATTTTCTCGAATACTCCCGAGGCCGCGATGAATGATGAAGATCTGGTGGAGCGCAAGAACGACCACCTGCAGATCGTACTGGACCCCCGGCGTGCCGTGAGCCTGGGCCGTACCGGTTTTGACCAGTGGCGTTTCGTACACTGCGCGCTTCCAGAACTGGACCTCAACGGCATCGACTTGAGCACTGAATTTCTCGGCAAACGCCTGGCCGCGCCGGTACTGATCAGTTCCATGACCGGCGGCGCGGCCCAGGCTCGCGACATTAACCACCACCTGGCCGATGCCGCGCAAGCGCTGGGTTTAGCAATGGCAGTGGGCTCCCAGCGGGTCGCGCTGGAAACCGGCGCTGATCGGGGGCTTACCCGAGAACTGCGCCAACGGGCGCCAGACATTCTGCTGTTGGCCAACCTGGGCGGCGCCCAGCTGCGTACCGCGGGCGGTTTGGACCTCGCCCGGCGGGCCGTTGAGATGATCGACGCCGATGGTTTGATTATTCACCTCAACCCCTTGCAGGAAGCGGTGCAGCCCGGTGGCGACGTGGACTGGCGCGGGGTGGCTGACGCCATTGGCGAAGCCACGCACCGGCTAGAGGTACCGGTCATCATTAAAGAAGTAGGCAGTGGCCTTAGTGCCGAGGTAGCCGCTCGCCTGGCGGGCCTAGGCGTGGCGGCCCTGGATATCGCCGGCTTGGGCGGCACTCACTGGGCGGCGGTCGAGGGCGAACGGGCCACCCACCCTGCCCAGCGCGAAATTGCCATGGCCTTCAGCGCCTGGGGCATTCCCACTAGCGAGGCCCTGCGCCAGGTACGCCAGCGCTTGCCACAGATGCCCTTGATTGCCTCTGGGGGTATTAGCACTGGCATTCATATGGCCAAAGCCATAGCTCTGGGGGCGGATATGGTCGGTCAGGCCGCCGCCGTGCTGAAAAGCGCGACCGAATCTCCCGCCGCGGTGATCAAGCACTTTCAAACCGCGCTGCAACAACTGCGTATCGCCTGCTTTTGCACCGGCTCGGCGAACCTGGCGCAGTTGCGTCGTGCCCCCCTGGTGAGGGAGGCAGCCGAGTCGTGAGCCATTTTGGCGCGGTGACCCCGCCCCTGTTCAGCCATTTCCAAGCCATGCAGGCCCTTGCCGGGCGCTTGATCGACCTGGGCCACCAGGTGACCTTCTTTCAGCAAATCGATGCCACGGCCCTGCTGCGGGATACGCGCATTGCCTTCCATCCCCTGGGATTGCAAAGCCACCCTGCCGGGAGCCTGGCAGCCACGTTGCATAATGCTGCCCGGCCAGCGGGGCTAGGCGTGCGCCGGGTAATCCGGGACATGGCCTTGAGCACGACCATGCTGTGCGCTGAACTCCCCCAAGCGTTGACCGCCTTAAAGGTGGATGCGTTGCTCTGCGATCAAATGGAAGCCGCCGGCGGCCTGGTTGCCGAGGCGATGGGCTTGCCGTTCGTCTCCGTGGCCTGTGCCCTTCCGGTGAACCGTGAACCTGGCGTACCCTTGCCGGTCATGCCCTTCGCTTGGGGAACGGACGCCAAGATGCAGCAGATGTACGCCACTTCCACTCGGGTATATGACGCACTGATGGCTCCCCTCGGGCGGGTGATCGCGCGCCAGGCCCACGCCTTAGGCCTACCCCCGCGCACAGGCCTGCACGAGTGCCTGTCGCCGTTGGCGCAAGTCAGCCAAAGCCTGCCTGGGCTGGAGTTTCCCCGCCTGGCGCTACCACGCCACTTTCACCATGTTGGCCCGCTACGCGCCCCGGTACGGCTGACCAGCGACGAGCAGCCCTGGCCGGTGAACCCGACCAAGCCTTTTATTTTTGCCTCATTGGGTACGCTCCAAGGCCATCGCTTGGGCGTGTTCAAGCGCATCGCCAAGGCGTGCCGTTCACTGGACGCACAACTGTTAGTGGCGCACTGCGGCGGCTTGAGTGAGCCCCAGGCCAATCAGCTCGAAGCTGCCGGGGCCACCTGGGTTACCTCCTTCGCGGCGCAGCCACAGGTGCTACGCCAGGCCAGCGCGGTGATTACCCATGCGGGGCTTAATACGGTGATGGACGCGGTAGTGGCGGCCACCCCGATCCTGGCCTTGCCTATCGCCTTCGATCAGCCTGGGGTCGCCGCACGGGTGCAGCATGCGGGGATCGGCCTGCAAAGCTGGCACCGTAGCCGCTGGCAGACCCTAGCCAGGCACCTTGGCGTATTGCTTAGCGAGCAGCGCTTTGGCGGCTGCCTCAGTGCCCTGGATGCACAACTGCGAGCGGCCGGCGGTGCGGAGCGTGCCGCGGCAATCATCGAGCAGGTAATCAGCACCGGCCAACCGGCTTACGCCGGGGGGCTGACATGAAGCGCGTCTGGGATTTGATTCTGGTCGGTGGCGGCTTGGCCAATGGCCTGCTCGCCTGGCGCTTGCAGGCCGCGCGCCCGGAGTTGTCCGTACTGGTGCTGGATCAGGCCCCTGCCCTGGGGGGCAGCCACACCTGGTCCTTCCACGAAAGCGACCTGTCCACTGAGCAGCAGCAGTGGTTGCAACCCCTGATCAGCCATCGCTGGGAGGGTTACGACGTACGCTTCCCCAATCTGGAGCGGACCTTCGCTGGCGCCTATTGCAGCATCGCGGGGGAACACTTCGCTGATATCATCACCGCCGCGCTGGGCCGCAACATGCTCCTAGGCACCGCCGTACTGCGCCTGACGCCAGACACGGTGCAACTGGACAGCGGCGAAACCCTCTGTGCTCGAGCAGTGATCGATGGCCGGGGGCTTACCCCCAGTACCCACCTGCGCCTGGGCTACCAGCGTTTTCTAGGCCAGGAGGTACGCCTGGCCAAGCCCCACGGCCTACAGCGGCCCATCGTGATGGATGCCAAGGTAGAGCAACTGGACGGTTACCGCTTTGTCTATGTCTTGCCTTTGGACGCAGACCGGCTGCTGATTGAGGACACCTACTACAGCGAACACGCCGCGCCAGACGCCGACTCGTTGCGACAGCGTATTGGCCAGTACGCCCTGGCCCAGGGCTGGCAGGTGGTGGAGACCCTGCGCGAAGAGCAAGGCAGCCTGCCTATCATTTTGGCCGGGCAATTCGAAGCCTTCTACGCCGAGGGCCAGGCCGTGGCGCGCAGTGGCCTGCGCGCGGGGTTGTTCCATCCGGTCACGGGCTATTCATTGCCCGAAGCCGCGCGCCTGGCGGACCTGCTCGCCAGCACTCAGGACCTTAGCGCTGATGCCATGCAGACGGTGCTGTATCGCCACCGGCACCGCCTCTGGCGGCGGCAGCGGTTTTTCCGCCTGCTCAACCGTATGCTGTTTCAGGCCGCGGTACCTGCCCAACGCTGGCGGGTACTGGAACGCTTTCATCGCTTGCCGCCCGGGCTGATCCAGCGGTTCTATGCCGGCACCTCCACCCTGGCCGACAAAGCTCGCCTGCTCAGCGGAAAACCGCCGGTGCCGGTAGGGCGGGCCATCAGGGCCATGCTCAATTACGCTCCACCTGCCCAGGAAAAACCATGACAGACGTACCCATGACCGTGGTAACAGGCGCAGGCTTCGGCGGCCTGGCCTTGGCCATTCGCTTGCAGGCCGCGGGCCGCCAGACGCTGCTGCTTGAGGCTCGCGACAAGCCCGGTGGCCGCGCCTATGTCTACGAGGATCAGGGTTTCGTGTTCGATGCCGGCCCTACGGTCATCACCGACCCCACGGCCATTGAAGAGCTGTTCACTTTGAGCGGCAAGCGCATGGCCGATTACGTGGAATTGTTGCCGGTCACCCCTTTCTACCGACTGTGTTGGGAGGACGGCAGCCGCTTCGACTACGCCAATGACCAAGACGCCCTCGAGCGCCAGATTGCCCGCTTCAACCCGGCAGATGTAGAGGGTTACCGGCGCTTCTTGGCGTATTCCAAGGAGGTATTTAAGGAAGGCTATCTCAAGCTCGGTAGCGTGCCTTTTTTGTCCTTCCGCGACATGCTGCGGGCTGGCCCGAGCCTGGCGCGCCTCCAGGCCTGGCGCAGCGTATACAGCATGGTGGCCAGCTTTATCAAAGATGAACGTCTGCGCCAGGCGTTTTCCTTCCACGCACTGCTGGTAGGCGGTAACCCCTTCGCCGCGTCGTCGATCTACACCCTGATCCACGCCCTGGAACGGGAATGGGGCGTGTGGTTCCCCAAAGGCGGCACCGGCGCGTTGGTGCAGGCCATGGTCAAGCTGTTCCAGGACCTAGGCGGGCGCATGGAGCTCAACGCCGAAGTGACTGCCATCGACACCCAGAGCGGCCGAATCAGCGGCGTGCGCCTGGCCGATGGGCGTTCGATACCTGCCGTGGCCGTGGCCTCCAATGCCGATGTAGTCAATACCTATAAAAAACTGCTGGCTGGCCATCCAAGGGGCGAGCGCCAGGGTAAGGTGCTGTCCGGCAAGCGGGCCAGCAATTCGCTGTTCGTGTTGTACTTTGGCCTGGACCATCAGCAGCCGAACCTGGCTCACCATACCGTGTGCTTTGGCGCCCGCTACCAGGGCCTGATTCAGGACATCTTCCATGGCAAGCACCTGGCAGACGACTTCTCCCTCTACCTGCATGCTCCTTGTGTCACCGACCCCTCCCTAGCCCCGCCAGGGTGTGGCGCCCATTACGTGCTGGCGCCCGTGCCCCACCTAGGCAATGCCGACCTGGACTGGGAAGCGCATGGCCCACTACTGCGTGAGCGGATTTTCGACTACCTTGAACAGCGGTACATGCCCGGCCTACGCCAGCATCTGGTTACCAGCCGCCTGTTCACCCCGGCTGATTTTCGCGATCAACTGGGCGCGCACCTGGGCTCTGCTTTCTCCCTGGAACCTATCCTGCGGCAAAGCGCCTGGTTCCGCCCCCACAACCGCGACGCCGAGATACCCAACCTGTACCTGGTAGGTGCTGGCACCCACCCGGGCGCGGGTGTGCCAGGGGTGATCGGCTCGGCCAAGGCCACCGCCCGCTTGATGCTGGAGGACCTGCAACCATGAACCAGGCGCTGTTGGACCATGCCGCGACGACCATGCGTCAAGGCTCCAAAAGCTTTGCCGCCGCCGCCAGGTTGTTCGACCCCATCACCCGGCGTAGCGCCTTACTGCTGTATACCTGGTGCCGCCATTGCGACGACGTGATCGATGGCCAGGTATTGGGCCATGACGGCTTGCCTCCTCCGCCAGAAGAAGCCTTGCTCAGGCTGCAGGGTCTACGGAACACCACTGCCGCGGCCTACCGTGGCGAGCCGATGACCAACCCAGCCTTCGCCGCCTTTCAACAGGTGGCGCAGGCCCACGGCATTGAGCAGCGGCATGCCTTCGCCCACTTGGATGGCTTTGCCATGGATGTCGACGGCCGCCAGTACGAAACCCTGGATGACACCTTGGAATACTGCTATCACGTGGCAGGCGTGGTTGGCCTGATGATGGCCAGGGTGATGGGCGTTACCGACCCGGCCACCTTGGAACGGGCGTGCGACCTGGGCCTGGGTTTTCAGCTGACCAACATTGCCCGAGACATCGTTGAAGATGCCGAAGTAGGCCGCTGTTACCTGCCCCAGGCCTGGTTACGCGAGTGTGGACTGACCGCTGCGAACCTGGGCGCGCCTGAGCATCGCCCTACTCTGGCCTTGCTGGCCGAGCGGCTGGTAGACGCAGCCGAGCCTTATTACCACTCGGCCGTTGCCGGGGTTGGCGAATTACCACTGCGCTGCGCCTGGGCGGTGGCCACTGCGCTGAAGGTATACCGAGCCATCGGGCTCAAAGTGCGCGCCGCCGGGGCCACCGCCTGGGACGAACGCCAGCGCACCGGCAAAGGGGAAAAACTCATGTACCTGGGCGAAGGCCTCGGGCTGGCCGCCAAGGCCCGCATGACCCGGCACGCCCCGCGCGCCCCTAGCCTTTGGGCCGCGCCTGGCCGCTAAACACGCCTTGCCCCAGCGCATATATACCGGCGTAGCAGCCTGGCTTGCCAGCGACCGACCATGCCGCCGTGTTAAGCCCGGTCGCGGCCAAGGCCTGCTGCTACGGTACCTGCGCGTTCCCGGCCGCTTTTGCCGCTTTCAATTGCGCCTTGAGCTGGCTCACCGGCGGTGCGTAGAGAAAGCCAAAGGACACACACCCCTCTTTGCCGCCCACCGCATGGTGCAACCTGTGTGCCTGATATAGCCGCTTGAAATAGCCCCGTCGTGGCAGGTACTTGAAAGGCCAGCGGCGGTGTACCAGGCCGTCGTGGGCGATGAAATACAGCGCGCCATAGGCCGTCATGCCTGCCCCGACCCACTGCAGCGGATAGGCCCCGGTGGTACCCACGGCAATCAGCACAATGGCCAGCCCCGCGAACACTACCGCATACAGGTCGTTAAGCTCGAACCAGCCCGTTCGCGGTTCATGGTGCGATCGGTGCCAGCCCCAGCCCCAGCCATGCATGATGTATTTATGGGCGAACACGGAAAACAGCTCCATACCCACCACGGTAGCGAACACGATCAAGGCTTCAAGCATACAGGCTCCCTTCGATAGGCCTTGGGCATTATCGCCGCGCCACGGTTCCCTCGGCCTGTTTACAACCAGGTGCCCTGCAAGGCTTCTATCGCCAAGGGTTTGGCGAAATGGTAACCCTGGGCTTGCCCGGTACCCATCTCGCGCAGCAAATGCAGCGAGGCGGCATCTTCGACACCCTCGGCCACTACCGATAATCCCAGAGACTCAGCCATGCGCACGATGGCCCGGACGATAGCACGGCTGCGCGCGCTGGCAGTAAGCTCCAGGATAAACGACTTGTCGATCTTCAGGCCCGTGAAGCGGAACTGATGCACATAGCTCAAGGATGAGAAGCCGGCGCCGAAGTCGTCCAACACCACAGACATTCCCTGGTCGGCGAGTTTTTGCATGCTCTGGCGGGCCCGCTCCGGTTCGGCTACCAACGCTCCTTCGGTCAACTCCAGGCAGATCCGCCCTGGGGCCACGCCGAAGGCGGCCAATAGTTCCAGCACCTCATCGGCGAACTCCAGCCGGGTAATGCTGTAACTGGAACAGTTCACGTGCACCGTGGGCCAGTGGCTGTTTTCCGGACGGGCCAGGATGGTGGCGATACAGCGCATCATGTACAGGTCTAGCCGGCCGATCAGCCGCAACCCCTCCAGGGCAGGCAGAAACGCCCCAGGCGCCAGCACCTGGCCGTTAGGCTGGCGCCAGCGGATCAATGCTTCCAAGGCTACCAGCCGGCCGCTGCTCACATCGATGATGGGCTGGAAGTACGGTACCAGCTCATTGTTGACCTTCATGGCATTGCGCAGCGCCCCTTCGCGCTCCAATTGGTCGGAGAACTCCCGGCGCAACTCCTGGTTGAACACCGCGTAACTGTCGCGCCCGGCGTTCTTGACTCGATACATGGCCGTATCGGCGTCACGCAGCAGGTCTGCCGGCTCTTGATGGAACTGCTCATCGGCGCTGACGATACCAATACTGCACGAGGAAAAGACCGCCTGGCCGTCGATGTGAAACGGCAGGTCAAAGGCCGCCAGAATGCGCTCGGCGATGCCCACGGCGATGTCCACCGGGGCTTCGGGGGCAAGCACGGCGAACTCGTCACCGCCCAGCCGGGCGAGCAGGTCTGATTCTCTGAGGCAACTGCGCAAGCGCGCCGCGGCCTCCATCAACAACAGGTCGCCGAAGTGATGACCGCGGCTGTCGTTGATCAGCTTGAAGCGGTCCAGGTCCAGGAACATCACCACCAATTGCCGGCCCTCCTGGCGAAACTCGCGCCAGGCCTGCCCCAGGCGGTCCTGCAAGTGGGTACGGTTGGGCAAACCGGTCAGCGCATCGTGGGCGTTCTCGTGTTGCAACTTGGCGTTGGCCAGGTCCAGCTCGCGAGTGCGGTCTTGCACGCGTGCTTCAAGCTTCAGGTTGGCCGCGTGAACGGCCTCGGCGGCGCTGCGCCGAGCAAGGGCGGTGTCGATATGCCGAGACACGAACGTCAGCAGCTCCTGGTCGCGTTGGGTGTAGCGAACGCTTGGGATATAACTCTGCACCACCAGCACGCCACGCACCTGGCCGTCGTCGAACAAAGGGATGCCCAGCCATGACTGGGAGCGTATCGGCTCCTTGGTGCTGTGGATTTCACCCTGCTCGACCAATTGGCTGGCATCCTCGAAGTTCACCAGGCAGGGGCGCCGCTGACGAATCACATATTCGGTCAAGCCGCGCTGGCCACATCTGGGCGGTGGGCATTGGGCAAGCACGTCGTCCACGTAATAGGGAAAGGTCACCTCGTCTTGGGCGGATTCGTACAGCGCGATATAAAAGTTTCGGGCGTACAACAGCTCCCCGACGATGGCATGCAGGCGCGAAAACAGTTCAGCCATGTCCCCTTGCTGGCTCGACAGTTCGGCAATCTGAAACAGGGCGGTCTGCAAGTGCTCGGCACGTTCACGTTCGCTGACCTGCTGGCGCAAGGCATCGTTGAGCTGGGACAGCTCCCGGGTGCGCTCGGCCACCGTGCGTTCCAGGTGGGCGCGGTGCAAAATACGGTCAAGGGCCATGGCCACATGCCGGGCGACCACTAGAAACAGCGCGCGGTCTTCTTCGCTATACACCCGGTTCACGTCGTACACCTGCATGGCAATCATGCCAAAGACCTGATCAGAAGCGTTTTTCAGCGGCGCGCCCATCCAAAATTCCGGGCAATGGCCCACGCAGTGGAAACGGTCCTCCAGGCTAGCCTGGAGGATATCGGCCGCATCGATCAGCATGGGCCGCCCGGTGGTCAACACATAACCGGTCAGCGAGAGCCGCTGTGGGTCCAGGTACTCGTTGGCATCGGCCTCCACCGCCTCGTCATCAGTGGTATCCACGTAATAGGGGTAGGTCACCTGCCCGGAGCGCCGATCGTATAACGCCAGGTAAAAGTTTTCGGCATCTATGAGGTCGGCCAGCTGGCGGTGCACCCCCACCATAAAGGTGGCCCGGTCATGGATAGAGCTTGCCAGGTTAGTGATGTCGTACAGAACTCGCTGAGTATGCTGGGCGCGGATGAGCGCGTCGCTTTGCAAGCGAAGCCCCAGCCGCATGGCCAGGTCGCTGAGCTGGGCAGTATCCTGCCCGCTCTCCCTCGCCAGCAACCAGCCCAGCGCGCTTTCGCCGCGGCCGGTGGGCCACCGGTGCAAGCCCTGCTGCTGGCAGTAGCTGTCCAGGGCGGGTTCGTTCAGGGTGTGGGGCCAAGCCCAAGGCGCGCCACCCTCCCCCGTAAGCTGTAGCTGCCCGCCTACTCGGTAAAAAGCCCAGGCAGCGCCAAAGGCTTGTGCGTGAGCGTCCGCCAACAGGCGGGCCAGGCTTGGCAAGGTTGACTCCTGCGAACTCATGCATGCTCCAAGCTGTACCGACAATACCCATGATCCTGCGCCAAGCCGCGTTATGGCGAGAAGCCATTAACGCGGACTATGCATAGTATCGGCAGGAGGCGCGCAGCCGCCAGTCAGGCGACGTAAATAGCCAGAAACGACCCGCTACCGGCGCCCGTTACCAATGCCACGTTGCGACCGTTGCTCATCCCTTTGTACTCCAATCCTAGCGTTGTTCTTGTCGAGGGTGCGCCTTGATCACCCGCGCCCGGCTGTTGGCCAGGTGTACGCGCATGGCCGCGCGAGCGGCGTCGTAGTCTTGCCGGGCGATGGCGTTGTAGATGTGCTCGTGTTCCCCCACCAGTCGCTCATGAGCTTGCTGGCGGTCCAGGCGCGCGATGGCGCTGGTGGTCAGCCGTGCCCGTGGGAACATGCTGGTACCGAAATGGGTAATGATTTCCACGAAGTAGCGGTTATTGGTGGCATTGGCGATTTGCAGGTGGAACTGAAAGTCCGCCACCAGCGAGCTGCCGGTATCATTTGCGCGAGAAAACAACGCCAGGGCCTCGGTCATGGCCGCCAGTTGCTCAGGCGTGCGGCGTAACGAGGCGATGCCGGCGGCTTCCACCTCGAAACTCATGCGTACATCCAAGATAGCCACCACGTCTTGCAAGGTGACGATGGTCGTCGGGTCAAGCCGTGGGCTAGCGGAGCCAGAGGCATTAAGTACAAAAGTACCAATGCCGCGCCGGGTTTCCACCAGGCCAGCCACTTGTAGCCGTGACAGCGCTTCACGCACCACCGAACGGCTGACACCGCCGGTTTCCATCAGCTCGACTTCACTGGGCAGCTTGTCGCCGGGTTTGAGTAACCCTTCACCAATACGCTGAGAGAAGTCATCCACCAGCGCTTGGGCCAGGTTACGGGAGCGGCGCGCGAGGCCTGAGAAGCGAAGAGAGTCGGTCGCCAAGACGGTTCTATCTATACCGAAAGGGAAGTTGCCGCATCATAGCTCAATGCGCGCTCCACCGGGGATGAGCGCGCATCATGGATCGAGCGCCGAGCCTGCCGCGCTTATGACTTGGGCTTGGGCAGCACGGCGCCGAGCACCTGGCGCGCGGTCTGCACAATGAGGCCGGCTTCGTTAGGGTCGCCTTTGAGTAAGGCCGAGGTCAGCTTCTTCACCTGTTCAAGCTTCAGGTGGGGCGGCAGCGGCGGCACGTCAGGGTCGGTCTTGAATTCGATCACCACCGGGCGATCGCTGGCCAGGGCTTGCTCCCAAGCGCTGGCCACATCGCCGTCGCTGTCGACGAAGATGCCCTTCAGGCCAATAGACTCGGCAAAGCGGTGGTAAGGCACGTCCGGGATGTTCTGGGACGCCTCGAATTTCGGGTCCCCCTCCATCACCCGCTGCTCCCAGGTCACCTGGTTCAGGTCTTCGTTATTGAACACCGCGCAGATCCAGCGGCTGTCTTCCCACTGCCGCCAATACTTGGCCACCGTGATCAGCTCGGCCATGTTGTTCATCTGCATGGCGCCATCGCCTACCAGGGCGATCACCGGGCGGCCGGGCCAGGCGAACTTCGCAGCGATGGCATAGGGCACCGCGGCGCCCATGGACGCCAAGCCACCGGACAGCGAACACTGCATGCCCTTGCGAATCTTCAGGTCCCGGGCGAACCAATTGGCACATGAGCCCGAGTCGCTGGTAATGATTGCCTCATCGGGCAAGCGCGGTGACAACTCGTACACGACGCGCTGCGGGTTGATAGGGTCGGCTGTGGTCAGGGCGCGCTTGGTCAAGGTTTCGTCCCAGTCGGCGCGCCAGCCCTCTACACGCTTGCGCCAGGCGCTACGGTCTTTGTCCAGCAGCAAGGGAATCAACGCGGTGAGGGTTTCGGCGGCGTCGCCGGTAAGGTTCACCTCCATCGGGTAGCGCAGGCTGAGCATGTCCGGGGCGAGGTCGACCTGCACCCCACGGGCATGGCCTTCCTTGGGCAGAAATTCCGAATACGGAAAGCCTGAGCCGATCATCAGCAAGGTGTCGCATTCTTCCATCAGCTTGTAGCTTGGCTCGGTGCCCAACAGGCCAATGGCACCGGTGACCCAGGGCAGGTCGTCTGGCAGCACCGCCTTGCCCAGCAGGGCCTTGGCGACCCCAGCCCCAAGCAGCTGGGCTACCTGAGTGACTTCATCACTGGCGCCCAAGGCGCCCGCCCCTACCAAAATCGCGATGCGCTCACCGCTGTTGAGCACATCGGCGGCACGCTGCAAGTCGTGCTCGTAGGGCACCACTCGAGGCTGGCTGAAGCCTACCCCGGAGTGCACCGTGCCATGGGCGCGGGCCGGTTCTTCGTAGTCTTCTTCTTGCAAGTCATTGGGCAGGATGATCGCCGTCACCTTACGCTCGCCCACCGCGGTGCGGATGGCCCGGTCTACCAAGTGGCGCACTTGGGACGGCGCACTGGCCTGTTGCACGAATGCTCCGGCCACATCCTTGAACATGGACACCAGGTCTAGCTCTTGCTGGTAATGACCGCCCAAGGCCGTGCGCGCCTGCTGGCCCACGATGGCCAGCACGGGCATGTGGTCCATGCGTGCGTCGTACAGGCCAGTGATCAGGTGGCTGGCGCCGGGCCCAGAGGTGGCGATACACACCCCTAGCTCACCGGTGAACTTGGCATGGGCGGCAGCCATAAAGGCGGCCATTTCCTCATGACGCGCCTGCACGAACTCGATCTTACCCTTGGTTCGTGCCAGGGCGCCGAACACCCCGTTGATGCCATCACCCGGGTAGCCAAAGATGCGGCGCACGCCCCATTGGTACAAGCGCTCCACCAAAAAATCGCCGACGGTCATGCTCGTCATGGTTGTTCCCCTTAACCGGTAGGTATCCGGTCTAGACCGCGGCGCGCCAGCCAAGGGTTCCATTTTTTTCCTGCGCCAGCGCGAGCTTGGGTAAACTCTCGGCCCTTTTTTGCCCAACGCGAACCCCTGACCATGGACGCCACTGCCCTCGCCCATCTCCAACATTGCCTGGCCCAAACCCTGGCCGAACCGCCCGTGGAGGCACGGCGTCTGTTGCACGGTCGGGGGCGACTGTGGCCTGGTTTGGAGCAACTGACCCTGGATTGGCTCGAAGGCCTGGTGCAGGTCACCTTGTTCAAGCCCCTGCCAATAGACGCCCACGCTAGCCTGCTGAACCTGTTGAACGCTACCCTGGCCAGCCCGGCGTGGTCGGCTTCGGGCGCGCAGGGCCTGTTAGTGCAAGAGCGCTACCTGGAGGGCAGCCCCGCGACCTGGCTGGCCGGCGCGCCCAGCGGCCCTCGGCGAATTCATGAGGACGGCTTGGCGTACCTGATCGAGCCTGGGCGGGCGCAGAACAGCGGGTTATTTTTGGACATGCGTGAAGGGCGCCGCTGGGTCAGGGCCAACGCACAAGGTAAGCGCGTGCTGAACCTGTTCGCCTATACCTGCGGTTTTTCAGTAGCCGCCATGGCGGGCGGCGCCTTGAGCGTGGTCAACCTGGACATGGCCAGTAGCGCGCTTGCCCGGGGCCGGGACAACCACCGCGCCAATGGCCATGACCTGTCCAAGGTGCGCTTTTTGCCCCACGACCTGTTCAAGTCGTGGGGCAAGGTCGGCCGTCAGGGCCCCTTTGACCTGATCATCCTGGACCCGCCCTCCTTCCAGCGCGGCAGTTTTATCCTGAGCCGGGATTACCCTAAGGTACTGCGCAAGCTGCCCGCCTTGCTCTCCCCCGGCGGGCAGGCGCTGGCCTGTTTGAACGACCCGGCGCTGCCCGCGGCCTTTTTGCAAGCTGCCATGGCCGAGCAGGCACCTGGGTTGGCCTTCGTCGAGCGCCTGGCCAACCCTGTGGAGTTTACCGACGCGGACCCAGAGGCGGGCCTCAAGGCATTGGTGTTCCAGGCATAAGCTCGCTGTTGCTACCAAGGGCTGGGTAAGGCCCCGCGCTGCAAAAAAGTATCAGTCCAGGTGCGCCCTTGGCGTTGTTTCTTCTGCCCATCAAGCGTGTAATCCCTGCCAGGCACCCGCCACCGCTTCCTTGCGGCTAAAAAAAACAATAACCAGGCTCAGGCATAAGCCCGGGCCAGAGGAGAGCATGATGCGCACTTCGGCACCCGCCTTGATGGCGACCCTGGGTCTGGTACTGGCTGGCCCAGCCATGGCCGCAGACACCGAGCTGACCATCGCCACTGTCAACAACAGTGACATGATCCGCATGCAGAAACTGTCGAAAACCTTCGAAGAGCACAACCCTGGCATTCACCTTAAATGGGTGGTACTGGAAGAAAACGTACTGCGTCAGCGCTTGACCACAGACATCGCCACCCAGGGCGGGCAATTCGACGTGCTGACCATTGGCATGTACGAAGCCTCACTCTGGGGCTCGAAGAACTGGCTGGCGCCGATGGAAAACCTCCCGGCCGACTACACGCTCGATGATGTCTTCCCGTCGGTACGCGAGGGCCTGTCGGTCAACGGCAAGCTCTATGCCTTGCCCTTCTATGCCGAAAGCTCCATCACCTACTACCGCACCGACCTGTTCAAGGCCGCCGGCCTGACCATGCCGGAAAAACCCACCTGGACCCAGATCGGCGAATTCGCCAGCAAGCTCACCGACAAGAGCAAGGACCAATACGGCCTGTGCCTGCGAGGCAAGCCGGGCTGGGGTGAGAACATGGCGCTGATCACCACCCTGGCCAACGGCTACGGTGGCACCTGGTTCAACAGCCAATGGAAACCCCAGTTCGATTCCGATGCCTGGAAGCAAGCCCTGACCTTCTATGTGAACAACATGAAAGCCTCGGGCCCGCCAGGCGCGTCCAGCAATGGCTTCAACGAAAACCTCGCCCTGTTTAACAGCGGCAAGTGCGCGATCTGGGTCGATGCCAGCGTGGCCGGCTCGTTCGTCACCGACAAAGCCCAAAGCAAGGTAGCCGACAGCGTAGGCTTTACCTTTGCGCCCCACGAAACCACGGAGAAAGGCACCTCCTGGTTGTATTCCTGGGCCTTGGCTATCCCCAGCAGCTCCAAGAAGCAAGAGGCCGCCCGGACCTTCGCGACCTGGGCAACCTCTGAAGAGTACGCCAAGCTGGTGGCAGAAAAAGACGGCGTGGCCAATGTACCGCCAGGTACTCGCGCGTCTACCTACAACGATGCGTACATGAAGGCCGCGCCCTTTGCCAAGGTGACCCTCGAATCCTTGAAAATGGCCGACCCCAAGGCGTCGGATGGAAAGCCCTATGTGGGCATCCAACTGGTGACCATTCCGGAATTCCAGGCCCTGGGTACGTCCGTAGGCCAGACCTTCTCTGCCGCGCTAACCGGTAAAACCACGGTCGAGCAGGCTCTGGCCACTGCTCAAACCAGTACCGAGCGCGACATGAAACGCGCGGGCTATCCGAAGTAAGGCCCCTTCCCGGAGGGGGCAACCGGCCCCTCCCGGTTCTTCAAGGTATGCAACTATGACTGCATCTACGCTCAAGGCAGGCCTGGCGGGTACCCCCTCGCCGCGCCGACGCCTGTTCCGCAACCCCGGCTGGTTCCTGGTCAGCCCCTCGGTCGTGCTGCTGCTGGCCTGGATGATCATCCCCCTGGCCATGACCCTGTACTTTTCATTGATTCGCTACAACCTGTTGTACCCCGGCGAAAATGCGTTCGTGGGGCTGGAGAACTTCTCCTACTTCCTGACCGATAGCGGCTTTTTGCCCGGCGCCTGGAACACCCTGGTGCTAGTGCTCAGCGTGCTGGCCATCAGCGTAGTGGGTGGCGTGCTGATCGCGGCCCTGCTGGAAGCGAGCGAGTTCTTTGGCCGTGGCGTGGTGCGGGTGCTGCTGATCTCGCCGTTTTTCATCATGCCTACGGTGGGCGCGCTGGTATTCAAAAACTTGATGTTCCACCCCGTGTCAGGCGTGCTGGCGGCGCTGTGGAAGCTGTTCGGCGCCCAGCCGGTGGACTGGCTGGCTGAATACCCACTGTTGTCGATCATCATCATCGTGGCCTGGCAATGGCTGCCTTTCGCGATCCTGATTCTGATGACCGCGATGCAGTCCCTGGATCAGGAGCAGAAAGAAGCCGCGCGGCTCGACGGCGCCGGGCCTCTGGCGATCTTCTGGCACCTGACCCTGCCCCACTTGGCGCGGCCAGTGGCGGTGGTGGTGATGATCGAGACGATCTTCCTGCTGTCGGTGTTCGCCGAGATTTTCACTACCACCAACGGCGGCCCAGGGTTCGCCTCTACCAACCTGGCTTATCTGATCTACAACCAGGCGTTAGTGCAGTTCGACGTAGGCATGGCCTCGGCCGGGGGCTTGATTGCCGTGGTCATCGCCAATATTGCCGCCATCGTGCTGGTGCGCATGATCGGCAAAAACCTGACCGACAAGGGCTGAGGCCAACTGAATGATGACGCTCAAGACCTCCCGGCGCCTGCAAAGCGCCGCCCTCGGAACCCTGTCCTGGCTGATCGCCCTGATCGTGTTCTTCCCGATCTTCTGGATGGTACTCACCAGCTTCAAGACGGAGCTGGACGCCTTCGCCACGCCCCCGCAGTTTATCTTCACCCCTACCCTGGAAAACTACCTGCACATTCAGGAGCGCAGTGATTACTTCCACTTCGCCTGGAACTCGGTAGTCATCTCGTTCAGTGCCACGCTGCTGAGCATGCTGATCGCGGTGCCGGCGGCCTACTCCATGGCGTTCTACGAGACCAAGCGCACCAAGCGCACCTTGCTGTGGATGCTCTCTACCAAGATGCTGCCGCCGGTAGGGGTGTTGATGCCCATCTACCTGTTGGCCAAGGGCGCCGGGCTGCTCGATACCCGCTTGGGGCTGATCATCATCTATACCCTGATCAACCTGCCGATCGTAGTGTGGATGGTGTACACCTACTTCAAGGACATCCCTCGGGACATTCTTGAAGCAGCCCGACTCGATGGCGCTACCCTGGCCCAGGAAATGATTCGCGTGCTGCTGCCCATCAGCAAGGGCGGCCTGGCCTCCACGGTGCTGCTATCGCTGATTCTGTGCTGGAACGAAGCCTTCTGGTCGCTGAACCTTACCAGTTCCCAGGCCGCGCCCCTGACGGCCTTGATCGCGTCCTACTCAAGCCCCGAAGGGCTGTTTTGGGCCAAGCTCTCGGCGGTTTCTACCCTGGCTTGCGCCCCTATTCTGATTTTCGGCTGGATCAGCCAGAAACAACTGGTCCGCGGCCTGTCCTTCGGCGCCGTGAAATGACCCAGGCCCGTTTGCTGGCCAAGCCAGCCTTGCTCACAAGGAATCGCCCATGGCTACGCTAAAAGTACGCAACCTGAAAAAAGGCTTCGAAGACCTGCAAATCATCAAGGGCATCGACCTTGATGTGCTGGATAAAGAGTTCGTGGTGTTCGTGGGGCCGTCCGGGTGTGGTAAGTCCACCCTGTTGCGGCTGATCGCGGGCCTTGAGGATGTGAGCGGTGGCCAGATCGAACTGGACGGGTGCGATATCACCGAGGTAACCCCGGCCAAGCGCGACCTGGCCATGGTGTTCCAGACCTACGCGCTCTACCCCCATATGACCGTGCGTAAAAACCTTTCTTTTGCCCTGGACCTGGCCGGCCGTGATAAACGTGAAATCGAGGGCAAGGTCAACGAAGCTGCCCGTATCCTGGAGTTGCAGCCGCTGCTGGAGCGCAAGCCAAAGCAGTTGTCCGGTGGCCAGCGCCAGCGGGTAGCCATCGGCCGGGCCATCGTGCGCAACCCGAAGATCTTCCTGTTCGACGAGCCGTTGTCGAACCTGGACGCCGCCTTGCGGGTGCAGATGCGCTTGGAGCTGTCGCGCCTGCACAAAGAGCTGCAAGCCACCATGATCTACGTGACCCACGACCAGGTAGAGGCCATGACCTTGGCCGATAAGGTGGTGGTGCTCAATGCCGGCCGGGTGGAACAGGTAGGCTCGCCCCTGGAGCTGTATCACCACCCCGCCAACCTGTTCGTGGCAGGTTTTCTCGGCACGCCGAAGATGGGCTTTCTCAAGGGCCGTGTGGGCAAGGTTCACGCCGAGGGCTGCGAGGTCCAACTCGATGCGGGTGCGCGCCTGGAGTTACCCCGTGTTAGCGCGGGCCTGACCGAAGGCGACGTAGTGACCCTGGGCATTCGCCCCGAGCACTTGGAGCTGGCGCAGCCAGGGCACACCCAACTCACAGTAACCGCGGACGTGAGCGAGCGCCTGGGTAGCGACACCTTCTGCCACGTACGCACTGATTCCGACGAGCCCCTGACCCTACGCCTGCGTGGTGACCTGGCCAGCCAATACGGGCAACGCCTGAGCCTGCACCTGGACGCCCAGCACTGCCACCTGTTCGACGCCAACGGCCTGGCCGTGCCCAACCCGCTGCGCGCCGCGGCCTGACATTCGGAGCCTTTATGACCACTACTTCTCTCACACTGAGCCTCGGAGCCTTGGACGACCTGCCCGAAGGCGTGAAGCGCCCGGCCTACCCGCCAGCGCTACTGACCCAGGGCATCGTGCACATTGGTGTAGGCGGCTTTCATCGCGCCCATCAGGCCTATTACACCGACGCCTTGATGAACCAGGGCAAAGCCTTGGACTGGGCCATTTGCGGCGCAGGCGTTCGCGCCGAGGACCGCAAGGCCCAGCACGACCTCGCCGCCCAGGACTTTTTCTATACCCTGTTCGAACTGGGTGACACCCCGGATACCGAGGTGCGTATCATCGGCGCGCTGCGCGATATGCTGCTGGCGGAGGATTCGCCCCAGGCGCTGATCGAACGCATGGCCCAGCCGAACATTCGCATCCTGTCGCTGACCATCACCGAAGGCGGCTACTGCATCGATGACAGCACTGGCGAGTTTATGGCCCACCTGCCGCTGATTCAGCAGGACCTGGCCAACCCGAGCGCGCCGAAAAGCGTGTTCGGGTTTATCTGCGCCGCCTTGCAGCGCCGCCGCGAGGCTGGCATCGCGCCCTTTACGGTAATGAGCTGCGATAACCTGCCCCACAACGGCGAAGTGGCGCGCAAGGCCCTGCTGGCCTTCGCCGATTTGGCCGGTGATGCCTATGGCGCGGGCCTGGCCCAGTGGATCGAACAACACGTCAGCTTTCCCAATGCCATGGTGGACCGTATCACCCCCATGACCAGCGCGGCCCATCGCCAGCAATTGCTGGATCGCCACGGCATCGACGACCGCTGGCCGGTGGTGTGCGAGCCCTTTGTGCAGTGGGTACTGGAAGACAAATTCTGCAATGGCCGCCCCGCCTGGGAAGACGTGGGCGTGCAGTTCACCGATGACGTGAGCCCATACGAGGAAATGAAACTCAAGCTGCTCAACGGCAGCCACCTGGCCCTGACTTACCTGGGCTTCCTCAAGGGCTACCGGTTCGTTCACGAAACCATGAACGACCCTCTGTTCACCCAGTACATTCGCGACTATATGGACCTGGATGTCACCCCGCAGCTGGCGCCAGTGCCGGGCATCGACCTGGCTCACTACAAAGACACGTTGATCGAGCGGTTCTCTAACCAGGCTATCGCCGACCAGCTGGAGCGCGTGTGTTCCGATGGCTCATCGAAGTTTCCCAAGTTCACCGTACCCACCTTGAACCGGCTGATCCGCGACCAGGGCGACCTGCGTCGCGCGGCCCTGGTGGTGGCAGCCTGGGCCCTGTATTTGCGCGGGCGGGATGAAAAAGGCCAGCAATACAGCATCCCAGACCCCCGCGCGGCCTTCTGCCAGGGTCTGGTGGCCGAAGATGAAGGCCTGGCTCAGCGGCTGCTGGGCAGCGAAGAGATCTTCGGGACTGAAGTGCCCGCCTCCGCGGCCTTTGTCGAAGCTTTCGAGCACCAGCTGCGGCAACTGCGCGCCCATGGCGTGGACGGCGCCCTCAAAGCCCTCAATGCCGAGAGGAATGCGCCATGTTCCTAGGCATCGACTGTGGCACCCAGGGCACCAAGGCCCTGGTACTCGATACGGCCACGGGCCGGGTGCTAGGGCGGGGCGCCGCTGAGCACAGCATGATCAGCGGCGCCAATGGCCGCCGCGAGCAAGACCCTGCTCAGTGGGTTAGTGCATTGATTACCGCCTGTAAAGCCGCCGTGTCAGAGGCCGGCGTGGAGGGCCAACGGATCCGCGGCGTGGGCGTCTCTGGCCAACAACATGGCCTTGTACTGCTGGACAGATACGGCCAAGTGCTGCGCCCGGCCAAGCTGTGGTGTGATACGGAAACCACCGACGAAAACGACCGCCTGCTTACCGAGCTTGGGGGGCCACAAGGCTCCCTTGCGCGGCTGGGGGTGGCCATTGCGCCTGGTTATACAGTGTCAAAGCTGCTTTGGACCAAGGCGCAACACCCGGCCATCTTCGAGCAAGCCCACAGCCTGCTGCTGCCCCACGATTACCTGAACTTCTGGCTGACCGGCCGGCGCTGCAGCGAATTCGGCGATGCGTCGGGCACCGGTTACTTCGATGTGCGCCAGCGCCGGTGGGACCAAGACCTGCTCGATGGGATCGACCCCTCTGGCCGCTTGAGCCGGGGTTTGCCGGAGCTCGTAAGCGCCGACCAGCCCATTGGTACCCTGCTGCCCAATGTTGCGGCACAACTGGGCATAAACGCCAATGCCGTGGTGGCCAGTGGCGGCGGCGACAACATGATGTCAGCCATTGGCACGGGTAATATCCGCCCGGGTTTGTTCACCATGAGCCTGGGATCGTCCGGAACGGTATGCGGCTATACCGATACGCCGGTGATATGCGACGAGCCTGCGGTGGCCACCTTCTGCTCGTCCTCGGGAGGCTGGCTGCCGCTGATCTGCACCATGAACCTTACTAACGTCACCAGTACCGTGCGGGGCCTGTTCGGGCTGGACCTGGCCGGCTTCAACCAGCAGGTAGCGCAAGCGCCCATTGGCGCCGACGGGGTACTGATGTTGCCCTTTCTCAACGGTGAGCGAGTGCCTGCGCTGCCCCACGCTACAGGCACGCTGTTAGGGCTGACCGCCACCAACCTGACCCCAGCCAACCTGTGCCGCGCCGCCGTGGAAGGCACCACCTTCGGCCTGCGCTATGGCCTGGACCTGCTACGCGGCGCGGGCATGCACAGCGCGGATATCCGCCTAGTGGGTGGCGGGGCTAAAAGCCCGGTGTGGCGGCAACTGGTGGCCGACGTCATGGCCACGCCAGTGGTCTGCACCAGCGAGCCCGAGGCCGCTGCGTTAGGCGCTGCGATTCAGGCGGCATGGTGCGCCGACGGCGGCGGGCCACGACGCCTGGAAGCGCTCTGCGCCGGCTGTATAGAAGTAAATGACAGCACCCGTTGCGAACCCGCGCCGGCACAGGTCGAAGCTTATCAAAAGGTATATGAGCGGTACCGCCAACATATTCCAGTGCCGTTGTAAGGATCGTTACATCAGAGACGTTGGTAAATTAAGGGTTATTAGTACGTAGAAAACACGCTTAAAACAGGCCTGCTATATTATTTACTTCAACCTGAACAGGCACTATGCTCTGGAGGCATACCCATTAGCCGGAGCCGCCGACAATGTCCAGACTCGCTGAATTTCGCGCTGCCGAAAAAGCGTTACAAGAGCAACTCGCTCAACTTGAAGTCATGAAAAACGATGCAGGCCTCAAGCGCGAAATCGAATTCGAGCAAAAGTTGCTTGATATGATGAAACACTATGACAAAAGCCTGCGTGATATTGTCGCACTGCTCGACCCTAGCAAAAGTTCCACGCCTCGCGCCGCGGCGGCGTCGCCTGTGCCCAAGTCCCGCCGCGCCCGTGTCGTCAAGGTTTACGAGAACCCCGAAACGGGTGAATTGATCGAGACCAAAGGCGGCAACCACCGCGGGCTGCGGGCCTGGAAAGACCAATACGGCGCTGAAACCGTAGAAAGCTGGGTACGCCGCTGAATGGCAAACGGCTTCACGCTTTTTTCACAGGCCGGCGCGCAGGATGAAGATCGCTAAAGGAATAGCGCCCCATATGCCCGCTTCGGCGGGCTTCTTCTTTTTGGCCTTGAGCCAGCCTTCATTCCTGCCGTGCCCCCCTTCCCTGAACCCCTCTTCGTTAAGCAAGAAACTGGAGTCCCTATGACCCTTAGAGAACTCGACACCGTGCCAGGCGTTACCGCGCAGCCGGAAGCGGCCACTCACGGCTTCGTATTCAACCACACCATGTTGCGGGTCAAAGACATCACGCAATCGTTGGACTTTTATACACGCGTATTGGGCTTTAGCCTGGTTGAAAAACGTGATTTCCCAGAGGCCGAATTCAGCCTGTACTTCCTGGCGCTGGTTGATCGCGAGCGCATTCCGGTCGACGCCGTTGAGCGCAACCGCTGGATGAAAGGCATTCCTGGCGTACTTGAACTGACCCACAATCACGGGACCGAGAAAGACGCAGCCTTCGCTTACCATGACGGCAACAGCGACCCTCGCGGGTTTGGTCATATTTGCGTTTCGGTGCCAGACATCAAAACAGCCTGTGCTCGCTTTGAAGAGCTTGGCGTGAGTTTCCAGAAGCGCCTGAGCGATGGCCGTATGAAAAGCCTGGCGTTTATTAAAGACCCAGACGGTTATTGGGTAGAAATCATCCAGCCTACACCGCTGATTGACGCGTAATAAAAAAGGGCCGATTTAGTATCGGCCCTTTTTTAGTTGAGCGGCTGATTGGCTTAAGAAGCTTCTCTCGAATGACAAGGCTGCACCCATGGGGCACCGCTTTTATCATGCAACCCGTGCCGATTCGCGAGCTAGCGCTCCCGCCTACAGGCAGGGTCAACGATGCATACCCCATGTAGGCGCGAGCACAGCTCGCGAAAACAACCTAGCGCTTACTTCTTGGCGCCATGGATCTCTTTAATCACCGAGTTCTCGCGGTTGATCATCACGTACTTGCCGCTGATCTCAACCCACTGGGCATTGTCGTCAGGGGCGGTCAGGCCTTTGCTTTTCCAATCCTTGATGGCCGTATCGTCACGGGTGTACGGGTCAGGTGCCTTATCGCCGTGGCTATAGCATCTGCCATGGCCGAGGAAATCCGTCCATACCTGGTCCGCCTTGCAGTCGCTTTTTACTTCGTCGGTGGCATTCGCCAGCAATGGCGTCATGCACAAGAAACCGGCCAGCAGTACCGCAGATGTTGTGTTGCGCATCGTTCACCTCGTTTCACGCGGGTTACGGCCCGCTTCCGATGGCCTCCAATGTTTCAGAGCGCCTGTACCTATGAAAACCGAACGGGGTGGAAAGTTTCTTCCGTCGCCTGCGGCAAGTCGTCCTTCGCCCGTGCTATACCCTTTTTGTTTGCAACAGTAGAATCCCTGCAACTGTGGTCGTATGCAATGCTCCGCCCGCACCGCCCCGCCTTGCTCGAGTGAACCTTGATGTCGTACAGCCCGCGTATTCCAATAAACGATGAAAGCAGCCTATACCGCTTGTTGGTCGATGCCGTTACCGACTATGCGATTTACCTGCTGGGCCCGCAGGGTGAGGTCACTAGCTGGAACACAGGCGCGCGTCGGCTCAAGGGCTACGAGGAAGCAGAAATCCTCGGCCAGCATTTCTCGCGTTTTTATACCCAAGAAGACCGTGCGGCAGGCCTGCCCCAACGCGCACTACGCTTGGCCGCCAACGCTGGGCGCTTCGAGCAGCAAGGCTGGCGGGTGCGCAAGGATGGCACGCGGTTCTGGGCCAGCGTGGTGATCGACCCTGTCGTCGATGAGGCGGGTACCTTGATCGGTTATGCCAAGGTCACGAGGGATATCACCGAAGCTCGAGATCGAGAGCTTGCTTTGGGCCAAGCCCAGGAAGCCTTGTTCCAGTCGCAAAAAATGGAAGCGCTGGGCCAGCTGACCGGTGGCATCGCCCATGACTTCAACAACCTGCTGATGGTGGTACTGGGCAGCCTGGAAATGCTGCGCAAACGCTTGCCCGCCGACCCACGCATCAGCCCGTTGCTGGATAACGCCATTCAGGGCGCACAGCGCGGGGCGGCGCTCACCCGGCGCATGCTGGCGTTCGCGCGGCGTCAGCAACTCTGCCTGGAGCCCATCGACCTGCTGGCGCTGATTCGCGGCATGTCCGAACTGCTGCAAAGTTCGCTTGGCCCACGGGTGCATATCGAAACCCGTTTCCCGCTGTGGCTGTCCCCGGTGATGGGTGACATCAACCAGCTAGAGCTGGCGGTGCTCAATCTGGCCGTAAATGCGCGAGACGCCATGCCAGAGGGCGGCGCCTTGATCATCGAGGCACGTGCTCACACAGTGGATATACAGCACCACGGCCTGCGCCCTGGCGACTATGTGTGCCTCTCCCTGCGCGATACCGGGGAAGGCATGGACGCCCCTACCCTGGCCAGGGCAACGGAACCTTTCTTTACCACCAAGGCGCCCGGCCAGGGTACGGGGCTGGGCCTGTCCATGGTTCACGGGCTGGCCGAACAATTGGGCGGGCGTTTTGTGCTTAGCAGCACTCGCCCGGGAGGCACCACCGCTCAGTTGTGGCTACCGGTGGCGCACGATCAGCTCACAGCGTCGACCTCCTCCCAGACACTCAGCGTTTAGGGCGCTGGGTGCTGCCTGTCCTGCTCCGGCACTTCGCTGGTATCGATACTGACCACCACAGACATACCCGGTCTCAAACGCCGGGCGTTGGGTTGATCCGGGTCTACCAGAATGCGCACAGGGATGCGCTGGGCGATCTTGACGAAGTTACCCGTGGCGTTGTCGGCTTGCAGCAGGCTGAACTCTGAACCGGTGGCGGGGGAAATTTCCTGCACCCGGCCCGTTAAGCGCGCATGGTTAAAGGCATCCACGGTAAAGGTGGCAGGCTGGCCAATCCGCACCTCCGCCATCTGGGTTTCCTTGTAATTGGCGACCACCCAATAGGTATCAGGCACCAGGGCCATCAGCTGCGCGCCGGAATTCACCCAAGCCCCCAGGCGCACACCGACTTGCCCCAGTTGGCCGTCCCGCGGGGCCAGCACGCGGGTGTTGGCCAAATCAATACGGGCCAGTTCTAGGGCCGCCTGGGCATTGCTCACGGCGGCCACCAAGGACTCTCGGTTAACGTCCGCACTGCGCAGGTCTTCTTCAGCGATACGCACCGAAGCCTGGGCCTGAGCCAAGCTGGCGTCGGCCTGGGCTGACGCGGCCCGGCTGACATCCAGCTCGCTTTGGGAAATCGAACCGTCGGTGACCAGCGCCAAGCTCCGGCGCAGGTCGGCCGCAGCCTTGCGTCGCTGGGCCTCGGCGCTACCAATGGCAGCCTTGCGTTGTTCCAAGGTAGCCTGGGCGCTGCGCTTTTGCTGACGATTATTGGCCAGCGCTGCCTGCTGAGACGCCAGATTGGCCTCGGCCTGGGCCAGGCGCTGGCGATAGATACGGTCGTCGAGCCGTACCAACAGGTCACCGGCTTTGACGAACTGAAAATCCTGCACCGGCACCTCAAAGACATAGCCGCTCAGTTGCGGGCTGATAAGGGTGACTTGGCCTCGGATCAGCGCGTTTTCGGTGCTCTCGATGGCACTGGCGAAGGGTGGCAGCTGCCAGGCGTAGAGCACCACGGCCACGCCCAACAGCGCCAGGCCGCCAAAGGTCAGGGCAGACAACACCCGAGCCTTGGGCGAGCGTGGTTGTACGGCGTCCACCGACGGTGGCGTCTGCCCTTCGGGGGTGGCGGCGATGGCCGTGGTGGTGGTCGCTTGAGGGGCTTGGTTCGGTTCGGTCATGAAGGTTTGCCAGGGGTTTGAGCGTTTGCCGCCGCCTGCGCGGCGCGCGTTTTAGTCGCCAGCCAGAGCACGCGCACTGACATCCAGATCAAGGTCAGAATAGCGATGATGGCGATCAGCATAAATACGTCGTTGTAGGCCATGACGTTGGCCTCTCGGGTAGCGGCCGACGCCAGAGCGCGCACGCCTTGAGTGGCCCGGGCCTGCGTATCGCCAATGGCCTGGGCATAGGCCGCCGCGCCACTTTGCACCCTGGCCGCAACCCTGGGGTCGGTTGCCATCAACTGCTCGACGATCAGGCTGGAGTGGAATTTTTCCCGGATCACCTGCCAGGTGCCCAACAGGGCCGAACCTAGCAAGCCCCCGAGGTTTTGCGCGATCCCGAACATCACCGAAAAGCTCACCAGGTTGCGCGGATTGGCGATCACGTTGCGGGTGCCCAGCACCATGGTCGGGCCCAGGAAGAACGTACTGCCGAACGCCAGCAGAAATTGGCTGACATAGAGTTGCGGGGGCCGGGTGATATTGCTAGAGAAGCTGTCCATCAACGCGCCGATGGCCATCAGGCCTACCGAGAGCAAGAGCGGCCTGAACAGGTGATCCGGGTCGATGGTCAAGGCGCTGATGACCAGGCCCGCTACACTGCCGATCAACATCACCATATAGAGGCCGAACAGCTGCTCGCTGCCCATGTTCAGGTACTGCATAAAGCCCACCGCACCGGTGGATTGCTCCGAACCCACCATGCGAATGAGCACCACTGCCAGGCCTAGGCGCAGGATTGGCCCACTGCCCAGCCAGCGGGTCATCAGCAAGGGGTTGCGGCGGTTATGCTCAATGCACAGCCCTACCAGGATCAGCACGATAGCCGCAGCCAAGGCGATGCCGATCCAACGGGCCTCCAGCCACCAATCGACCCGCCCCAGCGATAGCACTGCCACCAATAGGCCAATACCCGGCGCCAGCAAGGCAAAGGTCAGAAAATCCAAGGGTTCGAAGGTTTTGAAACGGTCCCCTGGGGGCAGCTTGAGCCACAGTACACAGCCCAGCGCGCTGATCGCCAGGCCCAGCTCGAACAGGTACAGCCCGCGCCACTCAGCGATTTGCAGCAGGTCCTCGGACACTAGCCGAGCCATGGGCAGGGCCAGCTGGGCCGTGCCCAAGCCCAATACCAAGGCTTTGAGGCGCCATTTCGCAGGCAGCGCCTGGATCATGTAATACAGGCCCAGGGAACTGAGCGCTGCCCCCACCATGCCATGAGCAGCCCGCACGGCGATGGCCGAACCCAAATCGTTGACGAACAGGTGCGCCAGGGTCACGACCACGTACAGCGCCAGAAACACCTCGGTAAAGGCGCGCAGGCCGAACTGCTGACGGAACTTCACCAGCAGCAGGTTCATGGTGACGTTGGTCATCACATAAGCGGCCGGCAGCCAGGCAATCTCCGCGCTGGTCACGCCCAGCGCCCCTTGCAGGTAAATCAGGTTGGCGGTAACCAAGGCGTTGCCCAGCCCTCCCGTGATGCCCACCAGCAGGCCCACTAAGGCATAGGCGACGCGGCGCGGGGTGGGATGCACCGGGGTCGAGGGTGAACCCGGCAGGTTGGGCTTTTCATGGGGTTGCCATGTGCGTGGCGCGTACCGATCCATACCCTCACCTGAAGTTGCCTGTGGCTTAGTAACAGAGGGCGGCAAAAAGTTTCGATCCGTTTCCCCAACGCCATAGAGTTGGGTTATGGCAGGTGATTTATTCCTGCTTTAGCCTTTGATTAAGAATATCTGACCTACGCGTGCAGCCGCGCGTGATCCAAAAGAGAAAAAAACTCTCCTGCCCTGGGCCTAGAATCAACGCTCTACTGCTCCAGCAACTCCCCAATAAACACAAAATCGAGGGTTGTGAGACGTGAATGCCCAAGAACCGTTACGCCTGCATGTGCCTGAGCCTTCGGGCCGCCCGGGGTGCCAGACTGATTTTAGCTACCTTCAATTGAGCCCTGCCGGCAGCGCCCGTAAGCCACCCGTGGACATCGATGCCCAAGACACCGCTGACCTGGCTACCGGCTTGGTGCGGGTATTGGACGACAACGGCCAGGCCGTTGGCCCCTGGGCCGAACCCATCCCCATGGAAACCCTCCATGCAGGGCTGCGCGGGATGATCAAGACCCGGGTCTTCGACGCCCGCATGGTCACTGCTCAGCGCCAGAAGAAAATGTCTTTCTATGTGCAAAGCCTGGGCGAAGAAGCCATTGGCACTGCCCATGCGCTGGCCCTGCGCGACGATGACATGTGCTTCCCCACCTACCGCCAGCAAAGCATCCTGCTGGCGCGCCAGGTGCCCTTGTTCGAGATGATCTGCCAGTTGTTCTCCAACGATAAGGACCCGCTCAAGGGTCGTCAGCTGCCGGTGATGTACTCCAACAAGGCCGCGGGCTTTTTTAGTATTTCCGGCAACCTGGCCACGCAATTCGTGCAAGGGGTGGGCTGGGCCATGGCGTCGGCCATTCGTGGCGACACCCGTATTGCCTCCGCCTGGATTGGCGACGGCTCCACCGCAGAGTCTGACTTTCACACCGCCCTGACCTTCGCCCACGTTTACCGGGCGCCGGTGATCCTTAACGTGGTAAACAACCAGTGGGCGATTTCAAGCTTCCAGCACATTGCCGGGGGCGAGGCCAGCACCTTCGCCGGCCGTGGGGTGGGCAGCGGGATCGCGTCCCTGCGCGTGGACGGCAATGACTTTCTCGCCGTGCATGCAGTGTCGCGCTGGGCTGCCGAGCGTGCCCGAAGCAACCTGGGCCCGGTGCTGATTGAGTGGGTCACCTACCGTGGCGGCCCTCATTCCACATCGGACGACCCCTCTAAATACCGCCCCGCGGACGACTGGTCCCACTTCCCCCTGGGTGATCCTGTCCAGCGCCTCAAGCAGCACATGATTGCCATCGGCGAATGGTCCGAAGCCCGGCACGAGGCGCTGGTGGCCGAACTGGAGCAAGAGGTGATTACCGCCACCCGCGAAGCCGAAAGCCACGGCACCTTGGGCGGGGACTCCTATGCCAGCGCGGCGACCATTTTCGAGGACGTGTACCAGGAAATGCCCGCGCACCTTCGTCGCCAACGCCAGCAGATGGGGATCTGACCATGAATATCGCACAACGGATCGAGCCCCCACAGGTGGCGGAACAGACCCGGGCCATGACCATGGTCCAGGCCATACGCTCAGCCCTGGACGTAATGCTCGATCGACACCCGACCGTGGTCACCTTCGGCCAAGACGTGGGGTACTTTGGCGGTGTGTTCCGCTGCACCGAAGGGCTGCAAGCCAAATACGGCAACAGCCGGGTATTCGACACGCCTATTTCCGAAAGCGGAATCGTGGGCGTAGCCGTGGGTATGGGGGCCTATGGCCTGCGCCCGGTGGCCGAGATTCAGTTCGCTGATTACGTGTACCCGGCCTACGACCAACTGACCTCTGAAGCTGCCCGCCTGCGTTTTCGCTCCGCTGGGGATTTCACCGCGCCGATCACCGTGCGCATGCCTTGCGGCGGCGGCATTTACGGTGGGCAAACCCACAGCCAGAGCCCGGAGGCTATCTTCACCCAGGTATGCGGCCTACGCACCCTGATGCCTTCGACCCCCTATGACGCCAAGGGGCTGCTGATCGCCGCCATCGAATGCGACGATCCGGTGATCTTCCTTGAGCCCAAGCGCCTCTATAACGGCCCCTTCGATGGTCATCACGACCGACCGGTGACGGCCTGGGCCGGCCATGCCGCAGCCCAAGTGCCAGAGGGCTACTACAGCGTACCCCTCGACAGCGCAGCCATCGTACGCCCTGGCAAGGACGTAACCGTGATCACCTACGGCACCACGGTGCACGTAGCAGTAACCGCGGCCGAGGAAGCCGGCGTAGACGCTGAGGTGATCGACCTGCGCAGCCTATGGCCGCTAGACCTGGACACCCTGGTGGAATCGGTGAAGAAGACCCGCCGCTGCGTGATCGTCCACGAGGCCACGCAAACCTGCGGGCTGGGCGCCGAGCTGCTGGCCTTGGTGCAGGAACATTGCTTCTACTGGCTTGAAGCGCCCATTGAGCGTGTGGCCGGTTGGGACACCCCCTACCCCCATGCCCAGGAATGGGCTTACTTTCCAGGGCCAGACCGGGTTGGAGCGGCCTTGAAACGTGTCATGGAGGTGCGTTGATGGGCCAGCATGTGATCAGGATGCCGGACATTGGCGAAGGTATCGCTCAGGTAGAGCTGGTGGAATGGTTCGTAAAGGTCGGCGACACCGTTATCGAAGACCAGGTGTTGGCCGATGTGATGACCGACAAGGCCACGGTGGAAATTCCCAGCCCAGTCACTGGCCGCGTGCTCGCCCTGGGGGCCACGCCAGGGCAAACCATGGCGGTGGGCAGCGAACTGATTCGCCTGGAAGTCGAAGGTACCGGCAACCTCAAGCCCGGTGCTGAACACGAACCTGCCCTGCCAGCCTTCGCAGCACTGAGCAAGCCGGCACCAGAACCCACGAAGAGCCCCACCGCTGCCGCCACGCCTGCATGCCCTGCCATGGGCGCCCGCGCGCCCGCCCCAGGCGAGCGCCCCTTGGCCTCGCCAGCGGTGCGCAAGCGTGCTTGGGATGAAGGCATCGATCTGGCCCAGCTACAAGGCAGCGGCCCGGCAGGCCGTATCGTTCACGCTGACCTGGACGCCTGGCGCCAGGGCCCAAGCGCCACGCGCGCCGCCACCCCCGCGGGTGATATTCAAGAAGTATCGGTGATCGGCTTGCGGCGCAAGATCGCCGAGCGGATGCAAGAGGCCGTGCGCCGCGCGGCTCACTTCAGTTACGTGGAAGAAATCGACGTCACCGCCCTGGAGGCACTGCGCCAACAGCTCAACGGCCGTTGGGGTGAATCCCGAGGCCGGCTGACCTTGCTGCCTCTACTGGTACGCGCTTTGGTGGTGGCCCTGCGGGATTTCCCACAACTCAACGCTCGCTACGACGACGAACGCCAGGTGATCGAGCGTCACGGCGCCGTGCATGTGGGCATCGCTACCCAGGGTGACCAAGGCCTGTTGGTGCCCGTGCTGCGTAACGCGCACAGCCAGAACCTGTGGGACAGCGCGCGTGAAATTTCCCGCATCGCCGAGGCTGCGCGCCATGGCAAAGCAGAGCGGGAAATCCTCTCGGGTTCGACCATCACCTTAACCAGCCTCGGCGCGCTGGGCGGTATTGTGTCCACACCGGTGCTGAACCTGCCTGAAGTGGCCATCGTTGGCATCAACCGCATGGTTGAGCGCCCCATGGCAGTCGACGGCCACGTGGTAATACGCAAGATGATGAACCTGTCCAGCTCTTTCGATCACCGAGTAGTCGATGGCATGGATGCCGCGCGGTTTATCCAGGCGGTACGGCTACTGCTCGAACAACCTGCCACCCTTTTCATTGAATAAGGCCCGTCCATGCACACATTGCAAACCCGGCTGTTGGTGCTCGGTGGCGGCCCCGGCGGTTATGTAGCTGCCATCCGTGCCGGCCAGCTGGGCATTCCAACGGTGCTGGTGGAAGCCTCGGCCCTCGGTGGCACCTGCCTGAATGTAGGCTGTATCCCCTCCAAAGCGCTGATCCATGTGGCCGAGCGCTTCCATCAGGCGAGCGAACCCACGCCTTTTGGCGTAAGCGCGGGCCAGCCTACCCTGGACCTGGCCCAGGCCGTAGGCTGGAAGGACACCCTGGTAGACCGCTTGACCACTGGCGTAGCGGCGCTGCTGAAAAAGTACAAGGTGCAGGTGATCCATGGCCTGGGCCGCCTCGTGGATGGCAAAACCGTAGAGGTAGGCGATACGCGTATCCACTGCCAACACCTGCTGCTGGCCACCGGTTCGAATAGCGTGGAGTTGCCGAACCTACCCGTTGGCGGCGCAGTCATGGATTCCACCCTAGCCCTGTCGCCTACCCATTTGCCTAAGCGCATGGCCGTTGTGGGGGGTGGCTATATTGGCCTGGAGTTGGGTATCGCCTACCGCAAGCTGGGGGTACAGGTGAGCGTGATCGAGGCCCAGCCGCGGCTGTTGCCGGCCTACGACGCTGAACTGACCCGCCCGGTGATAGAGCGTTTGGCTGCGTTAGGTATTCACGCCCTGCCCGGCCATGCCGTGGAAGGCTTCGATGCCCAGGCCAAACGACTGATTGCACGGCCTACCCAAGGCGGCGACCCGGTCGAGCTGAGCGTTGACAGTGTACTGGTGGCGGTAGGCAGAACGCCTTGCACCCAGGGCTTTAACCTCGAATGCCTGGACCTGGCCATGGCTGGCCGGGCGGTACAGGTGGATGCCCGTTGCCACACCAGCATGACCAACGTTTGGGCCATCGGCGACCTGGCCGGTGAGCCTATGTTGGCCCACCGCGCCATGGCCCAGGGCGAAATGGTGGCTGAGATCATTGCCGGGTATACCCGTAGCTTTATGCCCGCGGCCATTGCCGCGGTGTGCTACACCGATCCTGAGATCGTCGTGGTCGGTAAGCTACCGGAACAGGCCGGGGCCGCCCCCCTGGTGGCGAGCTTCCCCTTCGCTGCCAACGGGCGCGCCATGAGCCTGGGCGACACCAGTGGGTTCGTGCGGGTGGTGGCGCGGGCAGATGATCATTTGATCCTCGGCTGGCAGGCAGTAGGCCCTGGGGTCTCGGAGTTGGCGGCGGCCTTTAGCCAGTCCCTGGAGCTGGGCGCGCGCCTAGAGGATATCGCCGGCACCATCCACGCCCATCCCACCCTGGGGGAAGCGGTCCAGGAGGCGGCGATGCGAGCCTTGGGGCATGCGCTGCATATCTAGCTGACGGTGACCGGTGCCTGTTCTAGCAGGCGCGGGCCCTGAAACGCCGCCTGCCCGCTTTCCCCTCCTCCTTTCGCGCCTACTCGAATTGACCGATTGCCCTGCTCGTGCTTTGCTTACGCCCTTCGTTCGGGTGCCCTTCACAGGGTGAAACGGGAAACCGGTGTGCCGCAAGGTGAGTCCGGTGCTGCCCCCGCAACGGTAAGCGAGCGCGCTTCCAAACCACTGTGCCCTGGCATGGGAAGGGGGAGCGTTCAGGCAGCGTGAGTGCCACGCACTCGCGCCAGCCCCTCGCGAGCCCGGAGACCGGCCCGGTCGACCTTTCTAGACACACCCGCGGTGGGCGGGCTGTCCGGCCTTGCCAAATCAGGCAAGGGTTCGGCGCGCCTGCCCGCTAATTACCTGAGGGAAGCGCCATGCCTACTGTTACCACCGCCCGCCCGTCGTCCATTCCCGCCACCGCCAGTTTGGCCGAGCGTGCCATAGCCGCCTGTGTAGCCACCGTATTGGGCGCAAGCCTGGTGTATTTCGCCGGTTTCTCCCATATCCCCGCAGTGCATAACGCCGCCCATGACACCCGCCACAGCGCCGCTTTCCCTTGCCACTGAGGTGCCTGCCATGATCGCTCGTATCCTGCGTACGGCAGGCTTTGCCGGCCTGCTCGCCGCCCTGCTCCTCTCCCTGCTGCAAAGCCTGTGGCTCACGCCGCTGATTCTCAAGGCCGAGACCTTCGAGACCGCCGCGGCCGCGCCCCATGACCATGAACCTGGCGCCCAAGCGCCAGCCTGGGAGCCTGAAGACGGTTGGCAGCGACTAGCCTCCACCACCGGGGGTAACCTGGTGGTTGCGGTAGGTTTTGGCTTGATGTTGGCCGGGCTCTATACACTGCGTGCCCCAGGCCGTACCCCTGAGGGTTTGCTCTGGGGCCTGGCGGGCTACACCGTGTTTATCTTGGCGCCGACTCTAGGCCTGCCGCCAGAGTTGCCCGGCACGGCGGCCGCTGACCTGGGCAGCCGGCAATTGTGGTGGATCGGCACCGCGGCCTCGACCGCTGCGGCCTTGGCGCTATTGGTGTTTGCCAGGGGCTGGGCGCTAAAAGTAACGGGGCTGGCCCTGCTAGTGCTTCCCCACCTGATAGGCGCCCCCCAGCCACCTCAGCATGAAAGCCTGGCACCGCAAGCCCTGGCGCAGCAGTTCCGCTGGGCTGCCCAAGGGATCAACGTGGCCTTCTGGTTGGCCCTGGGCCTGGCCAGTGCCTGGCTATTTCGCCGCAGCCCCGGCGCCTGAACGGCCATGAATGCGCTCCAACCCCTGGTGGCCGGTTTCGGCTGCCGCCAGGGCTGCCCGCAAGCACAGGTATGGGCAGTGTTGCATAAGGCCTTGCTGCTGATTGGCGCACAGCTTGAGGACCTGCAAGGCCTTGCCACTTTCGAGCGGCGCACCCAGGAGCCTGGGCTGTTGGCCGTGGCACAGGCGTTGGGTTTCCCTCTGGTAGGCTATGGCGCGCCGGCCCTGGCGTGCTTCGAGGCCCAGCTGAGCCATCGCTCGGTCGTTAGTTGGCGCCACACCGGCTGTTATGGGATTGCCGAAAGCGCAGCCCTGAACCATTGCCACCAGTTGTACGGCGGCGCACCCCGGCTGGTGGTGGCACGCTTACAGAACGCCTACGCCACGGTTGCCCTGGCGTCCCCATTCCCAGCTGAACAGGCTTGACCCAAGGTATATGCAATGACTGTCTATTTCATCGGCGCAGGCCCCGGTGACCCGGATCTCATCACGGTAAAGGGCCAGCGGCTGATACAGCGCTGCCCCGTGATTATCTACGCCGGCTCCCTGGTACCAGAAGCGGTTTTGCACCAGCATACCGCCGAGCGCGTGATCAATAGCGCTGAGTTAGACCTGGATGCAATCCTCGAAGAAATCGCCCAAGCCCATGGGCGCGGCCAGGACGTTGCACGGGTGCATTCGGGCGACCCCAGCCTGTACGGCGCTATCGGCGAACAGATCCGCTGCCTGCGGGCACTGAACATTCCTTATGAAATCGTACCAGGCGTCACAGCCGTGGCGGCCTGCGCGGCGTTGTTGGGCAGTGAGCTGACCCTGCCTGGGGTGTCCCAAACCCTGATCCTCACTCGCTACGGCGCCCATTCGCCCATGCCCCCTGGGGAGGCGTTAGCTGACTTGGCCCGCCACGGCGCCACTCTGGCCATTCACCTGGGCGTAAGCCATTTGCCAGCAATTGTCGAAACGCTGATGCCCAGTTACGGCGCGGGCTGCCCCGTGGCAGTGATTTACAAAGCCAGCTGGCCGGAGCAGGACTGGGCCTTAGGCACCCTGGCCACGATCGAAGCCTTGGTCACGAAAAAGGGCTTCCGGCGTACGGCACTGATTATCGTGGGCCGCGTGCTGGGCAATGAGGTGTTCGACGAGTCTGCGCTGTACCGCGCCGGGCGTGCACACCTTTACCGGCCAGCTTAGGCAAGCATGGCCATAGCCAAGGCCGCGACTAAGCGCGGCCTCGGTTCACGGCTTACTCAGTAGTAGGCGTTTTCTTTCACAGTGTGGTCGGTTACATCGCGCACGCCCTTGAGCTCAGGAATGCGCTCAAGCAACGTGCGCTCGATACCTTCTCTGAGCGTCACGTCCGCCTGGCCGCAGCCTTGGCAGCCGCCACCGAACTGCAACACGGCTACACCGTCTTCGACCACTTCGATCAGGGTGACCTGGCCACCGTGGCTAGCCAAGCCGGGGTTGATCTCGGTTTGCAGGTAATAATTGATGCGCTCATTAATGGGGCTGTCTTCATTGACCATAGGCACCTTGGCGTTGGGTGCCTTGATGGTCAACTGGCCGCCCATGCGGTCAGTGGCGTAATCCACTACCGCGGCATCCAGGAAGGGCTCGCTGACCGCATCGATCCAGGCCGTAAAGCGCTTAAGGCCCAGCGGGCTGTCATCGGGCTTTTCTTCACCGGGCTTGCAGTAGGCAATACAGGTTTCAGCGTACTGGGTACCCGGCTGGGTGATGAATACACGGATGCCGATACCGGGAGTGTTCTGCTTGCTCAGCAGGTCGCCCAGGTATTCTTGAGCCGCGTCGGTAATCGTTATGGCGCTCATGTACATTCCTCACAGACTGGCCCGCAGTTTACGGCAAAGCGAGCGCTGGAGAAAGTCCTAGTAATTTTGTCGGGTTATAGCATGAGCAGGTTTCACGCGCGGCTCCATCAGCCAGCCCTTCATTCGGTAATAGAGGCGCTTTTCAATCCACTGGTAGCTCAACCATGACAGCCCGAGAATGGTGGGTACGCAGAACAGGCCGAACACCGCATAGGCATTGATGCCAAACCGCGTTGTGATGAACCAGCCCGCGTACAGTACCAGCAGGTGCACCAGGTATACCGAATAGGAACAGTCCCCCAGGGCCTTGAGCACGCGGTTGTGGGCAAAGCGGGATTCCAACGCCAGGCAGCTGGCCACGATGCCGGCACTGGGCAGGCCCCAGTTGAGCAGGCGATTGCTCGGCTCCAGGTGATAAATCATCAACGCGCAGGCGCCGACCAAGGCCAAGGGCAGCCATAGGCCGTTGCGTATCCAGCCGCGGCGCCAAGCCACGCCCAACACCATGCCTAGCAGGAATTCATACATGATGTTGTTGGCATAAAAACGAGACGACCAGCCCAGGTGGCTAAGCACCTGACTGGCGGCAAGCAGCGCGACAGCAACACTCAACGCTCGCCATGCCTTTGGCACGACGAAGGCCAGGGAGAACACCAAGTAGAAGAACATTTCGTAGTTCAGTGTCCAGCCTACGTTGAGCGTAGGGTACAAGCCATAACCGCCAGGGTTTTCTGCCGGTATGAACAGCAGCGATAAAATGAAGGTTGGCCAGTTCACTACCCCATGGGGCATATAACGCCCGACAGTCCACAGCATAAGCCCCATGGCCAGGGTGTAGAACCAATACGCTGGAATGATACGAATGGCTCGATTGAGCAGGAATTCCTTGGCCTGAAGGGGTTTGTCATAGGTGGAGAGGTAAATCACCAAGCCGCTGATGACAAAGAAAATGTCCACGCCTACTGACCCCTTGGCTGAAAACAGGTGGCCCAGCGCTCCGCCCCCTTTGAAATCAAAGAACACCTGCATAAAGTGATGAAAGACTACCAACCATGCCGCGATAGCCCGAAGCGCCTGAATCGAAATCAACATCTGCATTACCTTTGCCGCAAAACTTTACCACGCGTGTCAGGCGCGACCTCGTACATGCGACCCTCTCTCATCCTGGTTGTTGCAACAGAACGTACTTGCCCGGCTTTATAGCAACACAATGATCGCCTCAACATGAATAGAGTTCATGTTCATTCCTGCCCCGTCGTAACCCGCCTTAGCTTTGCTATCATCTTCGGCTTTACCGCACGCGCCAGAGCCCACCTTCCATGAATGATCGCCAAGCCCGCCTCACTGCCCTGCAAGACGCGTTGAAATCACGCATCCTGATCCTCGACGGTGGCATGGGCACCATGATCCAGAGCTATCGGCTGGAGGAAAGCGATTATCGAGGCGAGCGCTTTGCCGATTGGCCCAGTGATGTAAAGGGCAATAACGACCTGCTATTGCTGTCACGCCCGGACGTGATCGCCCAAATCGAAGCGGCTTACTTGGACGCTGGCGCGGACATTCTGGAAACCAACACCTTCAATGCCACTCAAGTGTCCCAGGCCGACTATGGCATGGAAGCGCTGGTGTACGAGCTCAACGTGCAAGGGGCAAAAGTAGCGCGCCAGGTAGCCGATGCCAAAACGCAGCAAACCCCACATAAACCTCGCTTCGTTGCCGGGGTATTGGGCCCGACCAGCCGCACCTGTTCGTTGTCGCCAGACGTCAACAACCCCGGCTACCGCAATGTAACCTTCGACGAACTGGTGGATAACTACACCGAAGCCACCCGTGGCTTGATCGAAGGTGGCGCTGACCTGATCCTGATCGAAACCATCTTCGATACCTTGAACGCCAAGGCGGCGATCTTCGCGGTGCAGGACGTGTTCGACGAACTGGGCTTTGAATTGCCGATCATGATCTCCGGCACCATTACCGACGCCTCCGGCCGTACGCTCTCCGGGCAAACCACCGAGGCGTTCTGGAACTCGGTGCGCCACGCCAACCCTATTTCGGTGGGTTTGAACTGCGCCCTGGGCGCCAAGGAGTTGCGCCCCTACCTGGAAGAGCTGGCCACCAAAGCAGGTACCTATGTATCGGCGCACCCTAACGCAGGCTTGCCTAATGCCTTCGGCGAGTACGATGAAACCCCCGAGCAAATGGCTGAAACCGTCGAGGACTTCGCGCAAAGCGGCTTTCTTAACATTGTAGGGGGTTGCTGCGGCACTACCCCGGCGCATATTGCCGCCATTGCCCACGCCGTGGCCCGCCACGCGCCCCGCGCCATTCCAGACATTCCTCGTGCCTGCCGGTTATCTGGCCTTGAGCCCTTCACCATCGACCGCCAGTCGCTGTTCGTCAACGTGGGCGAGCGTACCAACATCACAGGCTCGGCCCGTTTCGCCAGGCTGATCCGCGAAGAGAATTACACCGAAGCCCTGGAGGTGGCGCTGCAGCAGGTGGAAGCCGGGGCCCAGGTCATCGATATCAACATGGACGAGGGCATGCTCGACTCCAAGAAGGCCATGGTGACCTTCTTGAACCTGATCGCTGGCGAGCCGGACATCTCCCGCGTGCCCATCATGATCGATTCGTCCAAGTGGGAGGTCATCGAAGCAGGCCTTAAGTGCATCCAGGGCAAGGGCATCGTCAACTCCATCAGCATGAAAGAAGGCGTGGAGGCCTTTATTCATCATGCCCGCCTATGCAAACGCTACGGCGCGGCCGTGGTGGTAATGGCCTTCGACGAAGACGGCCAGGCCGATACCGAGCAACGCAAGGTGAGTATCTGCGCCCGCTCCTACGATATCCTGGTGAACCAGGTCGGCTTTCCACCGGAAGACATCATCTTCGACCCCAACATCTTTGCCGTGGCCACCGGTATCGAAGAACACAACAACTATGCGGTGGACTTCATCAACGCCTGCGGCTGGATTCGCGACAACCTGCCCTATGCGCTGACCTCCGGCGGCGTGTCCAACGTCTCTTTCTCGTTCCGCGGCAATAACCCGGTACGCGAGGCGATCCATTCGGTGTTTCTGTTGCACGCCATTCGCAATGGTTTGACCATGGGTATCGTCAACGCCGGTCAACTGGAGATCTATGACGAAATCCCCGCCGCCCTGCGTGACCGGGTCGAGGATGTGGTGCTCAACCGCACCCCCGAAGGCACCGAGGCGCTGCTGGCCATCGCTGACCAGTACCGGGGCGATGGCAGCACCAAGGAAGCCGAAACCGAGGAGTGGCGCGGCTGGGACGTGAACAAGCGGCTGGAGCACGCCTTGGTCAAGGGGATCACGACCTACATCGTGGAGGATACCGAACTGTCCCGGCAGGGCTTCAAGCGCCCCATCGAGGTGATCGAAGGCCCGCTGATGGCTGGGATGAACGTGGTCGGTGACCTGTTCGGCGCGGGCAAGATGTTCCTGCCCCAGGTGGTCAAATCCGCTCGGGTCATGAAGCAGGCCGTGGCGCACCTGATTCCGTTCATCGAAGCGGAAAAAGGCGACAAGCCCGAGGCCAAGGGCAAGATCCTGATGGCTACCGTAAAGGGCGACGTACACGACATCGGTAAGAACATCGTGGGCGTGGTGCTCGGCTGCAACGGCTATGACATCGTCGACCTTGGGGTGATGGTGCCGGCAGAGAAAATCCTGCAGGTTGCCAAGGAACAAAAGTGCGACATCATTGGGCTCTCGGGCCTGATCACTCCGTCCTTGGACGAAATGGTCCACGTGGCACGGGAGATGCAGCGCCAGGGCTTTACCCTGCCGCTGATGATCGGCGGCGCTACGACCTCCAAGGCCCATACGGCGGTGAAGATCGAGCCGCGCTATAGCAATGATGCAGTGATCTACGTTACTGACGCATCCCGCGCGGTGGGGGTGGCCACCCAGCTGCTGTCCAAGGAACTCAAGCCGGCCTTCGTGGCGCGCACGCGCGTGGATTACCAGGAAGTTCGCGAACGTACCGCCGCCCGTGGCAGCCGCACCGAGCGCTTGAGCTATCCCCAGGCGGTAGCGGCCAAACCGAAGTGGGACTGGGCTTCCTATACCCCGGTATGCCCTACCTTCACTGGCGTCAAAGTGCTGGAAGACATTGACCTAAAGATGCTGGCGGAATTTATCGACTGGACGCCCTTTTTCATTTCCTGGGACCTGGCCGGCAAATACCCACGCATTCTGACCGATGAGGTGGTAGGCGAAGCCGCGACGGCACTGTTTGAAGATGCGCAGGCCATGTTGCACAAGCTCATCGACGAGAAGCTGATCAAGGCCAAGGCGGTGTTCGGCTTCTGGCCGGCTAACCAGGTGGCCGACGACGACATCGAGGTCTACGGCACCGAGGGTCGGCCCGTTGCCCTACTGCACCACCTGCGTCAGCAGACCATCAAGCCTGACGGCAAGCCGAACTTGAGCCTGGCGGATTTCGTGGCGCCCAAGGACAGCGGCGTGACGGACTACATCGGCGGTTTCATTACCACCGCCGGCATTGGTGCCGAGGAAGTAGCCAAGGCCTACCAAGATGCTGGCGACGATTACAATTCCATCATGGTCAAGGCGTTGGCAGACCGCCTGGCCGAGGCCTGCGCCGAGTGGCTGCACTTGCAGGTTCGCAAGGAGCATTGGGGGTACGCCAACGACGAACAGCTCGATAACGACGCCCTGATCCGTGAGCAATACCGTGGCATCCGCCCAGCCCCTGGTTACCCGGCCTGCCCCGATCATACCGAGAAAGGCACCCTGTTCACCTTGCTTGACCCGCAAGGCATCAGCGGCGTGACCCTGACCGAACATTATGCAATGTTCCCCACGGCGGCCGTGAGCGGCTGGTACTTTGCTCACCCACAGGCCCAGTACTTTGCCGTGGGCAAAGTAGACCGGGACCAGGTGACTAGCTATTCCAAGCGCAAGGCGCAGGACATGACCCTAACCGAACGGTGGCTCTCGCCAAACCTGGGATACGAGGCATAACCCTTTTAAAACAATAACCTACCTGGTTTATTTAAATAGAACTGCAGGAGCCAGCGTTAGCTGGCGAATGCCATCGGCAGACATGCCAGGATTCGCGAGCTTTGCTTGCTCCTACAGAAAGTATAACGATTTCAGTTATTTGCCACTCACACCTAACTTCCTTCTGTAGGAGCCAGCGCTAGCTGGCGAATACCATCATAAGAAAGGGTAAAATTCGCAAGCTTTGCTCGTTCCTAAGCGTTTTTTCAACAACTTACCTCCACTGGCTAATCCAATTTATCAGCTAATGGGTCGTCGCCCAAAACACTACGGCGGCAATGACGATCACGGCCATAAAGGCCGTGGCCCAAGCGTCGATAGGATGGCTGGTTTTTTTAGGCTTCACAGAAAGGTGGCGCATGGTCGATACCTTTATTGTTGTTCGTCCACAACGTAGGACGTTAGTCCCAGTTAAGCTCAGCTTGGGGTAACTCGCCACCTGCGCGCTGAACGCCCCGGGATCAATCACTTTGCATATCGACTTTAGCTATTTCCTTATAAGAAAACTTCGCTTCAGTGGATAAGCCAAAAAAGGTATCTTCCGTCGGCTCTGCGAAGAGTGCGCAACCGTGAGCGCTGACCCGCCTGAAGACAGGACACCTATGTACGTTTACGACGACTACGACCAACAGATCATCGAGGACCGCGTAAAGCAGTTCCGTGACCAGACCCGCCGCTACCTTGCCGGCGAGCTCAGCGAGGAAGAATTCCGCCCGCTGCGCCTGCAGAACGGCCTCTATATCCAGCGTTTTGCCCCTATGCTGCGGGTCGCGGTGCCTTACGGTCAGTTAAGCTCGCGACAGACGCGCATGCTGGCCAAGATCGCTCGGGATTACGACAAAGGCTACGCTCACATCAGCACACGGCAGAACGTACAGTTCAACTGGCCCGCGCTAGAAGACGTGCCTGACATTCTGGCCGAGCTGGCCACGGTGCAGATGCACGCCATTCAGACCAGTGGCAACTGCCTGCGCAATGTGACCACCGACCAGTTCGCGGGCGTGGCCGCCGATGAGCTGGTCGACCCCCGCCCATGGTGCGAGATCGTGCGCCAGTGGACCACCTTTCACCCAGAGTTCGCCTACTTGCCGCGCAAGTTCAAGATCGCGGTCAACGGTGCCCACAGCGACCGTGCCGCTATCGAGGTCCATGATATTGGCCTGGAGCCGGTGCGTAATGGCGCGGGCGAGTTGGGCTTTCGTGTGTTGGTTGGCGGTGGCTTGGGGCGCACTCCGGTGGTGGGTGCCTTTATCAATGAGTTCCTGCACTGGCAAGACCTACTGAGCTACCTGGATGCCATTTTGCGGGTGTACAACCGCTATGGCCGTCGGGACAACAAGTACAAGGCGCGGATCAAAATCCTGGTCAAGGCACTGACCCCCCAAGTATTCGCGCAGAAGGTCGAGGCCGAGATGGCCCACTTGCGTGGGGGCGCGACCACCCTGACCGAGGCCGAAGTGCAACGTGTTGCGCGCCACTTCGTTGACCCGGCCTATAAAGCGTTGAGTGACCAGGCCGACACCCTCGCCCGCCTGAGCGCCGAGCACCCAGGTTTTGCCCGCTGGCGACAGCGCAACGTTTTCGCCCACAAGCGCCCGGGTTACGCGGCCGTTACCCTCTCGCTCAAACCCACCGGCACCGCCCCGGGCGACCTGACCGACAAGCAGCTCGATGCCATCGCTGACCTTGCCGAGCGTTACAGCTTCGGCCAGCTGCGTACCTCCCATGAGCAAAACGTGATCCTGGCCGACGTAGAACAAGCCCAGTTGCACGCCCTGTGGCTCGAAGCCCGCGAGTTTGGCTTTGCAACGCCAAACATCGGCCTGCTGACCGATATCATCTGCTGCCCGGGCGGCGACTTCTGCTCCCTGGCCAACGCCAAGTCCATTCCGATCGCCGAATCCATCCAACGCCGTTTCGACGACCTGGATTACCTGTTCGACATCGGCGAGCTAGACCTGAACATTTCCGGCTGCATGAACGCCTGTGGCCACCACCATGTGGGGCATATCGGCATTCTGGGCGTTGATAAAAAAGGCGAGGAGTTTTATCAGGTGTCCCTGGGCGGCAGCGCGACCCGCGACGCCAGCATCGGCAAGATCCTTGGGCCCTCCTTTGCCCAAGACGACATGGCGAATGTGATCGGCAAACTTATCGACGTGTACGTGGAAAAGCGCACTGAAGACGAGCGCTTCATCGATACCTATCAGCGTATCGGCATCGAACCCTTCAAGGAGCGCGTCTATGCAGCGAATCATTAAAAACAACCAGGTGGTGGATGAAACCTGGCACCTATTGCCCAAGACCGTCACCTTGGACGAGTTGAGCAACTGCGATGATTACATCGTGCCACTGGCCCTGTGGCGTGAACATGCCCACGCGCTCAAGGCCCGCGATGGTGGCGTGGGCGTTTGGCTGGATGCCGATGAGCAAGCCGAGGAAATCGCCAGTGACCTGAGTCACTTTCAAGTTATCGCGCTTAATTTCCCTGCGTTCACCGACGGGCGCAGCTATTCCAATGCCAGGTTGCTGCGGGATCGCTACGGCTTTAAGGGGGAACTGCGGGCCATAGGCGATGTGCTGCGTGATCAGTTGTTTTACATGCACCGGTGTGGTTTTGACGCCTTCGCCGTGCGAGCCGATAAAGACCCCTACGAAGCGCTGGAAGGCCTGCGGGACTTCTCCGTAGCCTACCAAGGCGCGAGTGACGAACCCCGACCGCTGTTCCGACGTCGTTGATAAACAGGGGCGTTCAGCTGTCGTCCGCGACGGTGCGACCCCTCGAGCCCCGGCTTGCGGGCGACCCGGCGCCTTACAGGAGTGCGCCGGGCCGGTCATGCTTCACGCCTCCGGCCTTTCAAGCCCCAGCAATCGTTGCGTCAACTCAAGCGCCAGCGCGTCCATCTCCTGCTGCTGCCGCTGGCTTACCCAGGCGTAGGCCGTGCGTACCTGCTGATCGTTGAGTTCAGTCAAGCCTTCACCAGGCGCCGGCCAGCTTACGTTCGGCAACTGCTCCCTTAGCCCGTCGAGGGTCGAGGGCCATTCAGGGGCGGGCTCGCCACTGTCGCTGCTCACCGCATACAGGTAATCAGCGGCCTCCTGCCAGCGCTCGCGCACAGGGGAGAACGCCTCGGCGTGGCCATGCTCCAAGTACGTTCTAAAGCCTGAGCTATGAGCGACCCAACGGGCGAAGGCATCGACGGTATCGCGCGCCAACACCTCGGTGCCCACGCGGTTGACGGTCTGAGCGCTCACTCGCGTGCTATAGCGCATGCCGCGGCTGGCCGGCAGGCCCAGGGTGGTTTCCAATTGCTGGAACAGATAGAAGCGCACCTCGACTTCATCAAGGCCCTCCTCAAGCAGCGCGTCGGGCAAGTCGTCCAGTGGGTCGAGCGGTGGCGCCTGCTCGGGGTGAGCACCTCTGAGACCTTCCTCGCGCGCCACCCGGGCCCTGACCAAGCGCCGGGCGGCGTCGTCTACTAGCACCCGCCGCCATACTCGGCGCTGGTAATCGAGCAACTCCCTCAAGGGGCCCTCCCCAGGCGCGCTTGAGTTGGCGACCGTTCTCCAGCTTTCGACCTCATGCTCCATTTCGTCCAAGGTCAAGGACACACCGTCGCCGCAGGTACCCATGGTGTCCTGCGCCATGGCAAACAGCCTGTCACGCAGGGCTTCAAGCCCCGGCAGTACCTGATCACCCGGCAACAGCCAGGTTTGTACCAGGGCCCACACCCGCTGGCGGGTTTGCAGTGGTTGGGCCTGGTAGTCCGCGGTGTCTACTACCCGGCTGAGCAATTGATAGAACTCAGCAGCCTCGTGCCGCGCGCGTTCCTGGCTGATGGCCCGCGCAAGGGTTGGCGGGCAATCTTGCAACCACTGGTCCTGGTCCGGCTGGCCCACGTCGTTCTCCGATTCGCTGGAGGCGTGCCAACGAGCAAAGAAGCTCAGGCCCGCTCGACGCAGCCTCTGCCTGGCGTCGCCGGACAAAGGGTTGCCATGAAGGTTGATTCCCGCGCCGTAGTGAAGGGACTCGATGTTGTCGTGATAGTCCCGTGAAAGCTGCGCGAAACGCGTGTTGGAAAAATTGGGCAATTCCTGGATCAGGTTATCGGACAGGTTGATTTCACGCAGCCGGGTCGGCTCCTGGTCCATTAGCTCGACCAGACCGGGTGGAAAGCTCCGTATTGCGGTATCGCTAAGGTCCAGGACGGCCAGGTTTGCCAGATGCGTGACCACCGGCGGCCGGCCAAGTGGGTTGGTCCCAAGGGAGAGGTTTTGCAACAGTGGCAACAGGGCAAAGCCCATGGCGGTTTGCTCGGTAAGGGTGATGGCATTGCCTTCCAAATCGAGGGTGTGCAACCGGGTGAACTGGGCCAGGGTCTGAAACTCGGCAGGCCCAAGGTTCAAGCCCAGCCCCGCCAAGTCCAGGTGCGCCAGGCTTGCAGCCAGGGGCGTCGCCATTTCCAACACCGCCGGGGCTTCCTGCCTGCCCACGTAGTCCAGACTCAGGCGTTCAAGTTGCTGAAATCTACTCACGTTCGGTAGCACTTGCAGGTGATTCAGGCTCAGGTCAAGCCAGACCATATTGGGGAAATTGGCCAGGAAACCGTCATTCACTTGGTTCAGGCCCATGTCCAGCAGGGCCACCCGCCGCACATGGTCGAAACGCACGGTAAGGGTAGGCAACTCACCAATATCCAGGCCACGCACGGTCAGCCCATACCCGTGCGTGCCAAACCCCAAGGTGCTCAGCCGTCGCTGCCACAGGTCGATCATTCTGTCGGCAAAGGTTCTGCGGTGCTCCGCCTCATGGGCCAGGGCCTGCTGCGAAGGGTTAGCCTCCGCTTGCGCGACCCAACGGCCCAACTCCACGCGCAACCGGGCCAGGTCCGCGTTTAGCCGGGCCAGAGACGTGGTAGCTGCTTCGCCTTCGCCTAGGGACTCACGCAACTCCTCCCGTTCGGCCTCGCTGATTTCTGGATACAGCGTTTCTAAAGCCAACCGGTGAGGATCCTGGGGCGCCAGCACACGTGGGATTGGCAGACCGCGCCCACTGAGCGCATATCCTACCGCGCCGCTGGCCTGTCGCGCGGGAGGCCTGAAGAACCGGCGGTTATCTGGAGCCATGCCCAGCAACTGGCGCAGCATGTCTCGCCGAGCCAGCGCCCGCTCCAGCAGTACTTCGCGCAGGGTGCCGGCATCCGCGGCTTGCCCAGCGGCGGCTGCCCGGACCCTGTCCGGGAGGGTGGCCATGATGGCCTGCTCCAACTGGGAGCGCGGCCCAAGCTCAAGGCCTTGGTCGTCGAAGGGTTGATAACCATCGCCATGGCGAACGATGACCCAGCGCGGAGCGATCGGCTCGCCAGCTGTTTCCAGTACCCGGCCATGGAAATGGTCGGCCCGCAACTCTAGACGCAGGGTGCCAGCCCACTGCCCCAGGCTTGAAAACAGCCCGAACGCCAGCCGGTCGCGATCGGGGCTGGCTTCCCCCTGCCCCAATGCCTCGCAGGCCCTGGCTAGCCGTAACTGGCGTAGGGCCTCGGCTGCTTGCTCACCCAGCCCTGGTGGCAGTCGCCCAGCTGCCAGGGCCTGTCGTTCCGTCCGGGGGCAACCCTGCATCAACGCCTCGATCGATTCCGGCACAAGCCCTGGGAAGTGTCTGCGCAGCGTACCGTGGGCTGGGTCCGCGGGCGCGATGGGCTCGGCCAGGCGCTGAACCAGTGACGCTCTACGCGACGCCAATACCCGGGCCCACGCGCCGGCCAAGACCCGATGTGCCAGATCAGCAGGTACCAGGGACGTATCCATACCCAATACAGCATTGATGGTTGTAGGGTCCAGTTGAGAGATTATCTTGCCGGCCCAGCTGCCCTCAGTAAAGTCCGCCTCATCCAGGTGGATTCGCCGTGTGGCAGTTGCCGAGCCAAACACTTCGGTATTTTCCCCGGCTCGATACGCCACAGCCACCTCTGCTGGCCAGCCAGGAACAGCACGCAGTACGTCCACCAGTGCTGGAGCTGGAGCCGGAGCTGTGGGTGCACCATTGCCATTTAAGGCGACCAAGGCGGTGTCCAGTTGCCTCGCCGCTAATTGACGTGCCAATAGATGGGCCAATGGCGTCGGCATGCCCGTTCTATCCAGGTGTGCCTGGCGCAACTGTGCATCGCTGATACCTGCCAGGCGTTGCGCCTGCAACAGGGCTTGATCAGACAGCGCCTGGTAGCGATCAGCGAACCTTCGGATCAGCGTCGCGCTGCTCCAGTGCGCCGGGTTTTCATGAGCGGTGCGCCAGCCACCGTAGCCGTCCCCATAAAGCATTGGCGCATAGCCTTCGCGCGTGGGATGAATCAGGCGCGCTACGTTCGCCCCCTGAGGTACAACCTCATGGAACCTGTCCTCGATACATAGCCAGGTTCGGCCATCATGGCGGTATAACCCGCTGCTATCAGGCCTGATGGATGTAGGAGGCAGGTCATGGGCGCGAAAGTCTTCCAAGGCCGGCTGCCACAGGCGGACCTGACCATCGGCACCGGTCACCGGTACCAGTCGGGTAGCGAAATCTACCGTAGCGGGTTCTGGTCGCTTGCCAAGGCCGAAGAACGCGGCGTTTTCCACCGCGCCGAACACATGGTCGATGGCCCCTCGGGTATCGCCACGTTGCCATGCTTGTACGCCTTCGTACACGTTATAGAGGCCTTGCCCTAACATCACCGCGTCGGCGATCACGTTTACCCCTGGGATGGCCGAGCCCACCATGAGGGTCAGGCTCAGGCCTAACTGCTCGCCCACCTCTACCCAATGAGCGTAGCGTTCGAAACTGTCCTGATGGTCCACCCATGAAGTCGGCACCGCCACGGTGGCGGCCTCTGCCATGGCCTGTTGCGCCCAAATACGGTAACCCTCTACGAATGGATTGCCGGGCACGTTTACCGGCACCCATTCCAAATGGGGCGGTAGCCAACGCCCCGCGGTGATCGCATGCTTCACCCGCTCCATGAACGCCGTTCGCTGGGTCGGAGGCACAAAGCCTGCAAGGAACTTCAAGAAGGCCGAGGAACGAAGCCTCTCGCCCAAGGCCATCGCCAGGCTACGCTTGTCGGCATACTCGGCCACGGAACCCTCCGGGTCTCCCGGGAGGTAGGCCACCACGGTCGCCGCCGAGCGACCAGGCGCCTGCCTGCCAACCACAATGACCTGGGCGAGTGGGAAGCCTAACAGGGTCAGCCGCTGTGCCTGAGCCTCTATGGGCGCCACCGGCTCAGGGGACATCCGCCAATGGGCCAGCAAGGCCAGGCCTTCGGCCCCAAGGCGCCCGACAAGGCGCGCAATGCAGGCATCCGCCATGAACGCGGCCTGCTGGCAGGTGAACATGAGCCAGGCCAGGGAAGTTACGCCTGTAACGGGGTCTCCCTCGCCGGGCAAGCGTGCCGGAACCTGCACTGCAAGCGCGCGCTGAAACCGCCCGCCCAAGTCCAGGCCCCGACAGGCCTTGGCGAACGCTTCCGGGCGCAAGCCCAGCGCCCGGCTTCGGTCAGCCTTGCCATCGCTCCCAAGCCCAGCGAACAGCCCGGAGCCATCCCCGTAGGCGCTGGCGTGGGTCTCTCGCTGATGGAAGTTTTGCAAGGCCGCCTGCAGGAGGGTACGTTCGATAGGCGGGCGCATGCCTTGCGGATCTACCCAGTGCAGTACCGCTTTACGAGGGTCCTGGCCTGCGTCGAGCAGCCGTGCCAGCACAGGCTGCAAGTGTGACAGGGCAAAGGCCTCTACGGTGGGCAACTTGGCAATGGCAGCCTTGAGATCGTATCGAGCGTTTTCCGCTGCCTGTATCAGTTGATGAAGGCGCTGGCGTTGCTCAGGTTGCGCTCGCGCCAGCCACGCGGGCAGGCGGGACAGTAGGAAACCTTGGTGGGGCAGCGGTGGAACGATCAGGGTATTGGGCATGGGGCCTCCTTGTCTGGAGGCCCGAGGGTAGCGCTGTGGCGCCAAGCTCAGTGGTATATAGGGGTTACCAAAAGCGTCCGGCGCCGAGGGTATTCCATAAGCGCCCCACCAGGTGCTCCAATGACCCACTGGCCGCCAGCCCTACCCGTTCGGTAAGGCTTTTACGCTCGGCATAATGCAGGTGGAACACGTCCGCGCCGCGCGCGCATTCGGCCAGGTATTCATCGCTGGTCTTGATCTCGTCCACCAGCTTGCGCTCCAGGGCCGCTACCCCTAACCACACTTCACCGGTGGCCACTTCGTCGATGGACAGTTGCGGGCGGTAGTGCACCACGAAATTCTTGAACAGCTTGTGGGTAACGTCTAGGTCTTCCTGGAACTTCTCCCGCCCCTTCTCGGTGTTTTCGCCAAATACGGTCAAGGTACGCTTGTACTCACCCGCCGTGTGCAATTCCACGTCGATGTCATGCTTGCGCAGCAGGCGATGCAGGTTGGGCAACTGCGCCACTACCCCGATCGAGCCCAGCACGGCAAAAGGCGCGCTGAGGATTTTTTCGCCAATGCAGGCCATCATGTAGCCACCACTGGCAGCGACCTTATCCACGCACACGGTCAAGGGCACGCCCGCCTGGCGAATACGCGCCAATTGGGAGGACGCCAGGCCGTAGCTATGGACCATGCCGCCGCCACTCTCCAGCCGCAGCACAACCTCGTCTTTAGGGGTGGCCAGGGTAAGCAAGGCGGTGATTTCATGGCGCAGGCTTTCGGTGGCCGAAGCCTTGATATCACCGTCGAAGTCCAGCACGAATACCCGCCCCTTGGTGTCCCCCAGCTTTACCTTGGCTTTGCGCTGTGCCTTGTCGTCTCGGGCCTGCTGCTTGCGAAGCCGCTTCAGGCCGTCTTTGTCCAGAAGCGAAGCCTCCAGGCGCTCGCGCAGGCCTTTATAAAGATCATTGAGCCGGGTGACCTGCAATTGCCCGCCCCCTTTGCGACGGCTCTTGGCGCGCAACGAGGCAATGCCGGCGAACACCACCAGTACAGCGATGACCAAGGTAACGGTACGGGCGAGAAAACCCAGGTATTCGGAGAGGAACTCCACGGTGACTCCTGCGGCGGGTAGAAAGTGCATCAGCATACCGGCGAGCGCTGCCGCGGCATAGCCGCCCTGGACGGTGGGCGGGATTAACGAGCGTGCGAAGGGTGAAGCACGATGAAACGGCCTTTTGAAACGCTTGTATGAACCACCGTTGACAGGGCCTGGGGCACCCCCTAACCTGCCTCCATTGGCAGCGGCGGTATAGCGCATGGGTAACCCCTACCTATTCAGCCTGGTCGGGCGTCCTTCGGTGCTCGGAACCCTGACGTGCTATCGCCAACAGGGTGTGCCAGGTACCCGAACTTATCACTGGGCGCGAGCGCCAACCTTCATTTATCTGAACAGGATTATTCCATGAGCGACGTCAATTCAGCCATCCAGACCATGAAAAGCAAGTTCAACGCCGCCGCTGCCGCGGGCCTCGACCTGGTATTTGGTTTTCGTATCGACGAGACCAAGCATTACAACTTGGTCGTGAAAGACAGCACCTGTGACATCCAGGAGGGTGAAAACCCCGATGCGAATGTCACCCTGGTGATGGACAGCGATACCCTAAACGGGATCGTGAGCGGCGAAACCGATGGCATGCAAGCGTTCATGCAGGGCAAGTTGCGAGCTGAAGGCGACATGATGCTTGCCATGAAGCTAAGCGAACTGTTCCCTGTCTGATCTGTAACGGCCCTTTCCCGTGTTCATCATCACGCAATCGTGCCGTATAAGGTGAAACCGCCTTCGTTCCCCATGGAACGGGCAGCGCGCAGGCCCCGCGATTCGGGGCCTGCGTGGTTTCAGCTCAACAACGCGAGGGTCAAGCGCAGCCGCAGTGCATCGGCCGTGCGGGTGCAGGCTTCGCTCAAGCGGTTGCTTAGGTCGTAGGCTTGTTGTTCGGTCAGCCTCGGCCCCTGGTCCGTCTCTTGGCGCCACTGGACCTCGGGGTCCAGGGCTTCGAGCAAGGCGACAGCCGAATCAGACAATGGCTCCACGGCATCGCCGGCCGCGGTGCCAAGCACATACTCCAGCGCGGCATCGTAGGGCGCCCTGGCCTCGGCAAACCGGCTAGCATAGTGATGTTCCAACGCCATGCGCCAGATGTGCTGATGGTTCACCAGCCATTGGGCAAACGCTTCATTGCTGTCCAGCGCGCGCACACGCCCGGCGATCCTGTTCACCGTACTCTCGCCGACCACTGAATCGTACAGCCGCGCACTGGTGGGCGGCAGGTCCAAGGCGGTTTCCAGACGCTGGCGCAACACCAGCCGGAGTTCGACTTCGTCCACGCCCATGTCCAATTGGTGCGGGGGTACATTGTCGGCGAGGTCCGCGGCGGGGTCCGTAGCAACCTCTCCAGCCAACCGCGCGAGCCGAGCTTGCACCAGCCGCTGCGCCTGTGCATCGACCAATGCTTGCCGGAACAGGCGTCGAGCAGGCCCCAGCGCCCCGATCAATGCCTGTTCCTCGCCCGGCCGCATAGACCCGGCAATGGCTTGCCAGACGTTGAACTCCCCTTCGAAGTGGTCCAGGGTCAAGGCTACGCCATCGCCACAGGTGCCCCTGGCGTCCCTGGCGATGTCGTAGAAGTGGTCCCGCAGCACCGTCAGGCCTGGTAGGGTATCTTCACCCGGCATCAAGAAGCGTTGCGCCAGTGCCCAGGCTCGTGCCCTCAACTGGGCGCGTTCTTCGACCGAGCGCGCGCGTCTGTACAACGCTGTATCCGTAACGTGCCCAAGCAAGGCATAAAAGTCTGCCCCGTCGCGTGCCTGCCGAGCGTTGCGAATCAACCCTTGCAATGGCTCTGGGCAGCCTTCGAGCCAACGGTCGGGGTCGCGATCGGGCACATCGTTTTCGCCGTCCAGGCGCTGCTCGGGAGCAAAGCCGCTACGATCCAACAGCGCCACCGACTCGGCGTCCAAGGGGTTTATCTCCAAGTTGAACTCCACTGCCGCTGGCTCTTCCGGTTCTCGGGCGGCACGGCGGAAGAACTCAGTCGCTGACAGGTCGGGCACGTGAGTGATGGCATTGCCTGACAGATTGACATACATCAACCGCAGGTTAGGTTCGGCCATCAACTGCTCAAGCCCCATTGGCAACCTGTCTATCTGCGTATCGGCCAGTGATAGCCAGGTCAACTCCCGCAGGCCTTGTACATGCGGCGCCAGGCCCAGAGGGTTGTTATCCAGGGAGAGGTAGCCCAACCGGACGAGCGTGCTGAACGCGCCTTGCGTCTCAGGGGTGAGGCGGATCTGGTTATTCTCGAGACCTAAGCTTTGCAGGCCAGGGAAATGACTCAGCCGCGGCATTAGCTGGTTAACGGGAAGGCCTGGGTTATCCGATAGCTGGAAGCGTCTAAGGGTGGCGGTAAGCGGTTGCAACCAATTCAGAAATTGCCCGGCGCATTCCTGGCCGATATTACGCAGGTGCAGTTCACGAAGCTGCGTGAGCCAGGCGGGACCGCTGGGCAACGTCCTCAGTGGATTGTCATTGAGGCGTAGCACGCGGGCATTGGGGAACATGCGTAAGAACGCCGGGTCGATGGTTTCCAGCTCCATGCCGCTGAGGTCGAGTTCGAGAATGTGGGTAAAGCTTGCGCTCAACACAGGCAGGCGGTTGCCCAAACGTAAGTAGGCCAGACTCAACGCATGGCGTACCACCCCATCGGCATGGACCGCCAGGGGGCTGACAAAACGCCGTTGCCAGGCTTGCAGGAGGATCCGGCTTGCCAACTCCCGCGCTGGCCGTAAAGCGCTCTGGCTAGCACCCTCAGCCGTGGAGGAACGTAACCACTCGCCCAATTCGGCCCTCAAGTCCGCCAGCGCTTGTCGACGGCGGGCCAGTTCCTCCAAAGCCGCGGCGCCTTGACCGATTTCGACTCTGAGCAGGTGGTGAGTGCGCCCGTCCGCTTCTGGGTACAGTTCTATGAGTTGCTGGACGATTTCACTCTCAATAGCCCTTACTGGGTGGCCAGCGCCTCGCCCGCTCAGCGGGTAGCCTAGGCGGCCGTCGGCCAGGCGGGTAGGCGGTCGGAATAAACGAGCGCTTTGACTGGCCATGCCCAACAACCTGGCGACTTCGGCGCGACTGGCCAACGCCAGAGGGACAAGCCGTTCGCGCAACGCCGTGCCATCGGCGAGGCTCGTGGCAAGCATGCCGCCCTGGCCCCGAACCGCATCCGCCACCGCCTGCTCCAGGCTGGCCGCCTGCATTGGCGGGGTGTTGGGCGCGTTGTAGGTCCGGTACTGGCCAGCGGAAAGGGCGATTACTCGGGCCGGCCCTTCGGCGGGGCCTGTCCGGCCGACCAGGCGGCCAAAGGGGCCTGCCTGGCGCAGTTCGAGGGCCAACGTAGGTGGCCAACCCTCCAGCCGGCTCAAGAGGCCCATGAGCAGAACGTCACGGTCAGGGGTAGACAGCCCTTCCTGCAAGGCCTCGCAGGCCAGGCCGATGCGTAGCTGGCGTTGACACTGCACTGCCACTTCAGCGAGGGGCAGTGGCACGCGGCCCTGTTCCAGTCGCTCGCGCTGCGCGCTGTCAGCCAGGTCCAGAACGTCCTTCAGCACTGTTCGAGGCACGGAGGGAAAGTGCCTGCCCAGGGTAGACAGCGCGTTAGCCTGCTCTGGCGCGTTATCCGTTGACGCTTCGCTCAAGTCGCGTAGCACATTACCGCGCTCGGCCTCCAATACCCGCGCCCATCTCGCCGCCAGGCGCCGAGCCGCGTTTGTCAGAGCACCGGGTTCATCGAGCAAGGAAGCCAGGTCGTTCACGCCCAACTGAGTCACCAAGGCCGACACCCAGTCACCGTTGGCCAATTGCTTTGCCGTCAGGCGCACGCTATGGATGGTTTGGGCCTTCAGCTCGAGGAAGGTGCCGTCTGCCTGCTTTAGGGCCACACCGATTTCCGACGGCCAGCCTGGTACGTCAAGCAACGTGCGGACCACCGCCGGATGCGCCACGGGTTGTCGCGCCTGGCCGCGCAACAAGGTAATGGCCTGCTCCAGTTGCGCTGCCTTGGCTCGCCTATGCAGCCAATAGCGCAGCAGTCCAGGCAGGCGCTCCCCGCGCCCAGTGGCAGCCTGCAACTCATGCTCGGCCAAGCCGGCGAAGCGCCATGCCTGTGCGATGGTCGCGTCACTTAATCCTATGGCCTCATTCCCACTGCGGCGGACCAACGCCGCCAACGGCCATTGCGAGGGCCGCTCATGTTCGGCGTGCCAACCTCCAGCGCCGTTGCCCAGCAAACGGGGAACATAGCCTGTGAACCCCACCGGCATAAGCGGCTCGGCCCGATAGGGGGTAGCGCTGGGGCGTACTTCCACATAGCGCTCGTCGAGCTTGACCCAGGCCCGCCCGCCTTGCCTGTACACCCCGTCCACGGCCGCCACGCCTTCGCCGCCGGGCAGTTGGGCTGTGCTCCGCATGTGCAAGTCTGGTAACCACAAGCGGGTTTCGCCGTTGGGGCGGGCGATCAGGCGCAGGCGGTCGAGTAAGTCCTGGGGCTCGGCCTCGCCGGGGCGAGGCTGACTGGGCAGCAGGTTGCGGGAGTTCTCTACAGCACCCATCAACAGGGAACGAGCCAGGGCTTCATCCCCTTCGAGCCAGGCCTGAGAGGCCTCGAATACGCTGTGCAGCGCCTGGACCATAGAATACACCGCGATGGCCTGGCCCACCCCCGGCACGAACGACAACACGAACAGGCCCAACTGCTCCCCTAACCCCAGCCAATGTTCATGCCGAGCCATGGTTGCCAGGCGGTCGGCCCGGGCGGTGGGCACCGCTAGTACCTGGGTGTCGGCCAATGTCCGCTGGGCCCAGTTGGCGTAGCGGTCGCTGAACAGCTCATGCAGCGGTAAAAAGCCCATGACCAACCGAGGCCGACGCAATACTGGTTCGCCTTTTAACACCCCGATCGCAAGCGTCAATGCTTTGAGCGGATTCAAAGCGGTTCGGAATACCACATCGAAGTCTTGCGCCGGTACGCGTTCCATTGCGCGGATGAACGCGGCTTCCTGTGCCAGGGCGACAAAGCCTGCGAAAAAGCGCAGGTAGCCAGGGTCCTCCAAGCGGGCGTTCAAGGCGTTGGCCATGGCATCGACGCTGGAGAACTGAGTCAGCGGGGCACGCGGGTCGTTGGGGACGTATAGCAAGCAGGTTCGGCCTTGAGCCTGATTGTGATCAGACAGTATCACGAGCACGCGGTCCAGTTCGAAGCCGCTCAGGCGTAGGCGTTTGGCGCTGCCCGGCAGGGGCGCCAGCGCCGCTTCCGGGGCCAGCCCCCAGGTAGCCAATAGTCTCAGGCCCGTGTTGTCCACCTCGCCCTTGAGTTTTGCGATGCAGGCCTCGGCCGCCAGCGCATCGCGGTCAGCCTGGCAAAACAGCCGCGGCAGGCTTGAGGCCTCGTCAGAATCACCTTGGGTAACACGCAGCGGCAGTTCAGCGGCCAGGTGGCGCATGAAACCACCCCCGATATCCAATCGCCGGCAAGCCTGGGCAAAGGCCCATGGCGTGATCCCGAGTTGAGTCGCGGGCACTGGCGCGTCCTGGGCTTGACGCTCGCGAAATACGCCAGAGCCTGGGCCAAAGGCTTCTGGTAGGGCGTCGGCTTCGGCAAAGTTGCGTAATGCCGCCTCGACCAAGGTACACGTCAGGGCCGGCTTCTCGCCGTCCGGGTCGGTCCAGTGCAGCACCGCGGTAGTGGGGTCGACCCTAGACTGACCTGACTCGGCCAGTAGGCTTGCCAATGCCTGGGCAGCATAGTCTGTGTATTGAGGCAAATGAGCTGCCTCTGCCGCCAGCGCACGGCGAGAGACTTCGGCATGCTGGGCCAGGGTATTGAGGCGCTGAAGATCATCGGGGCCAGCCTTCGCTAGCCACAAGGGTAAGCGTGACTTGATCAGGGCATGGTACAACGGTGTGATGTCAGAACTGGCAGGCATGAACAGGCTCCTAGGCTGTGGTTTGCACAGCCTAGGCACGCCAAGCGCTTGCGAGCGGTATTTACAGCTGCGTTGGCGCCAGCGGCATCCGCGCCAGGCGTTCGCGCAGCCACAGGTGCAACGCCTGAACCACGGGCGAAAATTGCCCGCGATGGGGGCACACCAAATACAGTGGCACCGGCTCGCCCCGCCAGGCCGATAGCAGCACTTCCAGGCGCCCATCCTGTACATCCATGCACACGTCCAGCCAGGACTTGTACGCAATGCCCTCCCCGGCTACCGCCCAACGGCGCACCACATCGGCATCGTCACTGACCAGGCTGCCGGCCACCGTCACGTTGAGCCGCGCGCCGTCGGTATGCTCGAAACCCCATTTGTCATAAACGGCGCCGCCCAGTAAGTACCGTAAGCAGGTGTGGTTGGCCAGGGCTTGCGGGGTAGCGGGGCGCCCAGCCCGAGCCAAGTAGCTGGGCGCGGCGACGACGACCCGGCGGTTGCCTTGGGAAAGTGGCAGGGCTACGAAACTGGCATCGTGCTTGACCGCATAGCGAATAGCGACGTCCACTGGGTCACGAAACACGTCGGCCAGTTGATCAGACAAGCGCAACCGCAGGCTAACGCCAGGGTAGTACTCACGGAATTCGCCTAGCCAGCCCAGCAACAGGTTGCGGCCCAGATCCGAAGGTGCTGAAAGTTGCAGGTCGCCCTGTAAGGCTTGCCGGGCGTGATGCAGCCGCCCCGCCCCTTCGCTTAGAGCATCCAAGGCTTGGCGAGCAAAAGGCAAATACTGCTGGCCTTCGGGCGTAAGCCTCAAGCTTCGGGTGGAGCGCGCAAACAGGCGGATCTCTAGCGCCAGCTCCAGCCGCCTGATCGCCGCGCTCACCTGGCCAGGCAGCACGTTGGCCTCCCTCGCGGCATTGGAAAAGCTACCTAAAGCCGCGGTACGAATGAATAAAGCCAAGTCGTCCAGCCGGACCATTTTCACTAATATCAAGAAAGTGTTGCTGGATTTTGCCCGTTTTTCATGAAAACACAAAGCCTCACTATAGCCCCCCCTACTACCTTGAGTACTTTGCCATGAAAGCCGTTGCCTACCTCGAAGCCGGGCTGCCTATCGATCACCCAGACAGCCTGCTGGATATCGAACTGCCTCAACCCACGCCAGGGCCCCGAGACGTGCTGGTGCAGGTGCGTGCTATCGCGGTAAACCCCGTAGATACCAAGGTCAGAGCACGCGCCCCAGTAACCGAGCCGCGGGTATTGGGTTGGGATGCAGTGGGTGTTGTGGTTGAAACGGGGGCGCGGGTGAGCCTGTTCAAGCCCGGTGACGTGGTGTATTACGCCGGTGCCCTTGAGCGCCCAGGTAGCTACAGTGAATACCAACTGGTGGATGAACGCTTGGTTGGGCGCAAGCCAAGCAGCTTAAGTGACGCCGAAGCGGCGGCCCTGCCGCTGACCAGTATCACAGCCTGGGAGCTACTGTTCGACCGCCTGAAAGTACCCGAAGGCGGTGGTGAAGGCCAAAGCCTGTTGATCGTAGGCGCCGCGGGCGGTGTAGGCTCCACGCTGGTGCAGTTGGCTCGCCAGCTGACGCGACTGATCGTCATCGGTACGGCATCGCGCGAGCAAACCCGCAATTGGGTAACAAAACTTGGCGCCCACCATGTGGTGGACCATAGCCAGCCCTTGGCGCCTCAGCTTGAAGCGCTCGGCGTACCTGAGGTGACTCACGTTGCCAGCCTGACCCATACGGATGCTCACTACGAGCAATTGATCGCGGCCCTTGCGCCCCAAGGCCAACTGGCATTGATCGATGATCCAGCGGCCTTGGACGCAATGCCTCTCAAGCGCAAGTCGTTATCCCTGCATTGGGAGCTTATGTTCACCCGCTCCCTGTTCAATACCCCGGATATGATCGCGCAGCACGAATTGCTCGACCGTGTTGCCCGCCTGGTCGATGCGGGCGTCATCAAGACCACCCTCGGCGAGCATTACGGCACCATCAATGCCGCCAACCTGCGTAGGGCTCATCGGTTGATCGAAAGCCATCGCGCACAGGGCAAAATTGTGCTGGAGGGGTTTTGACCCTGTAGCGCCTTGCAGCGCCCTATGGCTATGCAGACCGCGAGCCGCATGGCTTGAGCGATTGGCCGTACCTCAGAAGGCGCGCGAAGCGGTTCGCTGGCTGCCCAAAAGCGGGTGCATAGGCGACTTGATGCTTTCCAGTTCAGCGCGTAGTTGGGCGATCAGGTTACTGATTTCTCGGCTGCTGGCGAATCGATCCTCGGATATACCTTCGACGACAAGGTACACCTTGCTGGTATGGGGGTCTTCGATGCGAAGGTTGAAGCAGTGACCGAAGGTAGTCTCGCAGACGCAGGTAAGGGGTTCAAACGCACGCTCAACGATACCTCTCATTTCGAGGGCACTTAGGCCGATGGTTCTCATGGTGACTCTCCTAGGGCAATGGCCGGGCCGCGAAAGCGATGAAGCACAACAGCGCATCAATCCCCGGGCTTGCTCTTGAGTTATAGACCCCAGGCACCCCCCCAGCAAACCAACGTAACTGCTGGCAACACCTTAACCGCGCGGCAAAACGCCGCCCTCCGCTATTGCCGACTGGATCCCGCCGCATAACCCTTTCAGCCGGGGCGGTAGCGAACCAGATGGCAAATGTCCGCTGGTCGTAAACTATCGCGGTCCGGTGAAACGCCTGCCCTTGAGTGCCTTTCGAAAAATCATTATCACTCAAGAGGAAAAGACCTGTGTCTACGCCAAAGAACCAATACCAGATGCAAAACCCCCTTACTCAGTATCCACAGCCGCCCTTTAAGGACCAACCGCAAGACGCCCCTGGGTTGGACAGCAAAATGTCGCCCGAGCCCGATCATGGCGAAAGCACCTATAAAGGCGCCGAACGCTTGCTAGGCCGCAAGGCGCTGATCACCGGTGGTGACTCCGGTATAGGCCGTGCCACTGCGATTGCCTTCGCCCGTGAAGGAGCCAGTGTGGTGATCAACTACCTGCATGAAGAAGAAGCAGATGCTCAGGCAGTGATTCGTTTGATCGAAAGCGAAGGCGGCAAAGCCGTTGGCATTGCAGGGGACCTTAAAGACGAAGCTTTCTGCCAGCGCCTTGTAGCAGACGCCCACAAGGCCTTGGGCGGCTTGGATATCGTGGCCAACGTAGCCGGCAAGCAAACCGCTCGCCAGAGCATCGAAGAGGTCAGTACCGAGCAGTTCGATGCTACCCTAAAGACCAACCTGTATGGCCTGTTCTGGATCTGCAAGGCTGCGGTCCCCCTTCTGCCAGCCGGCGCGACCATTATCAATACCGCGTCCATCCAGTCCTACCAGCCCTCGGCTACCCTGCTCGACTACGCTACCACCAAAGCCGGGATCGTTGCCTTTACCAAGGCGTTGTCCAAGCAGGTCATCGAGAAAGGTATCCGCGTTAATGCGGTCGCACCGGGCCCGATCTGGACCGTGCTGCAACCCAGTGGTGGCCAACCGCGGGAAAAGATCCCTCACTTCGGCGAGCAGACCCCGATGAAGCGCCCTGGCCAACCGGCCGAATGTGCGCCGCTGTATGTGTTCTTGGCGTCGCAAGAATCCAGCTACATCACCGGTGAAATATTCGGCGTAACGGGCGGCGATCCACTGCCATAAGTGCAAGGTGGTTTCGGGAGTCATTGGGCTCCCGTTGCGCCTTTGCAAACCTTAGGGAGCTACCTGATGAGCGCTGACTTTGACCTACAACGTTTCGTGGAAGCCCAGGCGCCTGTCTATGCTCAGGCGGTGAAAGAGCTGCGCTCGGGGCATAAGACCAGCCACTGGATGTGGTTTGTGTTTCCTCAGCTTCGTGGCTTGGGCCGCAGCGATACCGCTCATTATTACGGCCTTAGTGGTGCCGCCGAAGCGTTGGCGTACTGGGACCACCCTACCCTCGGGCCGCGCTTGCGCGAATGCTGCGAGCTACTCGATAACCCTGCCAATACCAGCGCCGAAGGGATTTTTGGCAGCGTCGATGCTATGAAGCTGCACTCTTGTTTAACGCTTTTTCTTCGGGCATCCAGTGGTGATGCAGTGTTCGAAGGCCTGTTGAGCCGCTATTTCAAGGGCCAGCAAGACGCTAAAACCTTAGAGCTGCTGAGCGCCTGAACCGTGTCCCTTAAAACACACAGGTTCCGGTTGCCCAGCAATTAGACTGAATTATTTGCGCCGTTTGGTTTCTCCTTTCAATACGAGAGGGAACTAGACATGAGCGCAAAACTATTCGTCATCGATTACACCCAGCACGGTGCAGCCAAGTCGTTCATCATCCGCGCCGACAACATGGATAACGCTAACGCTTGGCACTGGGCCAGTTGCGACGCTGGCGTGGGCCGTATCGGCCGGTTCGGGCTGGAAAAAGTGCGCAAAACCAGCAAACCCATGGCAGAGAAATTCGGCATAGAACAAGTGGTGTGGCGCCAGGCCTGAATTAACGGCTACCTGTACGGAGCCCGGTCATGACCGCAATGCTGTTCACTTAAGCGGAGCAGCCTTGCGGTTAACCGGATACCGGATTTTTGACATCTTCACCACCCTGGGCCTCGCTGGCCTAGGGCGTTTTGTTATGAAGAGCACACCAATGCTGCCACGT